>JAJKHX010000151.1 GCA_021154785.1 Nocardiopsis sp.
CCGTCGACGAATGCCTGGAACACGGCGTGCTGGTCCTGGACACCGATGCGGTGGGGTTCCGGCATGATCTGGCGCGGCTGGCGGTCGAGCGATCCCTGCCGCAGGCGCAGCGCTCGGCGGCGCACGCCGCGGCCCTGGCCGCGCTGACCTCACGCGGTTCGCAGGACCACCGGCGGCTGGCCTACCACGCCGACGGCTGCGGCGACCAGGCCGCTGTGGCACGCCACGCTCCGCTCGCCGCCGCCCGGGCCGCGTGTCTCGGCGCGCATCGCGAGGCGGCCGAGCAGGCCCAGCTGGCGCTACGGCATTACGAACGGCCCGACCCGGCCCGCGCGGGCCTGCTCCAGCAGCTGTCCTACGAGTGCTACCTGACCGACCAGCTCAGGCCGGCCCGGGACAGCGTGCTGGCGGCGCTGGCCATCTGGGAGCAGGAGCGGGACATGCGCCAGGTCGGCGCGTCCCAGCGGTGGCTGTCGCGGCTGTCCTGGCTCCTGGGGCAGAACGCGGACAGCGAGCGCTACGCCGCCGCGGCGGTCAGCACGCTGGAGTCGCTCGAGCCGGGCCCGGAGCTGGCCATGGCGTACAGCAACCTGGCCCAGCTGCGCATGCTGGCCGGGAAGTCCAAGGCCACCGTCCGGCTGGGCACGCAGGCGATCGAGCTGGCCCGCCGTCTCGGCGACCGTGATACCGAGATGCACGCGCTCAACAACGTGGGCACGGCGCTGGCTAGCGCCGGCCACATGGCGGAGGGCGGCACGCGGCTGACGCAGAGCCTGGACCTGGCCCTGGCCGAGGATGCCCACGAGCATGCCGCCCGGGCCTTCACCAACCTGGGCAGCATCCATGTCCTCTCCTGGTCGCTCAGCGAGGCCAACCGGCACCTCGAGGCCGGCATCACGTACTGCGCCGATCGCGATCTCGATACCTGGCGCCGGTACATGAGCGCCTGGCTCGCCCGCTCGCTGGCCGGGCAAGGACGGTACGCCCTGGCGGAACGGCGCCTCCACGACGTCCTGCATCATCGGCCCGTGGCGCCGATCAACCAGGTCAGCGCCCTGCCTGTGGTCGGCGTGCTCGCAGCCAGGCGCGACGGCGACGGCACCGGGGCGCTGGACGAGGCCCTCGCGATCGCCGTCCGGACGGGGGAGTCCCAGCGTCTCGTGCCGGTGGCCGCGGCGCGGGCCGAGGCGGCGTGGATCGCCGGGCGGCCTGGCGACCTGGTGACCGAGATCGACCGTGCCTGGGACGCCGCCGCCGCGCATCCGCAGCCCTGGGAACTCGGCGAGCTCAGCTGGTGGCTGTACCTGGCCGGGGAACGCCGGCCGATCCGTACGCCCCTGGCCCGGCCGTTCGCGCTCATGCTGGCGGGCGAGCATGGCGCGGCCGCCGCCGAGTGGGAAGGCCGGGGCTGCCCGCTGTGGTCCGCTTATGCGCTGGCGTTGTCCCCCGAGCTCGGGGACGCGCGGCGGTGCCTGGACCTGCTCGGCCCGCTCGATGTCCCGGCCGTGCGGCACGCCGTGCTGCGCGACCGCCGCGCTCGCGGCCTGCCGGTGCCCCGCGGCCCCCGGCCGGCCCGCCGCGCCAGTCCGGCCGGGCTCACCGCCCGCGAGACCGAGGTGCTCGGGCTGCTGGCCGACGGGCTGTCCTACGCCGAGGTCGCGGAACGGCTCGTGCTGTCCGAGAAGACGGTGGGCCACCATGTCTCGGCCGTCCTGCGCAAGCTGCGGGAGCCCACCCGGTCCCGGGCGGTCGCCACGGCCCAGCGGCTAGGGGTCATCCCGCCAAGATAGGGATCATGCCCGATGTGCCGCCCTGGCCCGGTGCGGTTGGCTGTGCGTGCGGGCCAGGGGGCCCGTCCATCATCGACAGAAAGGACGACCATGGCACTGTTCATGGACACGCAAACCATCGGGGGCCCGGTCACCCTGGACGACGTGGCCAAGGCGCACGCCGCCGACCTGCAGACTCAGGACGCGCACGGCGTTCACTACCTGCGTTACTGGGTCGACCAGGAGCACGGCAAGATCTTCTGCCTGGTCGACGCCCCGGACGCCGGCGCGGCCGCCACGGTGCACCGCGAGGCGCACGGGCTCGTCGCCGACGAGATCTACCCGGTCGCCGAGGGAGCCTGACATCCCGGTTCGCGGGTCCCGGCTGGCCTGCCCGGGCCGGGATCCGCGAACCTACACCCCGTCTCCACGCGGGTAGCGCCTGCTGTGCACATGCGACGCCGATCCTGGTCTTGTCGCCGGCGGTTGCCGGGACAGAGACGAAAGGAACGTCGCCATGATGTACGGCAGGCTTACGGTGAACCCGGTCCAGGCCGCGTGGAACACCGTAGCCCGGTTCGATGACTACGGCTCCGCCCAGCGAGCGGTCGACCGGCTATCCGATGACGGCTTCCCGGTCGAGCACCTCGATATCGTCGGGTCGGACCTGCGGCTGGTCGAGAGGGTGACCGGACGGCTGACCAAGTGGCGCGCCGCGGCCGCGGGCGCGGCCAGCGGGCTGTGGGCCGGCCTGCTGATCGGCATCTTGTTCGGGCTGTTCACCACCGGGCACGCGTGGCTGGCCATGGTGGCGGCGGGTATCGGCCTGGGGATCCTGTGGGGCGGCATCTTCGGGTTCGCCGCCCACCTGGCCACCAGGGGCGAGCGCGACTTCAGCTCGCTGCGCGGGCTGACCGCGACCCACTACGACCTGATAGCGCGCGAGGGAGGCGCCGAGCCGGCCCGAGCCGCGCTCGACCGGGCCGGCCTGCTGCCGGCCGCGGCCGAAGCCCGCTGGACGGAGTAGCCCGCCGGTGGCTTCCATGGCTGATCGTCCTCTCCTGCTGGTCTTGGTCCGCTCGTGGAGATCAGCTCACCGGGCTCGTTTTTCGTCACTCCCGGGTGCAGAGGGGCCAGCCCTGGCCGGGCTAGTTCAAGCTGAGGCGGCCTGGATCGAAGCCCGGATGGCGTCCTCGAGGCCTTCCAGCGGGAGCTTGCCGTTGATGCGGTTGCCGTCGACGTAGAACTTCGGGGTGGCGTTGACGCCGTTGCTGACGCCTTCCTGCAGGTCATGCTCGATCTTGGCCGCGTAGGCGCCGCCCTTGACCTCCTTTTCGAACCGGTCTACGTCCAGGCCGATGTCCTGGGCGTATCCCAGCAGGGAGCCCATGTCGAGGCCGGACGAGGGGCGGAGCAGGAGGTCGTACATCTCCCAGAACTTGCCCTGGGCGGCGGCCGCCTCGGCCGCCTCCGCGGCCTGCTCGGCGTGCGGGTGCAGTTGCTGGATGGGGAAGTTGCGGAACACGAACCGGATCGAACCCGGATACAGGTCGAGCATCCGGTGCAGGTCCCGGGCCGCCCCGCGGCAGTACGGGCACTCGTAGTCGCCGTACTCCAGGACCGTGACGGGCGCGTCGGCCGGTCCGAGCACGTGGTCGTCGGCGGTGATCTGCGGCACCGTGAGGTCTTCCACCCAGGCTCCTTCGCTGGCCATTCGGGTCAAAGGTCCACCGTGCCGCCGACGGCGCGCGGCGTCAAGGCGCCGGGCGGCCCGGATCGGCAGCAAATGGTGACCAATATCACATTAGATTGTGGTTCTCGATCATGTCCGCAGGTGGCCCCGCACGACTCTAAGAAACGAAACCAGCCGACGCTGGCTTCGTGAAGGGAAAGAGTCATGTCTAAGCTCACGCGCAGCGCAGGTCTTGCGGCCGTAGCGGGTCTGGCCGTCCTGGCCGGATGCGCCAGTGCCCCGGCCGGATCGCCGGGCCCGGCCGCATCGGCCACATCGGCCGTGACCGCCAGCAGCACTGCAGCGGCCAGCACCGCCCAGCTGGACGACGCGTCCCGCGCGTGCGCCCAGCCTGGCAGCTACCTGACCGCGGTCAGGACGGGGAAGCACGGCGGCTATGACCGGGTCGTGTTCCAGTTCTCCGGCGGTCTCCCGGCGGTCACCGCCGAGCGGGTCGTGACCGTGTACGCCGACCCGAGAGGCACGCCGGTCCCCCTGGCCGGAAAGTCCCGGCTGCACGTGGTCTTCCGCGGAGCCAGCGCGAACTGCGCGCAGCCAGCCTACCGGACCTGGACCGGCCCGTCGGTGCTCAGGCCGCGTTACCCGCAGCTGCTGATGGTCAGGGCGGCGGGCGACTTCGAGGGCTACCTGAGCTTCGGCATCGGCCTGGCCGCCCGTGGCGGCTACCACATCTCATCCCTGGCCGGCCCGGACCGGGTGGTGATCGACTTCACCCACCCCCGGATCCGGTGATACCGCCCCTTGGCGGCTCCGCGGGTTCAGCTGCGACTGGTGGTCGCAGTGAGACTATTGCTTCCTTGGCGACGTTGCCGGACAGCCCGGTGCGCAGGGACGACATTCCGCGGCTGGCGTAGCTCCTGATGACGGCGATCCTGGTCCCGGTCACCGAGGCGATCTCAGCCTCGGGCAGGTCGGCGAAGTAGCGCAGGACCAGGACCTCGCGCTGGCGGGCGGGCAGCGCCCGCAGGGCCGCCAGCACGACGGGCTCCCGGCCGCTCGCCGGCAGGCCGGCTGCCCGTGAGTCCGGGACCGGCTGGAACTGGGTCATCGTCCGGGCCTGGCGGACCAGCGATTGGCGCAGGTAGCGGAGCGCGGCGTTATGGTCGGGCAGCGTGCTCCACCGGCCGTGCGCTTCGGCGAAGGCCTCCTGCACGATTTCCTCCGCGGCGGCCAGGTCGGAGACCAGCAACGCGGCGAGCCGCACCAGTGACCGGTAATGCTCCTGGTAGAGCGGGGCCATTTCCTCCACCCGGGCGGCCCGGCCACCGCCATCGGCAGCCGCACCGCCATCAGCCGCCGTACCGCTATCGGCAGCCGTACCGCCGGCAGCGGCGGTACGCGAGGTCATCGTGCCCGACGGCCTCCGGCCTGGCCCGACCTTCGGGGTCCGCATCGTCGTACTCCTGGTACCGGGCATGGCTCCGGGTCCGCCCGCGGTTGCTCGCTGGTATGAGCCGGCCACCCCCCGATCGCCAACAACTTTCCGGCCGCAATCACCCGGATATATCGAACTGCAGGACCAGGGTGCGGAGGATTACCTCGTCCGCCGGCGTTACCCCGCCGCCGGGTACTTTCGGTCGAGGTACCCGCGGGCGACCGCCGCGTCGATATCCGCCGGGACCGGGACGACGCAGCTGGCGGCGTCGACGCGGCGGCGGGCGACCGCCTCCAGGCAGCGGGCCTGCAGTGCGAAGCCCAGGTCCATCGACTCGATGGAGTTGCCCAGCGGCCGCGGTCCGGCCAGGTTGAACATGTGCCCGCGGGCAAGCACGTGGATGCGCCTGCCGTCGGTGAGCTCCAGCGTGAGCAGGTCCTCCGGGTACTCGGTCGTGCTCGCCACCGCGGCCGCGGCGGCCAGGCCGGGGACGTCGATCTCGGCCGGGAAGTGCCCGGAGTTGGCCAGGATGACGCCGTCCCGCAGCAACGGCAGGTCGGCGGCGGTCAGCACGTTCCGGGCGCCGGTCACGGTGATGATGAGGTCCGCGCTGGCGATAGCGACGTTGCGCGGCGGTGCGCCGAACCCGTCCAGGTGTGCCCGGAGCCTGGTCACCGGATCGACATCGACGACCGAGACCCGGGCGCGGGCCGCACGGAAGGCCGCCGCGACGCCGCGCCCGCAGGACCCGTAGCCGAACACGGTGACCTGCTCGCCGTTGGTGACCCGGTTGGTCATCCGCAGGTAGGACTCCAGCGCGCTCTGGCCGACGGCGTGCTCGTTCTCGGCGAACTGCTTGATCGGGCTGTCGTTGATGACCAGGATCGGGAGCCTGAGCCGGTCCCGGAGCGGCTCGAGCCGCATCCGGCCCGACGTCGTCTCTTCTGTCCCGCCCACCAGCCCCTCGTACGGGCGGTCCAGGTACCGGGTGAACAGGTCCCCGCCGTTGTCCAGGATCAGGTCAGGCTCCGCGGCCAGCACCCCGTCCTGGTAAGAGGCGTGCACCCGGGCGTCCTTGGTCGGCTCGCCGATGACGGTGACGCCCTCGTCCCGGAGCCGGGCGACGGCGTCCGGCTGGGTGGTGTTGAGGTTGCCGGTCGAGACCAGCCGGGCCCCTCCGTCGCGCAGCGTCAGCAGCAGCGCGACCGTCTTGGCCTCCAGGTGAATGCCGGTGCCGATGGTCAGCCCGTCGAACGGGCGGGTCCGCGTGAATTCCGCCGAGATCGCCTGCAACAGCCGGCAGTGCTCGCGGACCCAGTCGATGCGGGTGGATATCACCAGGTCAGCCCTCCTTCAGTTGTCACCCTAGTCTCCACCCAACCTCGGCCGCCGCGAGCCCGGTGCGGCCCTGGCCGCGATGGACCGCATCAAGCTCCTGCTCGCCGACACCCCGGCCGCATGACCAAGGCCGGCCGCATGACCCGTCCCTCATCTGGGCATGATCATTTTCATGCCGGTATCGATTTTCGAAAACAAGCCCGAGTTCTGCCCGTTCGGCCATCAGCTGTGGCCCGGTGGCGCCCAGGTCAGCTGGAAGCCCTGCATCTGCGCGCCCGCCCGCGAGGGAGCCGAACGAGGCCGCGGCCTGGGGCACGTCTGGGTGTCCTGCCGTGCCTGCCGTGACCAGCGCAGGCAGACCATGTTCTACGAGCCGCCGCACGATATCAGGCACCACCAGGCTGGTGTCTAGCCCCCCTGATCATGTCACTATTTAAACCATGTAACGTCCCGGAACCAGGGAAGAGCCATATTTCGAAGGAGTGTCGATGAAGACCAAGGCCGCTGTCGTCTACGAGCCCGGTAAGCGCATCGAGATCGAAGAGCTCGACCTGGACGGCCCCAAGGAGGGTGAGGTCCTCATCCGCTATACCCACGCGGGCCTGTGCCACTCCGACATCCACATCGCGCACGGCGACCTCCCGGCCCGGCTGCCCATGGTGCTCGGCCACGAGGGCGCCGGGATCATCGAGGAGATCGGGCCGGGCGTGACCCGGGTCAAGGCCGGCGACAAGGTGGTCTGCTCGTTCATCCCGAACTGCGGTGTCTGCCGCTACTGCGCCACCGGCCGCCAGTCCATCTGCGACATGGGCGCGACGATCCTCGAGGGCTACCTGCCCGGCCCCCGGTTCCCGATGACCGGTCCCCGCGGCGAGTACGGCGCCATGTGCATGATCGGGACGTTCAGCCAGTGGGGCACGGTCAGCCAGACCTCGGTCGTCAAGGTCGACGACGACCTGCCGCTGGAGAAGGCCGTCCTGGTCGGCTGCGGCGTGCCGACCGGCTGGGGCTCGGCCGTGAACACCGCGAACGTCGCTCCCGGCGACACGGTGGCGATCTTCGGCATCGGCGGCATCGGCATCAACGCGGTCCAGGGTGCCCGTTACGCCGGCGCCAAGAACGTCGTCGCCATCGACCCGCTGGAGAACAAGCGCGAGAAGGCGATGGAGCTCGGCGCCACCCACGCGTTCGCCACCGCCGAGGAGGCCCAGGCCGCCATCACCGACATGACCAGGGGACAGGGCGCCGACTCGGCCATCCTCACCGTCGACCTGATGACGGCCGAGGTCGTGGAGGCCGGGTTCAACGCCATCGGCAAGGGCGGCACGGTCGTGGTGACCGGGCTGAACAAGCTGGAGATCCCCACCGTCACGGTGTCGGGGTCGATCCTGACCCTGTTCCGCAAGTCGATCAAGGGCAGCCTGTTCGGCGACTGCAACCCGACCACCGACATCCCCAAGATCCTCGGCCTGTACCAGGCCGGCGACCTCAAGCTCGACGAGATCATCACCCGGACGTACAAGCTGGAAGAGGTCAACGAGGGCTACGACGACCTGCTGGCGGGCAAGAACGTCCGCGGCGTCATGGTCCACGAGCACTGACCGGACCCGGATGACGAAACAGGTCGTAGGGCGCCAGCGCGAGCTGGATCTGGTCAGAGCCGCGCTCGCGTCTGGCGCCCACATCCTGCTCGAGGGGCCGCCCGGCACCGGCAAGTCCACCTTGCTGCGGCAGGTCGCGGCGGCCCGGCACGCCGAGTTCGTCCTGGTCGAGGGCAGCGCCGAGCTGACCCCGGCCCGGCTGGTCGGATCCTTCGACCCGGCGCTGGTGCTCGAGCAGGGCTACCGGCCGGAGAACTTCTCCGACGGGCCGCTGGTCCGGGCCATGCGCGAGGGCGGCCTGCTGTACGTCGAGGAACTCAACCGGGTCCCGGAAGAGACCATCAACGTCCTGCTGACCGTCATGTCCGAGGGCGAGATCAACGTCCCGCGGCTCGGCCGGATCGCCGCTGACGAGAGCTTCCGGCTGGTCGCGGCCATGAACCCGTACGACTCGGTGGGCACCTCGCGGCTGTCGATGGCGCTGTACGACCGGACCTGCCGGGTCGCCGTCGGCTACCAGGACGCTGAGCACGAGCGGCAGATCGTCCAGCTCTCGGCCGAACACGCCAAGCAGCCCCTGGTCGCCGAGGCGGTCGAGCTGGCCCGGGCCACCCGGGAGCACCCCGACCTGCGCTCCGGCGCCTCGGTGCGGGGCGCTATCGACTACGCCCGGCTGGTCCCCGAGCTCGCCGAGGTCCGCGCCGTCTCCGCCGACGACTGGCAGGCCGGCCTGGACGCGGCGCTGACCACCTTGTCCGGGCGGGTCCGGCGGCACGAGTCGTGCCAGCGTTCCGCCGACGAGGTCATCGAGGAGATCTTCCGGCGGGTGCGGGCGACATCCCAGCAGGGGGGCGAGACCGACCCGGGGGAATGACCAGCCCGCCGGCCGCTCCCGGGGCCGGCGGGCGGCCCCGGCAACGGCCCCAGCGACCGCAGTCGAAGACGGGACGGCCGGACGGCGGGACCACCGGCCGGCGTGACCTGGCCAAGCACGCCCGGTTCGCCGAGATCAGCCCCGAGGTGGGCGTCCTGGACGAGCAGGCGATGAGCCAGGCACTGGCCGACGACCCGGCCGCGTTCGAGCTGCTGGCCGCCATGACCCGGGCGACCGACGAGAACCTGCGCGCCGCCGCGGTCCGCTTGTCCGCCAGCATCGTGCTCGAGCTGGCCCGGGCCGGGCGCCCGGTGACGGGCGGCATCTCCCGGCTGCGGACGGTCCGCGGGGCGGTCGACGGCGACCTGGACATCGACGCCTCGATCGACGGCGTCGCCGCGGCCCGCGCCGAAGTCCGGCCGCCCTCGGTCGAGGACCTGGTCACCGTGCAGTGGGCCCGGGCCCAGACGGCGTTCGCGGTCGTGGTCGACCGGTCGGGCTCGATGACCGGGGCCCGGCTGGCCGCGGCCGCGACGATCGCCGCCGCCTGCGCGCTGCGCGCCCCGCAGGAGCACGCCGTGCTGTCCTTCGCCGGCACCGTCGAGGTGATCCGCCCCCTGGTCAGCGACACCGAGGCCGCCACCGTGGCCGAGCGGCTGCTCCGGCTGCGCGGGCACGGCGTGACCAGGCTGGGCGACGCGCTCAAGGCCGCGGGGGAGCAGCTGGCGCTCGCCCGGGCCCGGCGCCGGGTGGTCATCTTGCTGTCGGACTGCCGCAGCACCGACGAGGACGACACGCTGCCGGCCGCCCGGTCCCTGGACGAGCTGATCATCCTGGCGCCCGGCGACGACCACGAGCAGGCCGCCCACCTGGCCGCCCTGGCCGGCGCCCGCTGGGCCGCGATCACCCACCCGCTGGACGCTGCCGCCGCCCTGGACCACCTGCTGGAGACCCGCGTCACATCCTGACCAGCCAAAAAATCAAGATCATGATCCCGAACGGGCCTGGTGCGTCCTCATCCGCCCGCTCCCCGCCTCCTTCCCCAGCGCTTCGGCTAACGGTGCGGAATCGAGTGATCCCAGTCGGCGAGCAGCGTGCGCAGGGCCGCGGCCAGCGCGACCGGCTCGTCGAGCATGATGTGGTGGCCCGCGACCGGGATTTCGATCAGCGGGGCGACCCGGCCGAGCAGGTCGTAGATGGCCTCGCCCTGCTGCGGCGTGACCAGGCCGTGTTCGGCCCGGAACAGCGCCACCCGGCAGTCCAGCCTGGTCAGCAGCTCAGGGGTGAGAGTGTCGCGGGCGAACACCTGCGGGTCGAACTTCCAGGTCCAGCCGCCGTCGACCGGGCGGATCGAGGTCGCGGCCACATGCCCGGCCACCCAGGCCAGCACTGGCTGGTCGGGGATGGGGCGGAACCGGGCGATGGCCGCCTCGCGGGTCGGGTAGACGCGCAGCGGGCCGAAGGCGCGGTGCTGGCGGGCCGCCCGGTCCTCGGGGGCCATGTCCCTGATCGGCGAGTCGACGGCGACGGCCCCGGCGATCTCAGACCCGGCCAGGGTCGCCAGCCGCAGCGTGACCAGGCCGCCCATGCTGTGCCCGATGACGACGGTCGAGGCGGCCGTCCCGGCGTCGCCCACCACGGCGAGGACCTCGCGGGCCCAGACATCGAGGCTGTAGCGCTCCCGCCGGCCGCTGTCGCCGTGACCGGACAGGTCCATCGCGACCACCCGCCAGCCGCGCGCCAGCAGCGGGGCGATGTGGTCCCACCACCGGGAATGAGCGGCGCCGCCGTGGACGAGCACGATGTTCCTGGCGGCCGGATCTCCCCATGCCCGGTAGGCGATGGAGGTCCCCTCGCACTCGGTCGCCAGCTCCTCGGGCGCCGTCGCCAGGGCGGCGGAGAACCAGGCCGGCGGTGGTGTCGTCATGACGAGAAGCCTAGGGTCGTCTCATGACATCAGAGCACCCGGCTGGCCATGAGGTCATCGCCGTGGAGGTGCCCGGCGGCCAGCTCTTCGTCGAGACGCATCCGTCCGGCGCCGAACCGGCCGAACTGATCGCGGAGGCCCAGTCATGACCACTGCCACTTCCGCCCTGGTCGAGGCACTGGGCCGCGGCCTGCCGGGGGACCGCCTGATGCTCGACCCGGACGTGCTCGCGCCCATGTCACACGACGAGGCCGAGTGGGCGCCGGCCGAGGCGGCCGCGGTCGGCGTGCGCGCCCGCACCGAGGCCGAGGTCCAGCACGTCGTCCGCACCTGCGCCGAGCTCGGCGTGCCGGTCGTGCCGCGCGGCGCGGGCACCGGGCTGTCCGGCGGGGCCAACGCGGTCAGCGGCTGCGTCGTCCTTGACTTGTCCCGGATGAATCAGGTGCTCGAGATCGACGCCGGCAACCTGCTGTGCGTAGTGCAGCCGGGCGCCGTCAACAACGACGTCAAGGCCGCCGTGGCCGAGCACGGACTGTGGTACCCGCCGGACCCGGCCAGCGCGCCCTGGTCCACGATCGGCGGCAACGTGGCCACCAACGCGGGCGGTCTGTGCTGCCTCAAGTACGGCGTCACCCGCGACTACGTCCTGGGCCTGCGCGCCGTCGTCGGCGGACCGGTCGCCTACGGCGAAGCCGTCCGGCTGGGACGCCGCACCACCAAGGGCGTCGCCGGGCTCGACCTGGTGGGCCTGTTCGTCGGCTCGGAGGGCACCCTGGGGGTGGTGACCGAGGTGACGCTGCGGCTGCGGCCCGCCCCGGCCGGGACCCCGCGCACCGTCGTCGGGGCCTTCCCCACCCTGGTCTCCTCGGGCCAGGCCGTGGCCCAGATCACCCGGCGCGGGCTGACCCCGGCCGTCCTGGAACTCCTGGACCGGGCCTGCCTGGAAGCGGTGGAGGAGTGGAAGCACATGGGCCTCGACGCGGACGCGGCCGCGCTGCTGCTGGCCCGGGTGGACGCCCCAGGGGACGCGGGCGCCGCCGAGGCCACCGCGATCGCCGCCGCCATGACCGAGGCCGGGGCCCTGTGGGCCGAGCAGTCCACCGACGACACCGAGGCCGAGGCCCTGTTCGACGCCCGGCGGCTGGCCTACCCGGCACTCGAGCGGCTGGGCCCGGTGCTCACCGAGGACGTCTGCGTGCCCCGCTCCCAGGTGCCCGCGATGCTCGAGCAGATCAGCGAGATCGCCGCCCGGCACGGCGTGCGGACCGCCACGGTCGCGCACGCCGGCGACGGGAACCTGCATCCGTGCCTGATCACCCCACCCGGCGACGAGGTGGCCCGGGAGGCCGCCCAGGCGGCGTTCGAGGAGTTCCTGGACGCGGCCATCGCCCTCGGCGGCACCGTGACCGGCGAGCACGGCGTCGGGATCCTGAAGCGCGACGGCATGCGCCGCGAGCTCGACCCCGGCTCGCTCACCCTGCAGGGCGCCGTCCGCCACGCCCTCGACCCCCGCGCCATCTTCAACCCCGGCAAGGGCTGACGATCGGACTGAGCCAGTTTCGTGAGACTGCGTAACCATACCGGCGTTCGCAGGCGTCAAGGTGGGGGCGGGAGATAAGAGCCCGTCCATGATTCTCGGTGGCGCCGGCCTGGAGCACGCCTTACCTTCCGCACCTTCCACTGCGGCGCCTGCCGCAGGTGACAGCAGCCTGACGAGGCCGGCATCGGGGCTCACCGGCCGGATGGATGCCGTGGTGCCACGTGATTACCGCAGAGTCGCACGTGGTGTTGGCGGTGGATTGCTCGTTCGCGCCGGGCGCGCGGGCGCTGTGGCTTCGGGGGGCCCCACGCTGACCTGTCACCTGGGCCGGCCTCGAAGGCCTGCTTCAGGCCGACGCTCTGAGAGTACGACACGGGATGGTCGGCCTCACTCCGCCCGGAGCACGGTGGCAATAGGTGTCTGAGCTGCCCGCCAGCCAGGCACGATGGCGGTCAGGATGGCCAGGGCCAGCACGGCTATAGCGACGACAGCTACTGTCACCATCGAGATGGCTGGCTGGGGCACGACATAGGGCTCGCGGGCGAACCTGGTCCACAGGAACCGGCCGGCCGCGATTCCGAGCGGGATCCCGGCCGCTGTCCCGATCGCGACGGGTATTGATGCCTGCCAGATCACCACGGCGATCAGCTGACTGCGGACCAATCCCAGCGTCTTCAGCAGCGCATAATCGCGCGACCGGCGCCGGACCGAAGCCGCGAGGGTCAAGCCGAGCGCCACGACCGCCGCGGCTGTGAGCATCCCGGCGAGAACGAGCGGCGCGGCGCCCATCGTCCGGTAGTTGACGATCTCGGCTGGCCGCTGGACGGACAGCACCTGGATGCCCTGCACCGACCGGATCCCGGAGAGCCGTCCGCCGATCGCCTCAAGCCGCCGGAGGGCAGCGGCGTCATCTGCTCCCGGGCGCAAGCGGACCAGGATCGTGTTCGGTCCTCGCAGTGCGCGATTGCTGATGCCGCTTGCCAGTGCATCCTGCGGCAGTGCGCTGGCAGGCAGCACCGCACTCCCAGGTTGTTCTAGTAGTCCTCACTGGACACGGGCTCGCATGGCAACGGCTTCGCGCAGTACGTGCATACGGGGTGCGCGGCGAACGCCGCGGTGGACTGGTCCACGCGGGCACCGCACTCGGGGCAGGTCGCGGGCACATTCCACCGGGGCTCGTCGTCGACGATG
This sequence comes from Nocardiopsis sp., assembly GCA_021154785.1. GTDB lineage: Bacteria > Actinomycetota > Actinomycetes > Streptosporangiales > Streptosporangiaceae > Palsa-504. The sequence continues at coordinate 13,369 of JAJKHX010000151.1, forward strand.
TGATGCACCACGTTCGAAGCGGCGGGAACCGGCGCTCCGTTCAGCAGTGCCTCCTTCTGGGCCGCGCGCTCCTGCTTGCTGTTCGCGCGGATGAGCTTCGGGTCGTACCGCGGGTCGCCCTCGATGTGGATCTCGGTCTTGTGGCTCTTCGGGTCGTAGCTGACCTTGACCACGTCCCCGGGCCGGGGCTTGTGGAAGATCGGCACCCTTGGCCTTGGTCTCGACCCGGAACGGCTCGCTGTCGGCCGGCCGGACCTCCACGATGTACTTGTGGTGGTCCCAGTCCACGCCGTGGAAGTCGGTGTCGGTGACGTTCCCGGCACCCTCGTCGTCCAGGATCAGCGCTTCGGCCGGGGCCTTCTTGTCGAACATCCCCCAAGTATGAAGGCGACCCCGGCACCTTAGAACGGAGGGGCTTCGCTCATGATCTGGAGGATGCCGTCGACCAGCTTGGCCCCACCGGACCGCTGGCCCGGCGACTGGTCGTCTTCGGGTACCTCGACCCGCGGGTCGCGCCATTTGTGGCCGTCCGGATCCCAGTACTCGAGCACGGATTCCGCGGTCAGGCCCTGCTGGGCCAGCACGTCCCGCGCCACCTGGTCGGCCTCCCCGGCGCCCTTCTCGGTCCCGGCGTACAGGAGAATGCGTCCCCGGTCAGCGGAGACCTTGATGTCTTCGCCAAGGCGGATACGCAGCCCTTCGACGATTTTCTTCGGCCCGCCGGTGCGTCCCCCGGGGGTCACGCTTACCCGCCATTCGTCGGACATAGCGGAAGCGTATACGGAAATGAACCGCGCCCTCACCCCTGTAAATTGCCGTATCAATGACCATGAAGGCGGGGGTGCTCATGCTCGCCGTCCGTCACGCCTGCTGGGAGGCACCGCATGCCGCTGGACCCGCAGTTCCGCGCCATTCTCGACACCCTGGACAGCTCCGGGCTGCTGCCGCTGACCCGCGGGGACGCGGCGCAGACCCGGGCGCACTACCTGACCTTGTCGCTGAGCCGCCGCGGCCCCGGATTCGTGCCCGAGCAGGTGGCCTCGGTCACGGACCTTCAATCACCGGGCGGCGTGCCGGTACGGGTCTTCGAGCCGGCCTCGGCCGGCGGCTTCACGCTGATCTACCTGCACGGCGGCGGCTGGGTGGTCGGCAACGTGGAGACCCACGACCCGCTGTGCCGCCGGGTGGCGAACGAGACCGGCGCGCGCGTGGTGTCAGTGGACTACCGGCTCGCGCCCGAGCATCCGTTCCCGGCCGGCCTGGACGACGCCGAGGAGGTACTGCGCTGGCTGCTGGCCCAGGATCCGGGCCGCCCGGTCGGCGTGGCCGGTGACTCGGCCGGGGCGTCCCTGGCGGCCGGACTGGCGATCAGGGCACGGGACCAGAAGATCCCGCTGGCCGCTCAGCTTCTCCTGTACCCGGCGACCGATCCCGCCATGACCAGCGCTTCCATCGCCGAGAACGGCGAAGGCTACTTCCTGACCCGGGACGACATGGCCTGGTTCTACCAGCAGTACCTGCCAGACGGCGCGGCCAGCGGGACCGGCGCCAGCGCCGACCTGACCCGCGCCGACGTCGCCGGGGTGGCGCCCGCCATCGTGGCCACCGCCGAATTCGATCCGCTGCGCGACGAGGGCGCGGCCTATGCCGCCCGGCTGAAGGACGCCGGGGTGCCGGCCGAGTACGTGCCCGGTCCCGGGCTGATCCACGGTTTCGCGGGATTCCTCGGCGTGGTCGACGCGGCCGAGGCCAGCCTGGGGATGATCCTGGCCAGCCTGGGCCGGGTCATGCGGAATCAGGCCGCCTCTACTTGACGGCCAGGACGTAGCGGAACACGTTGTCTTGGCGCAGCTGGCCGTCGGGCTTGCGGTCCGCCTCGAGCACGTCGTGCATGACCTGGCGGACGGCGTCGGCGCCGGCGATCTCGATGACCTTCTGCAGCGGCCCGGCCGAGACGTGCGCCGTCCAGGCCTGCTCGTGATCGGCGTAACTGAAGCTGGCCGGAACCTCCTCACCACCGGTGACGGCGAGGCCCGCCTTCTCCAGTAGGCTCTCCACCACGCCGGCGTCGCTGATCCCCAGCGGCGCGGGCGTGCCCGGCGGAGGCGGGGCGAGCGAGCGCAGCCGGGCGAAAAGCGCCTCGGTCTCGCAGCGGGCGGGATCACCCCACACGCCGATGGCGACCGTCCCGCCCGGGTGGCAGACCAGGGCCAGCTGGCCCACGGCCGCGGCCGGGTCGGCGGCGTACTGGATCGAGTTGAACGCGGTGACGACGTCGAAGCTGGCGTCGCCATAAGGCAGCGCCTGGATCTCGCCGGCCCGCAGGTCGGCGTCCGGGGTGCGGCTGCGGGCCACCTCGAGCAGCGGCACGCACGCGTCCAGGCCGGACACGACCGCACCGCAGTCGGCAGCCAGCCGCACCGCCAGGCCGGCGCCGCACCCGGCGTCCAGCAGCGCCCGCCCGGCCAGCGGCTTGAGCGCGCCGAACGCCGCGTCGTAGAGGGGCCGCATCTGCGCCTCCTGGTACCTCGCCCATGCCTGCGGGTCCCTGCCCCACAGCTTGCCTTGAACCTCTGCGGTTCCCATAGCTGTCTCCTTGCCGTCGCGGCGTATCATCTGACCTGCTTCAGCCTGCGGGCGACGGCGGCGCTGCGGCATCCGTAGTAGCCCCGGATCGGCCTGGGAGAACTACGGATTTGCGGCAGACTGGAAACCGTGAGCAGCGCATCGGCCCTGGCCGGCGCCGGGGTATCCGGCCGCGAAGCCGAGGTGCTCGCCTTGCTCGGCGAGCACCTCAGCCACGCCGAGATCGCCGGCCGCCTGTTCATCTCGGTGCGGACCGTGGAAAGCCACGTCGCATCCCTGCGCCGCAAGCTAGGCGTCGCCGGCCACCGCGAGCTGGTCCGGCTGGCGGTGAGCTACCGGGCGGCCGGCCTCGGCGCCACGTCGCCTGCTCCGGCGCGGCTGCCGTCGCCGCTGACCTCGTTCGTCGGCCGGGACGGTGAACGCGCGGCGCTGGCCGCCGCATTGGACCGGTCCCGGCTGGTGTCGGCCGTCGGCCCGGGCGGAATCGGCAAGACCAGGCTGGCGCTGGCCGTCACGGCGGCCGAGGCCAGCCGGTTCGCCGACGGCACCTGGTACGTCGACCTGGTGCCCGTCACCGACCCGGCGCAGCTGCCCGGGGTAGTCCTGGCGGTCACCGGCCTGGGCGATTCCTCGTCCCGGCCGGCCCAGGACGTGCTGGCCGCCGCCGTGGGGGAGCAGCGGGCGCTGCTGGTGCTCGACAACTGTGAGCACCTGGTGAACGCGGTCGCGGTGCTCACCGAGTGGCTGCTGTCCGCCTGCCCGAACCTGGCCGTGCTGCTGACCAGCCGGATCCGTCTCGTGGTGCCGCACGAGGCGGTGTACACGGTACCCGGGCTCTCGCTGCCGCCGCCTGGCGAGGAAGGCGGGGACGCGACCGCGCTGTTCGCCGAGCGGGCGGCGGCGGCAGGCGCCCCGCTCGCGGATGGAACGGCGCGACGGCGGGCCGCCGGGATCTGCCGGGCGCTCGGGGGCCTGCCACTGGCGATCGAGCTCGCCGCGGCCAGGCTGCCGGGCCTGGGCCTGGACGGTCTCGAGGCCGGCCTGTCCGATCAGCTGAGCCTGCTGGTCGGCGGCTCCCGGCAGCAGCCCCGGCACCGGTCTTTGCACGACACGCTGGACTGGAGTTACCGGCTGCTGGATCCGCGCGAGCAGGCGGTCCTGCGCCGGGTGTCCGTCTTCGCCGCGCCGTTCAGCCCGGCCGCGGCAGCCCAGGTGGCGGGCTTCAGCCCGCTGGAGCCAGTCCAGGTGACCACGGCACTGGGCCGGCTGACCGAGCACAGCCTGCTGGTGCTCGTCACCGGAGCGGAAGGGACCAGCTACCATGCGCTGGAACCGGTACGCCAGTTCGCCATGACCCGGCTCGACGCCGCCGACGACCAGGCGCGGCCCCGGCACCTGGCCTGGTGCCTCGGCACGGCCGCCGGGCTGGACGCCGCCGACCCGGCCGCGCCGGGATGGCCGCAGGCGTTCGACGCCGCCGCCGACGAGTGCCGCGCCGCGCTCGGCTGGGGCGCCGGGCTTCCGGGCCCGCACAGCGACCCTTTCCAGCTGGCGGCGACGTTCTCCGGCCTGCTGTTCGCCCGCGGCAGGCTCCGGGAGGCGCAGCAGCGCTACGAGCAGGCCGCGGCCCTCGCCACCGGCCCTGAGGCCGCCGCTGACGCGCTGGAGTGCGCGGCGGCCACCGCCAAGATCAGGACCGTCGGCGCCGAGGCGCTGCGGCTCGACCGGGCGGCCGCCGCCGCCTTCCTCCAGGCCGGCGACGGCGCGGCGGCCTCGGTCGCGTTCGCCCGTAGCGCCGAGCACATCGACCGGTTCGCCGGCATGTTCGCCGGCCCGCCCGCCGCCGGTACCGTCGGCCTGCTGCTCGCCGAGGCGCGGCGATACGCCGGCGGCGACCCGCGCGCGGCCGCTGCGGTCGGCTCCGCCGAGGCCCAGGTCGCCAGCCTGTCCGGCACGCAGGCGGCCGAGGCCGCCGGGCGCGCGGTGCGCCTGGCCCGCCAGTCCGGTGACCCGCTGCTGATCAGCGCGGCGCTCGACGCGGCGACGGCCGGGCTGATGACCCAGGGTGACATCTCGGCGGCCGCCGAGATCGCGGACGAGCGCATCAGCACGCTACCGCTGCTGGCACGCGACCCACGCACGGCCCTGGAGCTGAAGGACGCCTTGCACACCGCGATATTCACCGGCGTCGCCGCGGGGCACCTCCGCCGCAGTCTCGACCTCGCCGAGCGGCACTACAGCCTGCCGTTCCTGCGAGAAGAACGTGATCTGGGCGGCGAGGACCTGCTCGCGCCCGCCGCGCTGGCCGGCCAGTGGGAGCGGGTCACCGCGCTCGGCGAGCAGTGGCAGCGTGGCTGGGAGCGCGCGGGACGCCCGGTGGCCCCCGGACGCAGCCTGGCCCCGGCCGCGGCCGCGCTCGTGCACGGACTGCGTGGCGACGACCCGTTCAGGATCGCCTGGCTGGCCATCCTGGCCGCCATCCGCGGCGTCGACGAGGAGCAGGCGGTACCCGGTTCCGGCTGCGGGGAGGTGTTCGAGGCGATCGTGTTCCTCGACCGCGGGCAGCCACATGAGGCCATGAGCCTGCTCTCCGGCGCCGACGACAGCAGGAATTCGTGGAGCCGCCAGCTGTGGCGCCAGTGGACGGCCGCGCTGCGGGCCGAAGCCGCCGTGCTGGCCCGGGATCCCAGTGCGGACGACCACCTTGCCGCGGCTCGCGATGCCGCCAGCCGCAACCCGGTCGCTCTCGCCCTCAGCCAGCGCGCCGAGGCCCTCGCCCGTGGTGACCGCGTCGCCGTGCGCGCCACCGCCGCCACCTTCGCCCAGGCCGGTTACCCCTACCAGGAATCCCGCACTTTTTTCCTCGCCGACCTGCCGTCAGGCTAACGGCCGCTCTGCCTTTCGTGGCAGGCTAGGCATGTGGTGCTGCCGGTCCACGACCTCAACCCGCTGCGCCGGACCCCGTGGGTCACCTACGCCCTGGTCGCGGCCAACGTCATCGTGCTCCTGCTCACCCCGGCGTCACGCGACTCGGTCACCGGCCCGTCCGCCCAGGCGCAGCTGTGCAGCCAGACGGCGTTCTACGACCATTACGCGGCGATCCCGCGCGAGCTGACCACGAACCACCAGCTTGCCCGGGTCGCGACCGGTCAGCCTGGTCCCGGGGCGGACACCTGCTACGTGAGCCAGCCGGCGTACCACAAGGAGCCGGCCCTGTCCGTGCTGTTCGCCATGTTCCTGCACGCGGGCTGGCTGCACCTGCTCGGCAACATGCTGTTCCTGATCGTCTTCGGCAACAACATCGAGGACCGGTTCCGCAAGGTCCCGTACTTGTTCTTCTACCTGTTCTGCGGCTACGTCGCCGCGTACGGGTTCGCCTTCGCCAACCATGCCTCGGTGCAGCCCCTGATCGGAGCCTCCGGTGCCATCGCCGGCGTGCTCGGCGCCTACCTGGCGATCTACCCGCGGGCCAAGGTCTGGTCGCTGGTGCCGTTTTTCTTCTTCATCCCGGTGCGCATCCCCGCCTGGCTGGTGCTGGGCTCGTGGTTCGTGCTGCAGTGGCTGTACTCGGCCGGGTATGCCGCCTCCGGCGGGGGCGACGTGGCTTACCTGGCCCATGTCTTTGGCTTCCTAGCCGGCCTGGTCATCGGCCTGATCGTGCGGACCGCATCTGCGCCGACACAGTATCCAGTCCATCCCCGCTCTCGCTGAGCCACGCTAGCGGCGAACGCTACCGCCGGCGTGCGCGGTCGCGGCTATTCTCGCGGTCATGTCGACGCTGGCCGTCCTGGGCGCGGGGCCGAAGGGAATCGCGATCGCGGCCAAGGCCCGCGCGCTCGCCGCTGCGGGTCTTCCCGCTCCCCGGGTGATCCTCATCGAGCCGGGTCCGGTCGCCGGGAACTGGACCGGCCATCAGGGTTACACCAGCGGCCTGCTGCCGCTGGGCACGCCGCCGGAGAAGGACATCGGCTACCCCTACCCCGCCAGCTGGGGCCCGCAGTCAGCCGCGGTCACCGCGGCGATGGCGGAATACAGCTTCCAGCGGCACCTGATCGCCCGGGGTGCCTATGCCGACTGGGTGGACCGCGGCCGCTTGCGGCCGACTCACCGGCAGTGGAGTTACTACCTGCGGGACGTCGCGGCCCGGGCCGGGGCCGAGGTCGTCACGGCCGAGGTAACCGAGATGGAGGCCGACGGCGAGCGGTGGCGGCTGACGGTGGATCCGGGGCCGCCGATCTGGGCCGACGGCGTGGTGGTCACCGGGCCGGGGCCGCCGATCCGCGTCCACGGCCAGCCGCATCAGCATCCGCGGGTCCTCGACGGGCGGAGCTACTGGCTGGCGGCGCCCGCGCACGAGGGCCGCATGGCGATGAACACCTGCGTCATCGGCAGCGGCGAGACAGCGGCCGCGGTGGTGGTCAACCTGCTGGACACGGCGCACCGGCGGTCGGTCATCGACGTCCTGACCAGCCTCGGCGTCCTCTACTCACGAGGCGAGAGCCACGAGGAGAACCGCTGGTACTCCGACCCGGGGGACTGGCCCGCACTGGCCGAGGCGCACCGGCGCGAATTCCTCGCGCGCACCGACCGGGGCGTGTTCTCGCAGCAGGCCGAGGCCGTTCTCAACGCCTCGCGCGGCTTCCGCACGCTGGCCGGCCGGGCGGTCGAGATCGACGCGGGCGACCAGCAGGTCGTCGTCACCATCGAGTACGGTCACGAGCGCGAACGCGTCGCCTACGACATGGTCGTCGTGGCCGTCGGCTTCCATGGCCGCTGGTTCGAGACGCTGCTCGGAGAGCAGGCGCGCCGCCGGCTCGGCCAGGCCGAGGCCGGGACCGGGCTCGAGCGGCGGATCGACGTGGACCTGTCGGTGGCCGGCCTGAACCCGCCGCTGCACCTCCCGGTCCTGGCCGGACTGGCCCAGGGACCGGGATTCCCGAACCTGAGCTGCCTCGGCCTGCTCAGTGACCGCATCTTGCGCCGGTATGTACTGTCCGGGTCGCATTGGCCAGAAAAGAAAGTAAGTGACCTAAGTGCCTGATGAGGCGTGGGAAAGCGATGACTGCGTGCGCCGCACCGTGGTCCTGCCGACCGTCCTGGCCGAGCGGCTCGCGGCCCGGGCCGAGCAGCGCAGCCTGTCCGTCAGCGACCTGCTGGCCGAATACGCCGAGGAAGGCCTGCGCCGGGACGACCCTGGTGCCGCCTAGCCCGCCCCGCGTCGGCTAGCTTGCCCGTGCCGCCTAGTGCAACGTTCCTTTTTGGATAGTTAGTTTAAGATGTGGGGCAGCGGGAGCGTGGGACGGGTGTGTGGAGGCG
>JAJKHX010000152.1 GCA_021154785.1 Nocardiopsis sp.
AAACCTACCGGGTTTACACCTACGACGGGGAGATCCGCAACGCTGACGCGCAGCCTGACGTCCAGGCGCCCGAGGGGCACCTGGGCAGCGGGACCTGACCGGAACTGGCGGCTAGCTGACCCGGAGCGAGCCGCCGGGGTCCGGCAGCCAGGCCGTGGCCTCGCGCACGCTGGAGTAGACGGACAGCTGGCCGTCGAGGTCGGTCAGGTCCGCTAGCCGCCGTACCGGGCTGCCGGGCGGGATCACGAGCCGGAGCTGGCTTCCCTGGGCCGCGGCCCGGTGCTGCACGGCGAGCAGGCCGCGCCAGGAGCCGCAGTCGCAGAACCAGGTGGCGGTGAGGTCGGCGATCACGACGGCCGCGCCGCGGGCGAGGGCCGCGCAGAGCCGGTCGCAGGCCTCCTCGCGGTTGGTCAGGTCGATCTCGGCGGCCAGGCGGACCACCAGTACCGTGTCCGTTTCCAGCTCGCATGTCATAGCGCTGCCTCCGTTCGTGACGTCGGCCGCTTCATGACCATCACGACCACGATTTCACGGCTGAGATGCGCTAGGTAGCCGGTAAACGAAATCCTCAGCGTACTGGTGACCGGAAACGAAAAGTTCGCCGTACTAACGGCAGCTAACGATCAGTCAGGGCGCGGGCCGGACAAAACAGCCGCTGCGCCGTCTGCCCGGCATGCCATGATCGGGGTGCTGGCCGCGGCCAGGGAGCCGGATCGTTTCGGCGCCTTGGTGCTGGTGGCTCCTGGGCATGGAGGAGACCGTCGATGTCAGCGAGTCGGCGGCTATCCTGACGCCGGGCGACATCGTGGTGCTCTATACCGACGGCGTGACCGAGGGGCGCCATGACGGTGCGTTCTTCGGGGAAGCGGGGATCGTCGAGGTACTCGACGCCTCCGCCGAGCTGACGGCCCAGGCGGTCGCGGACGCGGTCGTGGCAGCGGCCTCGGCTTCCAGGACGGCCCGGCCCGTGATGACATCGCGGTTGTCGTCGTCAAGGTACCGCTCTCCGGCCCCAGCTGAAATTTACGGGTCCGGGCCAGACGGCCCGATCAGCGGCGCGGTGACCAGTGTCAGGAGCAAGCCGGGTACGTCATCGAGAGCCACGATATAGTCCACGATGCTGTCGCGGCCGATGGCGGCCTGGGGCATGGCCGGGTGGGAGGAGGTGGCCGCGCTGGAGGCGATGACCGCGCCGCCGAAGTGGTGGACCGCCGTGGCGCCCGTGGCTGCGTCGTTGCCTCCTCCGGACAAGATCACGGCGATTACGCGGGCGCCGGCGGCGGCGGCCAGGGTGGTCAGCAGCAGGTCCGCCGACGGCCGGTAGGGCGGCAGTGAACCAGAGGGAATGAGCGCGACGGCAAGCCCGGCCGTGACCAGGGTGTGCTGGCCAGACGGGGCCACCAGGACCTGGCCGGGCCGCAGCACGGCACCGTCGGCGGCCGCGATGACGGGCAGGGCGGTGCGGGCCTGCAGCAAGGCCGGCAACTGGCTGGCCCGCTCAGGGTCGAGGTGCTGCAGGGCGATGATCGCCGCGGGCAGATCGGCCGGGAGCGGGGCCAGCACCCGGGTGAGGGCGTCTAGGCCGCCAGCGGAGCAGACCAGGGCCACGATCGGGAAGTCGTCACTCATCGGTATCCGTAACGTACCCGAAGAAGGCACGACCCGGCCTTCCGGTGCTTACGGTCAGACCCTGACCGTTCTGCCGTCCGGTCTCGCCGTTGCCTAACTCCCGGTCGTGCCGGTGCCGCCGTCGGCTCCGCGGCGCCTGAGCCACGGCACAAGCACAGCCAGCGGCAGCACCGACGAGGTCCCCGCGGCTAGAGCAGCTCAGGCCGCTGCTCCAGCCGCTGCCGCGCCGGGCGCAGCTCGCTGGCCACTCCTTGCCGCACGGTAATGCCGAAGGCCGACGCGACGAAGATGCTGATCTCGCCGAACTCGGCCCGCTCGGCCTCGTCGTCGTATCGCGCGGTCCGCAAATGACTAGCTGGACATCGCCTTCGTACCTATCAGCCTTCGGCCGCAGATGGAACGTCCGCGCGTCTTCCACCGCCAGCTCGTGCAGCCCGAACGCATCCCGCACCTGATCGAGGTCCTGCGGCGCCGGCCCAGGCGCGGTGTCATCAGGATCCGCGCCTGGGCCGGACGGGGGACAGGCGCATTCCGCCGGAGCGCGCCGCGCTATTCTTAGTCGCTGCCTTTTTCCGGTGGTTCCGGGGCCGGGTCGAGCGGTTGCGAATCGGGCTGCTCGGGCTGATCGCCTGGCACCGGGAAGTGATCCGGATCCGGATCTGACTGCGGCCCTGATGGCGGTGCCGCCGGCGGCATGGCCATTCCGATGCCTCCTTGCTGTAATGCGCACGGCTGATAAGCCGGCCCGATTCTGGATGAGCGAGCCCCCTGCTGCCCGGATTTGCCGGGCGGAAACTCCATCACTGCCGAGCCCGCGGCCGCGGATCATCACCTCGTCTCAACCGGTCATCCGGCCGGGCGGAACACGGCCCGGACACAGCCGTCTTCCTTGTTCTTGAACATCCGGTATCCCTGCGGGCCCTGGTCCAGCGGCAGCACGTGGGTGGCGAGATGGGAGGTCGTCACCTCGCCCCGCGCCATGCCATCCAGGATTTCCGGTATGTACCGGTGGCCGTGCATCTGGGCGCCCCGCAGCGTCAGGCCCTTGTTCATCACCGCGCCCAGCGGGAACTTGTCCACCAGCCCGCCGAACACGCCGAGGACGAAGACGCCGCCGCCCTTCCGGCAGGCGTGAACCGCTTCCCGGACGGCGATGGCCCGGTCGGTCTCCAGTCGGAGCTGCTGCTTGAGCTGGTCGTAGAGGTAATGCGGCCCGGTGCTGTCGGCTTCCATGCCGACCGCCTCGATGCAGATATCCGGGCCGCGGCCGCCGGTGCGCTCGCGCAGTTCGGCGGCGACGCTGTCGCTGGCGTAGTTGATCGTGTCCGCGCCGATGATGTCCGCCGCCTGGGCCAGCCGCTCCGGCAGCCGGTCGATCACCATCACCCGCTCCGCGCCCTTGAGAATGGCGGCCCGCGCGGCCATCTGGCCGACGGCGCCGGCGCCCCAGACGGCGACCACATCACCGGCCTGCACGCCGATCTGGTCGACGCCGGTCCAGCCGGTGGCGGCCGCGTCCGAGGCGAACAGCGCGGTCATGTCCTCGACCTCGTCCGGGATGGCGAACGCGCCCTGGTCGGCGTACGGCACCCGGATGTACTCGGCGTGACTGCCCGCGTAGCCGCCCATCGCATGCGAGTACCCGAAACAGCCGCCCGGGGCGTACCCCCACATGGCCTCGGTGATCGCCGGGTTGGGGTTTCCGTTGTCGCAGAGCGAGAACAGCTTCTGCTCGCAGTACCAGCACCGGCCGCAGCTGACGAACGAGCAGACGACCACCCGGTCGCCGGCCTTGTGGTTGCGTACCGCCGGGCCGACCTCGGCGACCTCGCCCATGAACTCGTGGCCGAGGATATCGCCGGCCCGCATCGCCGGGATATAACCGCCGAGCAGGTGCAGGTCCGAGCCGCAGGTCGTCGAGAGCCTGACCTTGACGATGATGTCCTCGGCGTTGAGGATCTGCGGATCCGGCACGGTCTCGACGGCCAGCTTGTTGATCCCTGTCCAGCAAAGCGCCTTCATCTCACAGCATCCCTTCCGCGCGAGCCCGCTTGGTGACGGCGTCGAGCAGTTTCCCGCCGGGAGTGCTCGTCCGCTCCCCGGCCGGTTGCGGGTCCATCCGCAGGACCTCTCCTACTTCGATCAGCGTCTTGCTTTCCCGCAGGGCCGACCGGACCTCCTGGCGGGGATCGCGGCCCGCCAGCCGGCCGGGCATGGCCGCGGGCCCCGCCGGCTCCGGTGCGCGCAGCCGGGCCGCGATCTCAGTGCCCCTGCCGTCCGGGGCCGGGGTGATCCGCACCTCGACACGGTCGCCGAGCGCGGCCAGGGGCTCCGGCAGTTTCCCGTCCGGTGCCGCCTCGGCGGCGGGCTTGTTCACGGTCACGGCCCGCCACCGGTTCCGGGACTCAGCCGATGCGCCCGGCGCCGCGGCCCGGGCTCGGCTGCGGCGGATCCAGTTGACAGCCAGCCCCGTGCCGGCGGCGGCCGTGGCGGCGGCCGCGGCCGCTTTTGTGGTGGTCTTCATGGTGTGCTCTCTCCCGTGCATGTCAGCCGCGGAGTACGGACGAACGAGCGCACCGGTTACCCCGCTCCCGGCCGGGCACACGTCCGCCGCGCAAGAAATCCCGGCCCTGATCTCCGGCCAGGTTTTCTGCTGCCCGAGGCATAGCGAGATTGGCGAAAGGGTAGGAGCCGGCGTCCGCACCGACGCCATGGGAGGGGATCAATGCCGGAAATGCCCACGGTGGACAAGCTCGACGAGCTGACCGAACTGGCTCAGCGCTGCCCGCGGCTATTCGTCCGCTGGTCTCGTGGGCCGTCCGCCGACGTGATGGGGGCTAGCTGCGACGATCTGACCGGTATCCCGCTGCCCGGGCTGTCGGCCAATCCGCTCGCCGTCGAGCCCTGGTGGGGCGACCGGCCGCTGCGGCTATGGATTGCCCGGCGCCTGTACGACTACAGCCACCTCAAGGGCGAGAAAGGCCCCGGTGTGCGGCCGTGGATTCTCGAGGGCTGCCAGCTGGGCCGGGGTCCCGATAACGAGCCGCTCGTCCGTTGTGACCGTCCGGTGGCCTGGATCGCCGAGCAGGTGATCAGCGAAGCCGTCCGCGTTGTCGAGGAGCAGAATGACAGCTGGGGGCCGCTGCGGCGTCCGGCGGACAAGCCAGGCCGGCAAGCGGGACCGGTGACCGCCCAGGTCGCGGAGACTCCGGCTATCCCCGGCCCGGCGGCAGGAAACAAAGATGCCGAACGGCCTTGATTCCACGTCAACGCCGATCGCGCGGGCCGGCGGCTAGTCCAACGGAAGTACGCCCCGGAAGAGGAATGCTTCGCTACGCGTGAGCCGAGTTCGTTTGACGGATATCTAGCTCGTTCTGGCGGTGCCACGATGGTTATCGATGGTAAGGGCGGTCATCGAAAGAGGTGGCATCATAACCGTCGTCTTGGCACTCCCGGGAGGTAGTGGTGACGTGGCATGGGGACCTGCGGGAGCTGTCGGATAACGAGCTGCTGTCGCGGTTGCGGGCGCTGCCACGCACCAGCGCCAGGCGTGCCGCGATATGCGAAGTCCTGGTCGAGCGCTACGCCGGCCTGGTCCAGGCCTGTGTCCGGCCGTACCGGCAGAGCCCGGAACCGGTCGAGGACCTGATGCAGGTGGGGTACGTCGGGCTGCTCAAGGCCATCAGCAACTTCGACGCTGGGGTGGGCGACAGCCTCTCCGCGTACGCCGCGCCGTGCATCAGCGGCGAGATCAAACGGCACTTCCGGGACAAGCGGTGGCAGATTCATGTCCGCCGCCAGGTCCAGGAACTGCTCCTGGAGATGCGCGCCGTAACCGCGGAGCTGGCCCAGCAGCTCGGCCACGCCCCCGGCGACGGGGAGCTGGCCGCCGCCCTGAAGGTCACTGAGGACAGCATCCGCGAGGCCCGGCAGGCCAGCCTCGCCTTCACCGCGTCCTCCCTCGACGCGCCGCTGTCCGACCGTGAGGACGCCGCGCTGCTCGCTGACGTGCTCGGCGAGGATGACCACGCGATCGATCATGCCATCGACATGGACGCCGTCCAGGCCCACCTGGAGGAGCTGCCCGAACGCGAGCAGCGGGCCCTGTTCCTGCGGTTCTACGGGAACCTCACCCAGGCCGAGATCGGCCAGCGCCTCGGCATCTCCCAGATGCACGTGTCCCGGCTGCTGGCCCGGGCCCTGGCCTACCTGCGCGACAAGCTCACCACCGACCCCGAACAGAACCCGATGCGGCCGCACGGGCTTGGCGCCGACCTCAGCTCCATCTAGCGCAAGCGCTGCAACTCCGCGACAAGGTCGTCAGGTCGAGGCATGACCTGGTGCTGGCGGGTAGGGAAGGAGCCCGATCCGAGAAGGGAGACCGCGATGACGACTCAGGAAACCGGTGCCGTGACTGGCACGAAGGACAAGGATTACAACCTCATCTGGTACGTGGAGGCATGCCTGGATAACGCGCTGCGGCTCGAGACCTACGTCCAGGACGCGGACCGCGAGGGCGACTCCGAGGTGGCCGACCTGTTCCGCAAGGCGCAGGCTGACAGCCGTAAAGGCGCCGAGATGGGCAAGCAGCTGCTGCGCTCGCGGCTGACCTCCTGACGCTTGCGGCGGAGCGAAACCACCGCCCGTTCGGCTGGGAATACGGGACGAACGGGCGGTGGCAGCTTCCGCGCCCGCCGCCGCCGCATAAGCCCTGCTCGATCTGCTCGCCGCCGGCATCACTGCCGCCCTTTTCCTGCGCACCGCCCGGTGATCCCTTCGTAAAGGCTTCCCGGAGCGCGCCGGAAGCCGCTCCAGTCAGGCCGAGTCCCCCAGCGGCCAGGAAGGCGGTTTCCGGGCCGGCGCCCTGGATGATCACTCCGCTGATGGCGCTGCCGGCGGCCATGGCCACGGTGATGACGGCGAACGTCCAGGCGAACGCCTCGGTGGAGCTGGCCGCTGGGACAGCGCGCTGGACGGAGGCGCTCAGCGACCCCAGCCAGGGCGAAAGCGGCATCCCGAGCGGGATCATGAGCAGAGCCAGGACGGTCAGGCCGTGCGCGGCCGCGAGGAGCATGAGGGCGGCCCCGAACAGCGCGAGGCAGCCCATGGCACGTCGCTCGACCGGGCCGCCCCAGTCCCGGCTGCCGTACAGGAGCCCGCCCGCCAGGCTGCCCAGTCCCCAGATCGCCACCAGGACGCCAGCCCAGGCCACGCCGCCGTGCGCGCTGGCGAACGCAACCAGCGCGAGGTTCAAGATCCCCGCTGCGACGCCGTAGCACGCGGCTGGGATGAGCAGGATACGCAGGCCTCTCCGGCGCAGCGGGCTGGGTGCCGCGCTGGCGGCATTCCGGTGACCGGGGGCAGGAAGGCCGGTGCTGTAGAGGATGGTGCCCGCCACGCTGACGACGGCGCAGGCCATCAGCGGGAGCTGCGGGCGGCCGGTAGCCAGGAGGAGCCCGAGCAGCAGGGGGCCGCCGATCCAGATGAGCTCCTGACCGGTGGAGTCGAGCACGTAAGCCGCGTCGATCTGAGCGGACGGAACCAGCCGTGGCCACATGGCGCGCAGCGCAGCCTCGACCGGCGGCCGGAACAGGCCGGCCGCCAGGGCCAGCGCCCCGAGTGCGTCAGCAGCCAGGTGACCGCAGGCCAGGGCGAGAGCGACCAACGCGCCCGCGAAGCCGGCCGCGAGCACGGGCAGCACCCGGCGCTGGCCCAGGCGATCAAGCGTCCGCCCGGTGAGCGGGGCCGCTATCGCGGTGCCGATGCCGAACGTCCCGGCCGTGACGCCTGCGGCGGAGTACGAGCCGGTGACCGACCGGACGAGCACGACGATGGCGGTCGCTGCGATGCTGTCCGGGATGCGGGCGATCAGCGTAGACAGGAACAGCCGGGCCGTTCCCGGCCGGCGCAGGATGCGGAGGTAACGAGTTCCGGGCACTGTTTCTCAGCTCGCCGCGTGGTCCACCGGACACCCTGCATCAGTCGTGCAGAGGGGCTCATCGCACAAGCGGCACAGGCGGCGTGCGCTGTCCCGGTCGGTCGTGATGGCGGCGAGCAGCTGGCCCGCCAGCCGTTCCAGCGCGGCCGCCTCGCCGGGATCGAGCTGGCGGACAAGCTGGTCGACGACGGCCTGCCTCCGGACCAGGGTCTGCTCCGCCGCCAGCTGGCCGGCCGCCGTCAGGTGCAGGGCCAGCGTCCGTCCCGGACCCGCGCTGGTGCGCCGCACCAGCCCGGCCGCTTCCAGGCGGTCCGCGAGGCGTACGGCGCCCGAATGGGTGAGGCCGAGGGTCCGGCCCACGGCACCGACCGGCTGGCCAGGGTAGTGGGCCAGCGACACTAGCGCGGCCGGCTCGGACCGGGCCAGCCCGTCCGCCTGCTGCTCGGTTGCGTCACGGATCCGGTCGCAGACAGCCAGCGCGAGCGCGCCGAGCAGGTTGGCCGTCCGCGAATATGACTCAGTCATATTGTGCTGCTGCCCACGATGGCCCCGTCGTAACATCATCACCAGCGGGGCCGGGTTTACCGTTTCCGCGCCGGGTAGACGGCATTTCATGAAGCAGTCCCCGGACGCCCGCCTGCCGCGTGCCTGCGGATGAGCGCATGAGCGGTACCGCGAACGTGACGCAGGACGCGGCCCTGAAGCTCATCGACACGCTCAAGAAGGCCGCGGCGGTGCTGCGTGACGAGGGCCTGCCCTTTGCCCTGGCGGGCGGGGCCGCGGCATACGCCAGAGGGGCGGCTCCGCCCACGCACGATGTGGATTTCGTGATCCGGGAGGCGGATGCGGACGCGGTCGCGCGGGCATTCGAAGCACGGGGAATGCGGGTCGAGATCCCGCCGGAGGGATGGCTGATCAAGGCCTACGACGAGGATCGCATGATCGACCTCATCTTCCGGCTGAGCGGGCACCTGGACATGCAGTCGGTGCTCGACCGGGCCGAGGAGATGAACGTCGAGGCCGTTCCGATGCCGGTGGTCACCGCCACTGACCTGGCGGTCGCGTGGCTGGCGTCCTTCTCGGAGCATCACGCCGACTTCGCGGGAACGCTCGGTTGCGTACGCCCGCTGCGCGAGCAAGTGGACTGGAACCGGGTACGCGCCGAGACCGCCGGGTCCGCGTTCGCGACCGCTTTCCTCGTACTGCTCCGCGAACTGCGGATACTGGCCAAGGAGGAAGAAGATGAAGGAAGACGCCTACGTGGCGGGTCAGATTGAGCGCGCGTTGCACGGCGACCCCCGCACGCATGAGCTTGGCATCCGCGTTGAGGCCGACGGCGACGATGTAGTGCTGCGCGGCCAGGTGGCGAGCGAGGAACGGCGGCGGCGCGTCGCCCAGGTCGCCGGCGAGCAAGCACCCGGGCTGACCGTAAGAAACGAGGTGTCGGTGACCGAGGTGCTGCCACCGGAGCAACCAGAGGTGCTAGAGGCATCGTCATGATCCGGGTGGCCGCGGTAGGAGATGTTCACCTGGCCCCCGACATCCGCGGCCGGATCAGGCCGCACCTGGCCGGCATCGGCGAGCAGGCGGATGTCTTGCTGCTAGCGGGGGACCTTACCCAGCATGGCACCGTCCCCGAGGCCGAGGTGGTCGCCGGGGAGTTCGCGGATCTCGGTATCCCGGTGGTAGCCGTGCTCGGCAACCACGATTACCAGTGCGACAGCGAACGGCAGATCACTGACCTGCTGAGGCAATCCGGGATGACCGTGCTCGACGGGACCGGCGTGGAGCTCGACCTGCCCGGCGGACGGCTGGGCGTGGCCGGCGGCAAGGGGTTTGGCGGCGGCTTCCCGCACCGCTGCGCGAGCGAGTTCGGCGAGCCGCAGATGAAAGCCTTCGTCCGGCATTCCCGGCTGCTCGCCGAGGGAATCGGCAAGGCGCTCCGCGACCTGAGCGCCGACTTCCGCGTCGCGCTCACCCACTATTCGCCGGTAGCCGAGACGCTGGCGGGCGAGCCTCCGGAGATCTACCCGTTCCTCGGCTCGTACTTCCTCGCCGAGGCGGCGGACAGCGCGAACGCCGACCTGTGCATTCACGGCCATGCGCACGCGGGCTCTGAGTGCGGCACCACTCCAGGTGGCGCTCCCGTCCGCAATGTGGCGCAGCCGGTGCTGAAGCGCGCCTACGCCGTTTACTGCCTGGGCGAGCCCGGGTCGCAATGCGCTGAGCCGCAGCCGGCTGGCTAGCGGGCGGGCCGGTATCGGGATGCGTCGCCGGCGTGCTGGTCAGGTAGCTGGCGCTCATGTCCTTGTCGCTCTGGCCGCGGATGTCGTGATCAGCAGGGCTCGTCCTACTTGAGGATCCAGTGGTCGCCGCATTTCTCGAATGTCTGCTTGAGCTCGGTGTAGGCGGCACGAACCGCCTGGTCTCCTTGCCCGTATGCCTGGACGGCACTGGCCAGGGCCTTGATGAACATCTCCTGGGCCTCCTTCGGCGAGCGCTGGAGGGTGCCCGGCAGTTCACCAGCTGGCTGCAGGCTATAGCGGCTGGTCTTCGGCAAGGCCATCTCCTTGTGCTGGCTGGCGGCGGCCGTCCGCGGTGGCGGCCCGTTTTTCCAGGGCCTCGGCCAGGGTGGTGAAGCTGGGGACCACGCGGTCCAGGCCGGTGAGCGCAAGGACCCGCAGGACCGGAGTGCCGGGTATCACCAGGAGCAATTGACCGCGCTCGGTCCGGGCTCTGTGGTGCGCGGCAATCAGGGCGCGCAGTCCGGCCGAATCGCAGAACCGGGTTCGGGTCATGTCGACCACGAACGTGCCGTGCCCGTCCGCGGCTGCTGTGAGCAGGGCTGACCGCAGTGCCTGAGCGTTGTTGATGTCGATCTCGGCGGGCGCGGCCACCACCGGCACGCCCTGGACCATCTCCACCGGGAACTTGTCGTCCGGCATCGGCGCGCATGCTGAAGCTGCGGGCGCCGCTGCTGTGTCCTGGCCAAGCAGGTGGAGCAGCTTTTTCAGGTGTGGCGACAGGTTAAGCAAGGTGACCCGAGCCGGATCGGAC
The DNA here is from genome assembly GCA_021154785.1 of Nocardiopsis sp. GTDB lineage: Bacteria > Actinomycetota > Actinomycetes > Streptosporangiales > Streptosporangiaceae > Palsa-504. The sequence goes on from JAJKHX010000152.1 coordinate 10,625, forward strand.
CGCTGCCTGTCACCGCCGTGCATGAGGATGCGCAGGCCTGCCACGTCGCAGAAGCTCACCCTGGCCATGTCGATGTAGACCTGGCCAGCGCCGCCCGCTGCCTTTGCCATAGCGGCGATCAGGGCAGTATGGCTGGTCAGGTCGATGTTCCCGGCCAGCACCAGACGCGGCGGCCCGGCATCCCAGGCAGTCCGCAGGCTGCCGTCACCGGGCATGCGATGACTACGCGGCCGAGCATCCGCCGCGATACCGCTACTGTCCCACGAGAACGAGGAATCGTCCGTCCGCACGCTGACCCCACCCGGCACGACAAAGGGGGCAGGCCGCGTATCAGGACCCAGGACAAGTCATATGTGCCGCAACCAAAATGTTACCCGAACCCGCGCGGACCGCCAACCCGGCCGGCGAGGACGAATGGCATCTCCTGGTAGCCGTCATGCCAGGCGGGTACCGCGGTGCCACCGATCAGCACGCTGGCGGCGGCGAGGCCCGTGGCGGGCACGTACGCGCTGAGCAGCCACGACCCGACGCTCATCGGCGAGCTGATCGTGAAGACCCGGAGCAGGTAACCCGGAATGTCGGGCGACTGCCAGGCCGGCGCGTTGATGACCGGCATGACATGGCAGGTGGCTGTGCTGTTCCGGCCC
>JAJKHX010000153.1 GCA_021154785.1 Nocardiopsis sp.
CGAGCTCCGTCGCGGCAGGCCTCCACGTCAGTGCCTCAGGTCCGTACGGCCGGGAGTACCTGGACAACACGCAGTGGCATAACGAAGGCAACTGAGGCGGCCAGCGGCAGCCCAGATTACGGCAGCAGGGCGCCGCCGCGTGAGCCGGCGGCGGCGTCCTACCCGGTCATGACCGCGGTGACGGGACCGCGATCACCGGGTGCGGTACCGGCGCCGTCGAGCAGGTTAGCCGCCCGCACCGCGTCTCTCGGCGCCCCCATGCCGTTGAAGACGGCGAGCGCCTGCCGGCCGAGGTCCACCGCCTGCTCCGGATTCCCGCTGGCGAGGTCCAGCTCGCCCAGCCCGAGCAGGGCGCGCGCTTCGGTGAGCGGCTGCCCGGCGGCGCCGGCGAGTTCCAGGGCGCGCCGCAGCGTGGCCCGGGCCTGGCCGAATTCGCCGAGCCGCGTCCTGGCCAGGCCCATTCCGATGAGGGCGTAGGCCTCCCCCACCGGGTCGCCCTGGTTCCGCGTGCTGGCCAGGACCAGCTCGAAGGCGCCGACGGCCTCGGTCAGGTCGCCCGACTGCAGGCTGGCCTCACCGATCCGGTACAGCACCTGAGCCTCGACCCGGCCGCAGTGGACGGTCCGAGTCAGCCGCAGCGCCTCGGACAGGAGTTCCTTCGCGCCCGGGACATCGTTGAGCTCCAGCCTGATCTGGGCCAGGCCGTGCAGGACGTACGCGGTGGCCACCATGTCCCCGGTCCGCCTGAATATGGCCAGCGACCGCTCGTAGCCCGCGGCCGCCTGCTCGAGCCGCCCGCTGAGCAGGTCGAGCAGGGCCAGGTAACGGGTCACCAGGGCAATGCCCTCCTCGTCGCCGACGCCGCGGAACAGCCGGGCCGCCGCGTTGAAGGTCTCGGTGGCCTCATCGAACCGCTGGTGAGCGATGTGGAGCGACCCGATGGAATACAGCATCGCGGCCTGACCGCGGACATGGTGCGCCTTCTGGGTCGCGGCCAGCGCGACCTCGTGCGTCTCCCGCCAGTCGTCCAGGTAGATCCGTGACTCGAACAAGGTGACCGCGCTCAGCGCCAGGCTCCAGCACAGGTCGACCGCCCCGGCCTGAGCCGCCTGCCGGATGCCGGCGACGAGCGTGGCACGCTCGCGGTCGTACCAGGCCAGCGGATCCTTGATCAGCTCGTTGGTCAGCGCGCTGGGCAGCGGCCAGCGCCTGGCGTCGCTCTGCAGTCCGACGTAGTCACCGCCGTAGTGGCGGCGGTGCGCCTCCTCGGCGATGTGGAGCAGGGCGCCGAGCGCGCGCTCGAGCGCCGCCTGCCGCTCGGGTGCCGACTCCTCGGCCGCCAGGCGCTCACGCGCGAAGACGCGGATCAGGTCGTGGAAGCGGTACTGGCTGTGCGCGCCGACGCCGTTCCCGCTGATCTCGATCAGCTGGGCGTTGACCAGGTCGTCGAGCAGGTCTTCGGCATACGTGTACGGCTGGTCGAGCAGCGCGGCACACAGCCAGCCGGAGAAATACGGCACGTTGAGCAGGGCGAGCCGGCGGAAGAGCTTCCGGGCCGGCTCGCTCGCGCTCTCGTAGGTCAGCGAGATGCTCGGCCGGATGCCCATGTCGCCGTGCCTGAGCTCATCGAGACGGCCCGTCTCGTCGGCGAGCCGGTCGACCAGCTTCTGGATGCTCCAGTGCGGGCGCGCGGAGAGCCGCGCGCCCGCGATACGCAGCGCCAGCGGAAGATGACCGCAGTACCTGGCGACGGCGGCCGCGGCCTCCGGCTGCGCCGTCACCCGTTCGGCCCCGGCGATGCGCGTGAGCAGTTCCAGCGACCGGGCCGGGGCGAAGACGCTCACCTCGACGTGGGCCGCGCCCGCGAGATAGGCGAGCCGCCTGCGGCTGGTGATGATCACCGCCGAGGAACCGCTGCCGGGAAGCAGCGGCGACACCTGGTTCTCGCTCACGGCATCGTCCAGCACGACCAGGACCTTCCGGTCGGCGAGCAGGTTGCGGTAGACCTCCGCGCGCTCGTCGAGGCCTTCGGGTATCTGCGAGGGCGGCACGCCGAGAGCCCGGAGGAAGCGCCCGAGCACCTGGACCGGGCTGACCGGATCGGCGCCGCCGCCGTGCAGGTCGGCGAACAGCTGCCCGTCGGGATAGTGAGCGGCGACGTCGTGTGAGGCACGGACGGCGACGCAGGTCTTCCCCACTCCCCCCTTGCCCACGATCACGGTGACGGGCACCGCGCTCCGGGCATCCTGGGCGGCCGCGCGGATCAGGTCCTGGCGGATCTGCGCGAGCTGCCCGGCACGGCCGGTGAAGTCCGAGATGTCGGTCGGGAGCAGGTTGGGGACCTGCTTCCGCGGCGCCTGCATTCTCGCGGGCTCCGCGGGCGGCGCCAGCACCGGGGCGGACGTGAGGATGTCGTGTTCGAGCTTGCGCAGCCGCTCGCTGGGCTCGATGCCGAGCTCGGCGACCATGGTGTGCCGGGCCTGCCGGTAGACCTGAAGCGCTTCAGCCGTGCGGCCGCAGCGGTACAAGGCCAGCATCAACTGGCCGCGCAGCCGCTCCCGCAACGGCAGTTCCTCGACAAGCTCGGCCAGCTCGGTGACGAGCTCGTAGTGCCGGCCCAGGTCGAGTTCGAGGCTGATGCGGTCCTCGGTGGTGGCGATGCGCTGCTCGTCCAGCCGACTCGCCGCCGCCCGCACGAGCTGGCTGTCGATGCCGTCGAGCGCAGGCCCCCGCCAGAGCCGCAACGCGTCGCGGTAGTTCGCCACGGCGAGGTCGAGATTGCGCTCGGCCCGGGCCGCGCGCGCGGCCGCGACCAGCTCCCCGAACCGCTGGGAGTCGAGCTGGCCGCTGCCGACCTGGATGACGTACCCGTGGGACCGGGTGGAGATGATCCCGTGCTGACCATGGGCCGCGAACAGGCGCCGGAGCGACGAGACGGATATCTGCGCCTGGGAGCGTGAGGTCGGCGGCAGGTCCTCGCCGTAGATCGCCTCGAGCAGCCGGTCGGTGGTGACCAGCCGGTTCGCGTTCAGCAGGAGGGTCGCCACGACGATCTGCTGGCGGGTGCCGCCAAGCTCAAGCCGACCGGAGCCCGCCGTGACCTCCAGAGGCCCAAAGATCTCAAACTTCACCGGAAGCTCCGTGCCAGATCTCATGATCTCCGCCGCCGCCGCCAATCACGACGAGATGAGATAACCGACCTTTAAAGATTACATATGACTTAATCAGCTCAGCGCTTTGTCAGCTCAGCGCCGGGCTTTCGGGATAATGCGTTTATCCCAGGCCTAGTGTCGCGGACTTGAGGATGGCCTGTCAAGATCAAACAGATTTACCCCCTGGCCAGGCAGGTAGCTTCATTCGGTCACCGAGCGGTAGCCATGCGTAACCAAAATGCACGGTCAATAACAAATGAGTCAATGCCAATGCCTCAGCGCAGAGCGGCGCCCGGGAACAGCTGAATTGCGGTTCATGCCGGGGACGTTACGCCGAGATAAACATAGCATTAATGAATGATCTGCCGCAGGCGGCGGCCGGGGTCCGGCACATCGGGCCCCGGCCGTCCCGGCCGGTCGTCTCGGCCGGCTGGTCAGCTGACCTGCCGCGGCAGGTCAGCCGGTCGTTGACCGGTTGTCCGGATATGAGCGAGAATGTGAGCGCTCAACAGCAGGGCGAGTGCTCCGGTACGTACCGGAGCCGGTCCTGGTGAGCGCCAAGGCAGCCAGCCAGCGACCCGACAAGCACCATCCGGGGGCACCGGGATTTCCTGAGGCCTGCAGCATGCCACGGGGGATGACTGGCGGACCGTTATCGTCAAGGGGGATCCGTGGTGGCCGACCTGGCTCGAGAGGGTATGCGCCCGCTCGGGGGAACCGCCGCGCAGCGTGCGCGCTTCGCCGCGCTTATCAGGGCCGAGACCCCCGTAATCCTGACGTCGTACGCCGAGAGCCTGGAAACGCTGCGCAGCCCGGTGATGGCCGAGCCGGGCACCCGCGATCAGGCGATGACCAACGCCGCGGAGATCATCGCCGACGTCGCGGTCGGCGTGGAGGGCGGCGACATCCGCGCCGACGACCGCTACGCCATGCTGAACTGGATGATCGGCGAGGCGCGGCCCGAGACCAGGCTGAGCCCGGCGGACCTGCTGCGGGCGGCGGCGGCCTTCTTCGACGTCGCCGTCAGCGTCCTGGCCCGGCACGTGCAGGACGATCCCGCGTTGCTGCCCTGCTTCACCACCGGTGTCCTGGTCCTGAACGAGAGCATCAACAAGAGGATCCGGGAGACCACCCTGGCCTACACCGGCTACCTGCTCGAGCGCGTCGACCAGGCCCACATCGACGAGCGGCACCGCATCGCCCGCGACCTGCACGATCGGCTGGGCGAGGGCATGAGCGTGGCGCTTCGCCAGCTCGAGCTGCACGAGCTGCACCGCGAGGCCGATCCGGCCGCGAGGCCGCCGCGGGCCACGATGGCCAAGGACGCGATCACCGAGGCCATGCGGCGGCTCCGCGCGGTGACGTCCGGCCTGCGGCAGGACTCGGTCCGGAGCCTGGAGAAGGCGCTCATCCAGTACATCGACTCCGTCGCGCCGGACATCGCCACCGCCGATGTCCGGCTGCGGGTCAGCGGGGACGAGACCTGGGTGCCGCCCGCCGTCATCGACGAGGCCTTCCTGATCATCAGGGAGGCGATCCGCAACGCGCTCAAGCACGGCAGTCCGCAGCTGGTGCTGATCGGGGTCGCCCTCGCGCCGCACGAGCTGTACGCGTGGGTCGAGGACGACGGCCTCGGCTTCGTGAACCCCGCTCAGGCCGGCCCGGCTTCCGCGGGCACCGGCCTGGCCTCGATGCGGGAACGGGCCGCCCTGATCGGGGGGCGCCTCGCGATTGCCAGCAGTCCGGGCCAGGGCACGCACGTCGAGCTGCTCGTACCGCTAACGGGATGCCCCGATGACCGACAGGGCTGACCGGATCACGATCCTCCTCGTCGACGACCACACGCTGGTCCGCGAGGGCCTCCGGGAGATTCTCGAGACGCAGAGCGACCTGCGGGTGGTCGGCGAGGCCAAGGACAGCGACACCACGATGGCGCTGGTGGACGAGACGAAGCCGGATATCGTCCTGCTTGACGTCGAGATACCGGGCGCCGACGTCACCACCACCGTGAAGGAGATCAAGAACCGGTCGCCCCAGTCACGGGTGATCATCTTGAGCATGTACGAAGGCCCGCAGCTGGTACAGGCGCTGCTGACCGCCGGCATCCGGGGCTACCTGCTCAAGAGCGTGCACTGGCAGGAGCTGGTGGTGGCCATCCGCGCGATCCGCGCCGACGGCGACCGGATCATCCTGGGGGTCTCCCGGGAGAGCCTGGGGGCCGGTCAGCAGGCGGCACCGTCGGTGCGGCTGTCGGCCCGGGAGGCCGAAGTGCTCGACCTGGTGGCGCAGGCGCTCAGCAACGGCCAGATCGCGGCTCGCCTGCAGCTGACCGAGGCGACCGTGAAGCGGCATCTCAGGAACATCTTCGTCAAGCTCGGGGCGGTATCTCGGCTCGACGCCGTCAACAAGGCGAAGGAGTGGCAGCAGGCCGGCGGCGGGGCCGCGCGGGCGGGCGGCGGTCCCGGGCGGGCTACAGGCCGATAGGCAGCTCGGCCCGGCTGGCCACGCCGAGCTTGCGGTAGACCCGGGTCAGGTGCTGCTCCACGGTACTGACCGTGATGTAGAGCTTGCGCGCGATCTGGCCGTTGGTGTAACCGTAGGCCGCGAGCATCGCCACCCGCTGCTCGGCGTCACTGAGCTGGGGCAGCAGCCTGGTGCCGGGGCTAACCTCAGGGCCGGCGCCAGGGCCGGCTTCCGGGCCGGAGCCGCGGCCGGCGGCGTCCGGCAGGTCCGCCAGCGTCCGGGCGCCGCATCGCTCGGCCAGGTTCCTGGCCTGACGCGCCGCCCAGTGCGCGCGGCCGTGCTCGCCCAGGGCGAGGTGCGCGTTGCTCAGTTCGGTGAAGGTGTACGCCAGCTCGAGCCGGGCACCGGAATCCCGCAGCATCTCCGCCGATTCCCTGAGCAGGGCGGTCCGCTTGGCCGGGTGGCTGGTCAGCGCGAGCGCCCGCAGCGAGATGCCCCGGGTCCGGGAAAGCCGCACCCCGGTCCTGGCCAGCTGCTCCCGGGTCAGTTCCCTGGCCTCGAGGTGGTTGCCCAGGGCCACGTGCGCCTCGGCGGACTTGACCCGCCAGGGGATGAGCCCGGGCAGGTCGAGACCCCACGCCAGCATCCGGCGACCGCAGCCGGAGAAGTCGGCGAGCGCCGCCTGCGGCCGCCCGGTCGCCAGGTAGTACTCCCCCCGGGCGTACAGGTAGAGCAGCCCGTAGCAGGTTCCGGACATGGCCCCGGGGACCGGCGTGCGCAGGCAGGCCGCGGCGTTTTCCTGGTCACGGCCCGCGACGCTGCTCAGCAGCAGGCTGGACAGCGGGCCGCCGATGGCGACGCCCCAGGCCTTCGGGGTCAGCATGTCCAGCGCCGTCCGCGCCTGCTCTCCGGCGGCGGGCAGGTTGCCGCGCCGCAGGTCGATCATGGCCGAGAAGCCGGTCAGCACGGCCCGCCAGAGCGGGCTGCCGCGAGACGCGTCGGACTCGCGCAGCAGCATGTCACACCACGAGGCGGCCCGGTCGACCGCGTCCAGGCCGATCAGGCCGAGCAGGGCGGTGCTGACGCAGGCGAGCGCGGAGTCGCTCAGGCCGCGTTCGGCCAGCAGGCCCTCCGCGACGGCGGCCATCGCCTCGGGCTCATCCCGGTCCCCGCGGGCGGGGCTCACCGTGTCCTGGACGGCGCCGCGGACCCGGCCGGCCACGTCCGGGTAGAGAAAGTCCAGCGGTGACCGCAGCGGCAGCCGCGGGCCGGCGCCGTCCGGTTCCGCGGAACCGGCGCCGAGCGCGGTCAAGATCTCGGCCGCACTGCCGGTCTCCCCCATCCAGAGCAGGTAGTGCGCCAGCTCCTCCAGGCAGTCACCGCCGAGGAGCCCGGCCCGGGCGGTGGCCACCAGCTCGGGCAGGTGGCGGGCCGCCCGCTCCGGATCGGCCGGCCATTCGGCGCGGGCCAGCGCGAAGATGATCGCGGCTCGCTGCCGGTCGTCCGCGCACTCGTCTTCGGCGCGCATCAGGTACTCGACGGCGCGCCCGCCTTCCCCGGCCGCGAGCGCCTGCTCGGCGGCCTCGCGCAGCGCCGCCACCGCCCACCGGGACCCGATCCGGTGCGCGGCCATGATGTGGCTGGCCAGGCTGGCGGCGGGGGCGCCGGTCCGGTACAGGGCCCGGGCCGCGGCGCCGTGCAGCACCGCGCGCTCGGCGGCGGTCATGTGGCTCAGCACGGCCTGGCGGGCCTCCTCCCGCCGGAACCGGCCCGACTCGAGCAGTCCCGAGGCGCCCAGCACGTCCAGTCCCCGCGCCGCCGACTCCGGGCTGACCGCGAGCAGCTCACCGAGCAGGGCCGGCGTCGCCTCCCGGCCGAGGGCCGCGGCCGCCTGGCCGAGCTCGACCAGGGCGGGGTCGTACCGATGCAGGCAGGTGACGACGGCTGAGCCGAAGGCCGGCCCCGGGCGGAGCGCGAACCCCGCCGGGAGCGCGGCCCCGGCTGGGCTGGCGTCCTCGGCCAGCGCGGTCAGGAGCAGCGGGCTGCCCCCGGTCATGGCGTGGCCGTCCGCCGCCAGCCGCGGCCCGGCCCCGGCGCCAAGGGACCCGGCCAGCAGGCTGGCCACGCCGGATGGCGGCAGCGGGCCGACCGGGATGAGGCGGCAGTTCCCCTGGCCGAGGATCTCCGCGTGGAGCAGCCGGTCCGCCGGGAGGGTGCCGGTGCACTCGGTCAGCACGATCAGTAGCGGGACGGCGCCGGCCCGCCGGGAGAGATAGGACAGGCACCGCAGCGACACCACGTCGGCGTGCTGGATGCCGTCTACCGCGATCACCACGGGACCCGGGCTGGCCAGCCGGCCCAGCAGCCCGGGCAGGCGCTCGAACACCCCGGCCGGCCGGCCGTCTCGCCGGCCGCGCTCGATGAGCTCCGCCGCCTCGGCCGCGACGGCGGCGGCCGGCGGGCAGCGGAACAGCTGATCGACGATGCCCAGCTCGAGCCCGCGCTCGGCCCGGGAGGCCGCCGCGCCGAGCAGGACCGCCCCGGCCGCGGCCGGGCGCCCGGTAAAGGCCCGCAGCAGGGCCGTCTTCCCGCTGCCCACCGGGCCGCGGATCACGGCGATGGCCCCGCGGCCGGGCCCGCAGTCGCGGTAGGCGGCTTCGAGCGCCGCGAGCTGCTGATCCCGGCCGACCAGCGTCATGGCTCTCCCCGGGCTATCCGGAAATGGCGCGAAACCGCGCACGGTATGTTCATACCGATATTCCGCGGCCGGGGTCAAATACTGGGCCGGGAATTTGACCGGGTCATATTATCCGGGCGATCAAGGGCGTACAACTGCGGCGCTGATTCAGTTGAACGCCGGTATCAATGAGTTACAGTCTGGCTCAGGCAGGCTTTCGGCAGGGTGGCGGCTGGATTCGCGTGGCGGGGGACGGATGACGCGGCGTGTGATATGCCGCCGCCCGCAGGGCGGAGGTAGGTGCATCAATGGCTACGGGCAAGGTGCTGCAGTTCGATCCGGGTCGCGGGTACGGTTTCGTGGCCGCGGACGACGGCGGGGAGGATATCTTCCTGCACGCATCGGTATTCGACGGGGACCCGGGTGAGCTGGTGCCGGGTGCGCCGCTCGAATTCCAGGTCATGGCGGGTGACCGGGGGCGGAAGGCGTTCGCGGTGCGCTGCACGGAGAAAAAGCCCGGTCCCATGGCGCCGCCGGTCCTGTCCGCCCAGGGGTTCGCCGTCGTCGAGGCCGAGGACGAGCAGATGTGCGACGTGCTGTCCCACGGCGAATTCGCGACGGAACTCACCGAACTGCTGCTGCGGACGATACCGGCGCTTACCGGGGCGCAGATCCTGGAGATACGGCAGGGCTTTCTGGGGTTCGCCAAGAAACACGGCTGGCTCGACGGCTGATTCAGGGATTCAGGCTACCCCGGTGACGTGAAAGGAACAGTGATGAGCGTACAGGCGGAACAGGCACCAAACGAGCAGGCGGAACAGCAGACCTTCAGCTTCCAGGCCGAGGTGGTCCAGATTCTCGACCTGATGGTCCATTCGCTCTACAGCAATAAGGAAATCTTCCTGCGTGAGCTGATCTCGAATGCGTCCGACGCCGTCGACCGGCTGCGGCTGGAGATGCTGTCGCAGGGCGAGCTTCCGCAGGACGAGGGACCGCTGCAGATCCGGGTCAGCTACGACGCCGAAGCCGGGACGATCACCGTCGCCGACAACGGGATCGGGATGAGCCGCGCGGAGGTGATCGAGCACATCGGGACGATCGCCCGGTCGGGTACCCGGGAGTTCCTGCACACGCTGAGCGGCGACCAGCGCCAGGACGCGACCCTGATCGGCCAGTTCGGCGTGGGTTTCTATGCCTCGTTCATCGTGGCGGAGCGGGTGACGCTGACCACCCGCCGGGCGGGACTGCCCGCCGCCGACGGCGTCCGCTGGGAGTCCGACGGGCGGGGCGAGTACACGCTGGAACCGGCCGAGTGCCCGTCCCGGGGCACCACGATCGTGCTGCACCTGCGCCCGGGCGAAGACGACCTGCTGAGCGGCTACCGGCTGCGGTCGATCATCCAGCGGTACTCCGACCACATCAGCCTGCCCATCGTCATGGCGGAAGACAAGCAGCCCGGGGGCAGCGAACCTGACGACGGCCAGCTCGAGGGCGGCCAGCGTGAGGGAGAGGAGCCCGCGGAGGCACCCGTCAACCAGGCGTCCGCGCTGTGGGCGCGCCCCAAGGCCGAGCTCGGCGACGCCGACTACCACGGCTTCTACCGGCACGTCGCGGGCGACTACACCGACCCGCTGGCCTGGGTGCACAGCAAGATCGAGGGGACGTACGAGTACACGCTGCTGCTGTTCGTCCCGTCCCGGGCTCCGTACGACATGTGGATCCCGCAGCCGGGCCGCGGCGTCAAGCTGCACATCCGGCGGGTCTTCGTGCTGGAGGACAACGGCCAGCTGATGCCGCAGTACCTGCGGTTCGTCCGCGGCGTGATCGACTCGGCCGACCTGCCGCTCAACATCTCGCGGGAGCTCCTGCAGGGCAGCCGGGTGGTTGACCACATCCGGGGCAACGCGGTGAAGAAGGTGCTCAAGCTCCTCGCCGAGCTGGCCGAGAACGAGCCGGAGCGCTACGCCACGTTCTGGCGTGAGTTCGGCGCCATCCTCAAGGAGGGCATCACCGACGACTTCGGCAACCGGGACGAGATCGCCCGGCTGCTGCGCTTCACCTCCACCAGGTCCGGTACCGGCGAGGCGGTCGTGTCCTTCCGCGACTACGTGGCCCGGATGAAGGAGGACCAGCGCGACATCTACTACCTGCTGGCGCCGACCCTGGCCGCCGCGGCCGCCAGCCCGCACCTGGAGGCGTTCCGCGACAAGGGTGTCGAGGTCCTGCTGCTGGGCGAGGACGTGGACAACTGGGTGATCAGCAACCTGCGCGAGTTCGAGGGCAGGCGGCTGCAGTCGGTCGCGCAGGGCACCGCCGATCTCGGGCCGCTGGAGGACCAGGCCGGGGCGAAGGCCAAGGAGCAGGCCAGCACGGTGCTGTCCGGCCTGGTCGGCCAGCTGAAGGCGGTGCTGGCGGGTCAGGCCTGGGACGTCCGGGTTTCCAGCCGCCTGACCACCTCCCCGGCCTGCATCGTGGCCAACGAGCCGGAGAACGAGAACAGCCTGGCGCACCGGCTGAGAGGCTCGGGGCTGCCCATCCAGCCCGTCCTGGAGATCAACCCGCAGCACCCGCTGATCCAGCGGCTCAACCGCGAGCCCGCCGACCCGCGGCTGGCCGAGTGGGCGCACGTCCTGTTCAGCCAGGCCGTGCTCACCCTCGGCGCGCGCCTGGAAGAGCCCGCCACGTTCGTCACCCGGCTGAACGACCTGCTCACCGGGTTGACCGAGTCATGACCGGGCTGACCGAGTCATGACCGCGTAGTTACAGCGGGATGTTCCTGTGCTGGCCCCGGCCGGCCGGGGCGGCAGCGAACGCCTCGGCCAGCCGGCGCCGCGTCTGCCCGGGGGCGACCACCTCGTCGAGCACCCCGATCGCCATCGCCCGGTCGACGCCGCCCGCGCGGCGCGCGTGCTCGGCGGCCAGGCGGCTCTTCAGCGCGTCCCGCTCGGGCTCGGGCGCGGCGGCGAGCTGTTTCCTGTGCAAGATCCCGACGGCGGCTTCCGCGCCCATGACCGCGATCTCGGCGTCCGGCCAGGCGAAGACCGCCGTCGCGCCCAGCGCGCGCGAGTTCATCGCGATGTAGGCGCCGCCGTACGACTTGCGGGTCACCAGCGTGACCCGCGGCACCATCGCGTCCGCGAAGGCGTGCAGCAGCTTCGCGCCCCGGCGCACGACGCCGTTCCACTCCTGGCCGACGCCGGGCAGGTAGCCCGGGACATCCACGATCACCAGCAGCGGGACCCCGAGCGAATCGCACATCCGGACGAACCGGGAGGCCTTTTCCGCGCTCAGCGAGTCCAGGCAGCCGCCCTTGCGGATCGGGTTGTTCGCGACCACCCCGATCGTGCGGCCCGCCAGCCGTCCCAGGCCGATGACGATGTTCGGTGCCCAGCGGGGCTGGAGTTCGTCGAATCCGCCCGCCCCGTCACCGTCACCGCCGTCCAGGATGGCCCGCACCAGGGGCCGCACGTCATAGGCGCGCCGGGACGAAGCGGGCAGCAGGGCCCGCAGGTCCGTCTCCTCGCCGAGCCGTCCGAGCTCGAGCAGGCCCGGGCGGGCGAAAAAGGTGGCGAGCCGGCGGGCCCGCAGGTAGGCGTCGGCCTCGGAGTCGGCGGTGACGTGAGCCACGCAGGAGCGCAGGGAGTGCGTCCCGGGACCGCCCAGGCC
>JAJKHX010000154.1 GCA_021154785.1 Nocardiopsis sp.
AGCTGGCCGGCCTGCTCAGCCGGGGACGCGGGTACGACCTGTTCCGCCTCTCCCTCTACGAGGGCGCGGCCTTCGGCGCAACGATGAGCATCCCCTACGGCGCCTGGATGGGAAGCACGATCCAGGATTCCTTCCACCCCCCTCACGACCTGGCCATCGAGGTGCAGACGTTCCTGGCCGACAATGAGCGGGTCTACAGCAAGGCGACATGGCACGAGGTGGCGGTCGTCTACAGCGTGCCGAGCACCCGTGAGCTCATCGCGCAGGCCGACGTCAGTGACAATCTCGCCAACGCCCGTGACACGTCGGTGCGCGTGCCCTACCGCGTGGCCACCGAGACTCTTTCGCGTGCCTCGGTGCCATTCGACGTAGTGATCTTCACCGACGGCGAGACCGCACCCGACCGGCTCGACCCGCGCGCGCTGGCCCGCTACCGCACGATCGTGCTCCCGGACTGCTTCGAGCTCACGACGGCCCAGGTGGAGGCCTTGAACAACTGCCTCGACCAGGGAAGCCTGCTCGTGGTCACGGATCGCTTCGCCGAGTCGCTGGCCGGGGACGAGCGTGCGGCGCTGCTGGGCCACCCGCGCGTCCGCCAGGCATCCGCCAGTGACGCGCACGCACTCACCGCCGCGGATCCGCAGGTCACGGTCTCGGTGCCGCTGGGCGTGAACGTGCATCGGCTGGCCGGCGGCGCTGCCGTCCACTTGGTCAACTACGACCATGACCACGAGGAGGACGGCGTCCGCCGTACCGGGGAGGTGGCCCTCTCGGTTCGCCTCGACGGCGCCGGAAGCATCCGCCGGGCGGTGTACCGCCCGGCCGACGGCGATGCCCGTGATCTTGAGCTGCGCAGCAAGGACGACGTCCACACGATGACGGTCCCCGACGTGGGTGTGTACGCCGTGCTCGAGCTGAAGGGAGCGGGAGAGTGAGGCAAGCCGTCCTGATCGGTCCGCGGCACTTCGAGGTAACCGAGGTGCCGACGCCGTGCCCGGGTCCAGGAGAGGTGCTCGTGGCGGTCGCGGCCTGCGGCGTCTGCGCCTCGGAACTCGAGTCCTGGACCGGGCGCTCGGAGCCGGCCTACCCCGTGCGCCTCGGGCACGAGGTGAGCGGCGTCGTCGCGGAGCTCGGGGAAGGTGTCGAGTCGCCGGCCGTCGGTGCTCCCGTGGGTGTCTGGGTGACAGGCCACGGCTACGCGGATTACGTCGTGGCTCAGGCCGCCCACTGCTTCGCCGCCGGCGATGTTCCCCTCGACACCGTGCTCACCGAGCCACTGTCCTGCGTGGTCAACGCGGTCCATCTCGCCGACCCGCGCCTGGGAGACGACGTGGTAATTATCGGTGCCGGTTTCATGGGCCACGTCGTCCAGCAGCTGACGGCACTCCGCGGGGTCCGGCACCTGATCGTCGCCGACACCCGTCCAGACGCGCTGGAGCGTGCCCGGGCACTGGGCGCCACGCAGACGGTCCTCGTCGGCGAGCAAGATCTGAGCGAGGTCGTGGCTGAGCTGACCGGCGGACGCCTGGCCGACGTGTGCATTGAGTGTGCGGGTACACAGGCCGCGCTGGACTCGGTGGGGGCGGTTACCCGCATGAGCGGGAAGGTCGTGCTGGTCGGATTCCACCAGGGCCCGCCTCGGTCGATCCCGCTCGGGTACTGGAACTGGATGGCCTACGACCTGCGCAACGCCCACTTCCGCGAGACGTCGGCGATCCTGCGCGGGATGGCGGTCGGCGCTCGCCTGCTGCGGGCCGGACTCGTCGACCTAGCTGCGCACGTCACCCACCGGTTCGAGCTGGCCGACATCGGCACCGCCTTCGACACCGCGCTCAGCAAGCCGGCGGGATTTGTCAAGGCGACGGTGGTCATCGACCGCGCCTGCGGCTGACACCGAGGCAGGTCACGCCGACTCGCGGACCACGAGCAGGCACGGGAGACCGACCTCGCGACCGTCTCCGTCGTACTCGCCGGACAGGCGGCTGACGAGTAGTTTCCCCGCATTGACCCCGATGTCGTAGGCGGGGTTGACCACCGTGGTCAGGGGCGGGTGGACGATTGTCGCCGCGTCCACGTCGTCGAACCCGGCCACGGCGACGTCCCCGGGGACGTCGAGCCGCGCTTCGCGAAGCGCCTCGATGGCTCCGATGGCCATCAGGTCGTTGGCGCAGAAGACGGCGTCGGGATAAGCCCGGGACCGACGCCCGAGGATCTGCCGCATCGCCTCGTACCCGCCGTGGCGTGTCCAGTCGCCGGTCACCATGAGCGACGGGTCGAGGGCATGGCCGGCTTCGGCCACGGCCCTGGTGAAGCCGGAGAGGCGCGGTGTGCCGTTCAGCCCCTGGATCATGGCCATGCGTTCGGGCCTGCGGGTGAGGAGGTGACGGGTCACCTCGTAGGAGCCGCGCTCGTCGTCGACGGTCACCACGTCGATGCGGGGATGGTCCAGCCGGTGTCCCACGCAGACGACGGGCACTCCCATGTCGGCCGGCTTGAGCACGCCCGCCGACGCGGCGTCGACAGCCGCCAGGACGATGCCGTCCGCACCTCGGTCGAAGACGTCGACGAGGAACTTCGACTCGCGATCGAGGAGCCCGTCGGTGTTGCAGACGTAGGTGCCGTAACCCTCGCGGTCGAGCGCGTCGGCGAGGCCGCGGGTGAGCATGCTGTAGAAGGTGTTGGTGATGTCGGGCACCACCACGGCGATCATGTGCGAGCGCCGGGTGCGCAACGAGCGGGCGACGTGGTTGGGCCGGTAGCCCAGCCTCCGGATCGCGTCGTATACGGCGCCGCGCGTCTCCGCCGCCACGAGTCGCTTGCCCGACAGCACGTGGGAGACTGTCGTCGGGCTGACGCCGGCCAGGGCGGCGACGTGGTTGATCGTCACCTGGCCCTGCCTGAGGGCCGGTGCGGCACCGTCGGCCGGGCGCTCGCCGGCCGACGTCCTGGATCTTTTCGCCGCCATACCTCCGCCGTTCTGTGCGCGTCCCGCCCGCGGGTCCGGGGCGTCCGGGACCAGCGGGAGCGCGAGGTCGCCAGGCTGGGCGCTGACCGCCTCGGGCCGCCGTCCGTATCGTAGCCGCAAGCTGCCCTCCAAATCGATTTGTGATTCCGGAGTACCGCTCGCCCCGCCGTCAGCGCGGTGGCGGCGCCGATGATCGGTCACCGCTCGGAAACGAACGGGTGAGTCTCTTGACAAGTGCGAAACGGTCGGACGATGCTTCCCGGAAGCCAATCGATTTGCACGTTGCGTCCCCAACCCGGTCGCGACCCGATCAAGGGAACAGCCTTGGGTAGTCACAGCGTCTCCAGAAGCGCAAAGTTGGTCGCGGTGTTCGCTCTGGCCAGTGCGATGGTGGCCTGCTCCGCCGGTACCAAGCCGAAGACCACTGCTGGCACGGGAGCGGGGCCCGTCAAGGACCCGGCTTCCCCGGTGACCATCACCTTCTCGTCCTGGGTCGGCAGCGACCCGACTATGAAGCAGATGGCGGCCGACTTCCACAAGCTCCATCCCAACATCACGATCCAGTTCCAGAACGTCAGCGCCGACAACGCGAGCCAGAAGCTGACCACCCAGATCGCGGGCGGTGATCCCCCCGACGTGGCGTACGTCGACGCGAGCGCCACCGCCGACTTCGCCTCTCGTGACGCCCTGGTGAACCTGGACGGCTACATCAAACGCAGCAAGATCGTGAAACCCGCCGACTACGTGGACGCGTTCAAGACCTTCGTCACCTACAACCATCACCTCTGGGGGCTGCCGATCGACGGCGAGTCGACCGGCCTGTTCTACCGGAAGGACCTGTTCGCCGCGGCGGGCATCGCTGGGCCCCCGAAGACCTGGGACGAGTTCGAGGCGGACGTCAAGAAACTCACCGATCCGGCGAAGAAGCAGTACGGCTACGAGGTGTTCGCCCCCGAGGCGGCCTACTACTGGTACCCGTGGCTCTACCAGGCCGGCGGTGACCTGCTCAGCGACAACGGCAAGGACGTCGTGTTCGACAGCCCCGACGCGCAGAAGGCGGCCAGCTTCTACGTCGGCCTGGCGAAGTACTCGCCCAGGGACTACCTCAACTCCAACTCCTACGACGGCCGGGTTGCCTTCGCCCACGGTCAGGTCGCGATGTACATGGCCGGGTCCTGGCTGGCCGGGACGCTGCACTCCGAGAACCCCAAGATCGATGACAAGTGGTCGACCGCTCCGCTTCCCGACGGTCCGGCCGGATGCAAGACCACGATCGCCGGTGACTCACTGGTACTTCTCGCGAACAGCAAGAATCCCGACGCGGCCTGGCTGTGGATCGAGTACCTGCAGAAGCCGGCGAACCTGGCGCTGTGGACCTACAAGTCCCCCAACGGCACCGAGCTCCCGCCATTGAAATCCCTGCTCAACACGCCCGACCTGGCGAAGACCAAGCCGGTGCTCAAGGGCTTCGCGCAGCTGATGCAGTGCGGCGTGGCCAGCACGGTGTCGAACCCGAAGTTCCCCCAGATCGAGGAGCAGCTCAACATCGAGCTCGGCAAGGCGTTCTACGGGCGGGAGAGCGCCGGTCAGGCACTGGCCAATGCCAAGCAGAAGGCTGAGCAGATCCTGGCGCACTGACCTCGAGAACAGCAGGACCGACAGGGCGGCCCGGGCTGGTTACCCCGCCCGGGCCGTCGGGGCGACGGCGGCATGACCGGAGGGTGGAGTACGTGGCGACCACAGGTGCGGTCCCAGGCAAGGCGGCGACGCAGACCCGAAGGATCAGGGGCAAACGCAAACGCCCAGGACCACGTCGGGGCGTGGGCGGCACCTGGCCGCGGATGCGCCGCGAGTGGTCGGCCTATGTCTTCCTGGCGCCGGGGCTGATCATCTTCTCGGTCTTCACGGTGGCGGCGCTGCTCTTCGCGTTCTACCTGACGTTCCACGAGTGGAATGCGATCCAGCCCTACAAGCCGTTCGTCGGCCTCGACAACTACAAGGAGATGATTCACGACAAGGACTACATAGCGTCCATCGTCAACACCGTCTATTACACCGGCGGGTCGGTGCCGCTCGGCATGCTGGTCGGCCTGTCGCTGGCCGTCCTGCTCAACCTGCCCATCCGCTTCCGCGGGACGTTCCGGACGCTCTACTACCTGCCGGTGATCACGCCACTGGTCGCCGCGTCGATCCTGTGGAAGTGGCTCTACAACAGTGACTACGGCCTGTTCGACTACTACCTGCTGAAAGCCCACCTCATCGACCAGCCCCTACTGTGGCTGTCCGCCCAGAATCTGGCGATGCCCGCGGTGATCTTGATGACGGTGTGGATGAGCGCCGGGTTCTCCATGGTGGTTTACCTGGCGGGGCTCCAGTCCATCCCTGAGGAGCTGTACGAGGCGGCCAAGATCGATGGCGCCGGGCCGGTCGCGCGCCTGCGGAAGATCACGCTCCCGATGCTGCGTCCGACGACCCTGTTCCTGTTGGTGATAGGGATCATCGGGTCGTTCCAGGTGTTCACCCAGATCTTCATCATGACCAACGGCGGACCGGTCGACAAAACGACCACCATGGTCTTCTTCATCTACCAGGCGGCGTTCAAGTTCTACGAGTTCGGATACGCGAGCACGCTGGCGTTCGGACTGTTCGTCCTGCTGTTCGTGGTCACGTTGATCCAGCTGCGCCTATACCGGAGGGCTGACCTGTGACGGCGTCCGAGGAGACGGAACACGAGGCCGTGAGCCTGGTGACAGCGCCGCGACGCAGGCGCCGGGGAAACGCCCGGCCGGACAGGAAACGACGAGGCTGGGGGCAGACATCGGAGTGGCGCTGGGCCCGCTGGATCGTCTACCTCATCCTGGTCGCCGGGGCGATCGTCTTCATCGCGCCGTTCGCATGGCTGGTCAGCGCATCCTTCCAGAACCTGAGCGAGATCTTCTCCGTGTCGCCGCATTGGATCCCGCACCATTTCACGACGTCCGGCTACCGCCAGTTCCTCAATCTCGGTCACCTCAGCACTGCGCAGCGGGGTCAGGGCACCGGCGACTGGCGATGGTTCACCAACAGCGCGTTCGTCGCGACCTCGGTGACCATCCTGCAGACCTTCTTCAACGCCCTGGCTGCCTACGTCTTCGCCAAGCGGGAGTTCCCCGGTCGCAACGCGATCTTCCTGGTCTTCCTGGCCACCATGATGGTGCCGGGACAAGTCACCCTGATCCCGAACTACATCATCATCAAGCACATCCCGCTGTTCGGCGGGAACGATATCTTTGGCAACGGCGGCCACGGCTGGCTGGATTCCTACTGGGGACTGATCATGCCCGGCACCGTGAGCGCCTTCGGCATCTTCCTGCTTCGCCAGTACATGATGAGCATCCCCGACGAACTGCTGGATGCGGCGCGGATCGACGGAGCCAACGAGTTCCGGATCTTCTGGCGGGTCGTGCTGCCGCTGTGCGTGCCGGCGCTCGCGGCGTCCGCGATCTTCACCTTCCAGGCCGCATGGGAGGACTTCCTCTGGCCGCTGATCATCATCTCCAGTCCCGGCCGGTATCCCGCTCCCCTGGGGCTGGCGTTGTTCGTCGTCAGGAACCAGACATCGTGGAATCTGCTCTTCGCGGGCTCGGTGATATCCACGCTGCCGATGGTGCTGATCTTCGCCGTCTTCCAGCGCAGGTTCATCAGGGGCATCGCCCTTACGGGCCTCAAGGGATGAGCGGCACGAGCGAGCCGCTGCGGGCCGGCGTGGTCGGTGCCGGGCTGATCGCCGGATGCCATGTCAGGGCCTACACGAAGGCCGCGGGCGTCGACGTGGTGGCGGTGGCGGACACTCACCGGTCCAAGGCGGAGCAGCTCGCCGCATCCGTCGGCGCCACGGCGGGCACCGACCTGGACGCGGTGCTGGCACTGGGCACCGACGTGATCAGCGTCTGCACGCCGCCATCGAGCCACGCCGAGCTGACCGTGCGTGCTCTCGAGGCCGGTCAGCACGTGCTGTGCGAGAAGCCGGTCGCGCTGTCCCTCCGGGACGCGGAGCGGATCCAGCGGGCCGCGGAGGCCAGTGACCGGGTGGTGATGATCGGTCACGTCAGTCGCTACGAGCCCGACCACCGCGCGGCGAAGGATCTCGTCGAGGCCGGCCAGATCGGGGACGTCGCCATGATGACCCACTCCGTGACGACCTCGCTGCCGGGCTGGAGCGAGGGGGGCTGGCTGGCGCGGCCGGAGGAGTCCGGCGGGCCGCTGCTCGACCTGGCCGTGCACAGCTTCGACTACCTGGCCTGGGTGACCGGCAGCCCGGCGGTGCGAATCCACGCCGTCGCCGCGGACAGTCCGGCCGGCCCCGCGACCTACGGCGTGGCCACGGTGCGCTATGCCAACGGCGCCATGAGCCAGGTCGAGGCCAGCTGGGCGCACCCGGCCGGCCGCGGCTTCAAGTTGATGGCGGAGATCACCGGCTCCGCCGGACGTATTTCCTGGGACTATGACTCGATCAACGGCGGGGCGATCTACCTCGCCGACGGCGGCGTCGCCTGGCTCGATCCCCTCGGTGAACGGGGCTACGCCAGCGAGATCGCGGCGTTCACGGAGGCGGTCCGCGTCGGCGGCCCGTCCCCGGTGCCGGTCTCCGACGGGGTCGCCGCGACGCGTACGGCGCTGGCCGCGCTGCACTCGGTCCGGACCGGCGAACCGGTCGACCTGACCACGTGGGAGGGACCGTGAGCACGCCCGTGAACGTGGCGATCATCGGATGTGCGCACCGGCCGCACGCATGGTCCTATGCGCGTGCGCTGACGTCCGTGCCGTCGGCCCGGCTGATGGCCGTCTTCGAGGAGGACCCGGCGCTCGGGCACTCGGTCGCGGACGATTTCGCCGCGCCGCTGACCGATGATCTCGATCAGCTCCTCGCCTCGCCGGAGCTCGATGCCGTGGTGGTATGCAGTCCGACGGCACGGCACCGCGGGCAGGTGGAGGCGGCCGCCTCGGCCGGCTTGCACGTGCTCTGCGAGAAGCCGATCGCCACGACCGCGGACGACGCCGGGGCGATGATCGCCGCCTGCCGCGACGCAGGCGTCCAGCTTCATGCTGCCTTCGTCTCCCGCTTCCTGCCGCACGTGCGTTCCATCAAGAAGGCCATCGACTCGGGGTCCCTCGGTGAGGTGATCGGACTAAGGGCAGGCAACCGCGGCCGGCCACCGCTTCCTTCGCACTACCCGGCGTGGATCACGCAGGCCCGCGAGTCGGGCGGCGGCGCGCTGATCGACCACTCCGTCCACCTGACCGACCTGGTTCGCCACCTGACCGGCCGCGAGGTGACCTCGGTGGCCGCCGAGACGGGCGCCCTGCTGTGGGACGCGGACGTCGAAGACTGTGCGTTGCTCTCGCTGGTGCTCGACAACGGGGCGGTGGCGGGGCTGGACCCGAGCTGGTCAGTCCCAGCCAACAGCCCCTGGGATTACGACTTCTTCCTGCGGCTGGTCGGCACCAGGGGGTCTGCCGACCTCGATGACCTGGCGGAATCCGTCCGGGTCGTGAGCGGCCGGATGGCAGCCGGCCTCCGGCTGGCGGGGTTCGCCGAGGATCCCGACGCGGCGATGATCGAGACCTTCGCTGCGTCGGTCAGGGAAGGAAGGCCGGTCGAGCCCAGCGCGTCCGGCGAGGACGGACTCCGGGCTCTCGAAATCGCCCTGGCCGGCTACGCCTCAGCCTCCGCCGGAGCCCGGTTCGTCAAGCCCGCGAGAGTGGCGCCCTGAGGGTAGTGCGGGGCCACCTTTCCCCGCCCGGACAGGAGCTGGCAGCACCCCATGGGCGCGTCCATCACGACTCGGTGCGGTGGTCCGTTCGACGTGGGCAAGTTCGAGAAACCGCAGGTCAACGGCTTAACTTTAGCCTTAAGAAGTTGCCGGGCCATGACGATGCGCTGGATCTGGTTGGTGCCCTTGTAGATCTGGGTGGTCGTGGACCGGTTGGCAGTTTCGCAGGCAGATCGTGTGCCGAACGAAATAGGTCAGCACGGATTCAGCACGTGGATGCGCGTGCGTCAGAGCGCGCCCTTGTGCCGTGCCAAAACCCCGTTTAGGGCCTGACCTGCTAGTTACGATCGGCGTTCGTGCTCGTTCGCCTGATCTACCTGTTGATGATCCGGGTACTCGGCTGGCTGGCGCTTCTGGCGCGCAAATGACGCAGCCAAGGATGCTGAGATCCTAGTGCCGCGCCATGAGATTGCGGTCTTGCGGCGGCAGGCCGCGCGTCCCAGGCCGGACCAACCCAGCCCCCGGACACCTTCCGCCTCATCACCGGAGGGCCGCAGCTGCGGCACTCCCCGGCCGCCGCGGTCGGTGACGTCGACCGGGACCATGCCGCCGGCGGCCGGGACCGCGATCGTCTCCCCTTCCGCGCCCGAGCCGCTGTCCCGGATGCTGCTGCTGAACAGCTCACCAGCAGCGCGGCGTCGTCCCCGCACGGGTACCCCGGGCCGAGCACCCCGGCTGTGAACACCCGGGCAACCCGGGCCCGCTCCGCCCGCCCGGCCATCGTCACGCGCTCGGCGCCCAGGCCGGCCCCGCAGCGGTAGGGCAACTGGCCGGCGACGCCGGCTTCAGCCGGTTCCGGCAGGTCACCCAGCCCCCTGTCAAGGTCGTCCTCGAACTCCGGCCATAACCGGGGCCTCGCCGCGCGGGGACCGGCGGTAGGTCCCCGCCCTGTCGGCGGGCCGCTTACCGCCAGGCGCAGCGAGCCGCATCCTGTGGGCAGCCCGAAGAAACGGCGGGCCCGGAATTCGGGCCCGTGATGAGGAGGCTCGGGCCATCGGGTGTATCAATCACCATGGTCATGGCTCTATCTGTCGTAACTTACCGAGAGGGAGAACCATGCCGATACAGAGCCAGAAGTACCTCGTCACGATCGAGGGCATCGCCCCCCAGGGGCCAGAGCTGTCCGATGAGGAGCTGCGCGCCACCCGTGGCGGGACCTACGGACCCTGCAGCTCGACCCGGGGTCTGGACGACTGGGACAGCCACCCCCTGTGATCCTGGTGTTGTCGCGCGACGGCGACGAGCACGCCGACGCCGTCGAGGCCCAGCTGCGGCTGCTCGACGCTCCGGTGCTACGGTTCGACCCGGGTCGGTACCCGGGTGAGTGCGAGCTCTCGGTACGGGTCGGGGCCGGCGGCCGGATCGGCGCCGTCCTGCGGTACCAGGGGGCGGAGATCGACCTCACCCGCCTCGACGCCGTCTGGTGGCGCCGCCCGAACCGCCCTCGCGCGCTGCGGTCGCTGGCGGGCACCGCGACCGGCACGCAGATCGTGGAGGAGGCGTCCGGGCTGCTCGCAGACCTCTGGGAGCTGCTCGACGTCCCCTTCGTACCGGCCACCCCGCTGACCTTCCAGCGGGGCGCATTCAAGGTCCGCCAGCTCGTCCTGGCCGGGCGCCTCGGCTTCGAGGTGCCCGGCACGCTGGTCACCAACGACCCCGACGCGTTCCTGGACCACTACGAGGCCACCTCGGGCCACGTCATCACCAAGCGGGTCGCGCTGATCCAGAGCATGGTCACCGCGGACGGCGACGTGGTCGGGCGCGGCACCCGGCCGGTCCGCCCCCGCGACCTGGTCGAGGTGGAGTCGGTGCGCCTGGCCCCGATCCTGACCCAGGCGATGGTGAACAAGAAGGTCGAGGTGCGTGCCACGGTCGTCGGCGACGAGGTATTCGCCGCCGCCATCCACTCGCAGCAGACCCACCACACCCGAGTCGACTTCCGGCAGTACGACCACGCGCACACCCCGATCACCCGGTACACCCTGCCGCCCGAGGCGGCCGAGCGCTGCGTCACGCTGACGCGGGAGCTGGGCCTGCGCTACGGCGCGATCGACCTCATCGTCACCCCGGAAGGACGCATCGTCTTCCTGGAACTGAACCCGACCGGTCAGTACCTGTGGATCGAGCAGGCCACCGGGCTCCCCATCAGCCTGGCGCTGGCGGAGCTCCTGGCCGGGAAGGTAACCCGATGACTACGGCGACACCGCTGGAGGACGCGCTGGTCGGAGCGCTGCGCGTACTCGACGACCTCGCCAGGCGGCACCTCACGGCCGACGACGCGCGCCGGGACCTGGCCGCGCTGGGCCGCCGGCACGACCTGCACCTGCGCCTGATCTCCGACGAGGAGCCCTTCGACGGCTCCATCCACCACGACGTCCTCGTCCGAGGCGCCGGGCAGCCGACAGTCTCGCTGTCGCTGGCGGCCGGCCCCGGGCTGCCCTGGCCGCTGCGGGGCATGTCGCGCTCCGACGAGTTCGACCTCGTCGAGGTCGACGGGGAGAAGACCACCGTCGCCCAGGCGGTGGCCTGCCTGGACGCGGTGTTCGACGATGTGCGACTCATGCGGACCGTGGTGGACTCCGCGCTGGTCGATCAGGAGATCGACCGGCTCGGCCTGGAGCTGACCGGCGACGAGTTGCAGGCCGCCACGGAGGCGTACCGGCGGGCCCGGTGCCTCTACACCGCCGAGGGCACCGCGGCGTGGCTGGCCGACCGCGGCCTGACCCCGGCGCTATTCGCCCGGCAGGTCGAGCAGCACGCCCTCGTTGCGAAGCTGCGCGGGCACGTCGCCGGTCCGGGCGTCGCGGCCTGGCTGGACGCGCACGCCGCCGACCTCGGCATGGTGGTGGCCGCCTGGGCTACCGGCCCGGTGGAGCGGCTGCGCGCCGAGCCCGTCGCCGCGGTCGCGGCCGCCTGGCGCGACGGAGGCCGGGGTGGGCTCGAGCAGTGGCGGATCGGGGAGCTCCCGGCCGGGTTCGCCGCCCTGCGCACCGCCGCCGTGGGCGACCTCCTCGAGGTGGACGGCGGCGCGGCGCACGCGCTCGTTGTCGACCGCCGCGCCCCGGACACGGACGGCGAGGGCACGGCGCTGGCGGAGCGGGCCGTGTTCGCGGACTGGCTGGCCGGACGGCGTGCCGCGGCGCGGATCACCTGGTACTGGGGGGACCGCCGACAGACCGACCGGCTGGACGATGCGCGCCAGTAGGCGGCGCCGGGTCCCGACGGTCCTCCAGTCGACACGGTACGACTGCGGTCCGGCGTGCCTGTCCGCCGTCCTGGCCGCCTTCGGCCGACGGGTTCCGCTGCCCGCGCTGCGGGCCTCCCTGGACCCGGGGCGCGACGGCATCAGCGCCCTCGAACTGCGGGACGAGGCGATCGCCCGCGGACTGAACTGCCGGGGCCGGCGGGCGGCGGGCATCGCCGCCCTGACCCGCCTGCCGCTGCCGCTCGTCGCGCACTGGGAGAGCGACCACTACGTCGTCGTCACCGCGGTCGCGTCGAAGCACGTCGAGGTCATGGACCCCGCGATCGGACGGCGCCGCATCCCGCACGCGGAGTATCTCGCGGCCACGAACGGGGTCGTGCTCACGTTCGCCGCGACGTCGGAGCCCGGATCGCGGTCCGGGCCGCCGGCAACATCGACGGGCGGGCACCCGGCACGGTCGGTCGTCCGCTCCGTCGTCGTGCCGTGCCTGCTCGCGGACCGGGCGGCGCTCGCCCGGCTCGCCGTCACCTCCCTGCTGCTGCTCGGTCTCGGCCTGGTGGTGCCGCTGCTGACCGCGCGCGTCGTCGACGCGTTCGCCGCGCGCGGCGGGGCGTCGAACGGTCCGGCGTCCCTCGCCCTTGTCGCGGGGGGCGTGCTGGCCGCCGCGGCGGTCCTCACCCAGGCCCGCGGGCTGGCGACGGCCCTGCTGCAACGGCGTATCGGCGAGCGGCTCACCACGACGCTGTTCGAGCGGATGCTGCGGGCGCCGCTGCAGTTCATCGAGCGGCGCGGGCCCGGAGAGCTCGTCAGCCGCGTCCAGTCCGGCGACGTCCTACGAGACGCGCTGGCCAGCCGGCTGATCGGTGCAGTGCTCGATGCCGCCGTCGGGGTGGTCTACCTCGGCGTCGTTCTGGTCGCCGCGCCGGCGGCCGGGCTCGTGACCGCTGCGCTGGCCGTGGTCCAAGTCGCCGCGCTTGGAGTACTCGCCCGGCGCGGCCGGGTGCTGCGGCGGGAGGAACTGGTCGCCCAGGCGAAATACGGCAGCTGGGTCTACGAGGCGGCGAGCACGATCGCCTGGGTGAAGGGCAGCGGCGCCGAGGACGTCATCGGGGCCAGGGCCGCCCGGCTGCGGGGGCGCCAGCTCGACGCGCTGCACCGCGCCGGCCGCAACGACGCGCTCGCCCAGGCCGTCGCCTCCGCCGTGCGGACCGCGGGTCCGCTCGTGCTGCTCGTCGCCGTCACGGCGACCGCGGCGGGAGCCTCAGTAGGGCGGGCGGTGGCGCTGGCCACCCTCGCCGCCGCCGCGGCGGTCCCGCTCGGCAACATCGCCGTCAACCTGCGCGAGCTGTACGAGATCGGCTCCGTCCTCGACCACCTGCAGGATCTCGTGAACGCCCCGGCCGAGCCGGCCGGGTCCGAGGTGCCCGCCGGACCCGAGGGCGACCGGCGGATCGACCGGCTGGACGGCACGGTCACCGCCACGGACCTCTGCTTCCGGTTCACCCACCGGGATCGGTGGGTCGTCGAGCGTATGTCGTTCCACGTGCCCCGCGGCGCGAAACTCGCGATCGTCGGCCCGTCCGGCTCGGGCAAGAGCACCCTGGCCAAGCTGCTCGTCGGCCTGTACCCGCCGACGTCGGGCACGGTCGCTGTCGACGGCCATGACCTGCGCACGCTCGACCTGCCGGCCGTGCGCCGACTCATCGGCGTCGTCTGGCAGGAGCCGCAGCTGTTCTCCGGCACGATCTGGGAGAACGTCTCGCTGCGGGTCCCCGGCGCGGCCCCTGCCGAGGTGCAGGAGGCCGTGAGGCTGGCCGCGATCGACGAAGAGATCGCCGCGATGCCGCTGGGCTACGCGACCGGTCTCGGCCCTTCCGGCGAGGGGCTCTCCGGCGGCCAGCGCCAGCGGCTCGGCCTGGCGCGCGCGCTGGTCGGCCGACCGGCGCTCCTGGTGCTCGACGAGGCCACCTCCCACCTGGACGCCCCCGCCGAGGCGCGCATCGAACAGAACCTGCGCTCCGCCGGTGTCACCCGGATCGTGATCGCCCATCGCCTCTCGACCGTCCAGGACGCGGACCTGATCCTCGTCGTCGGCGGCGGCAAAATCGTGGAACGCGGCACCCACGAGGAGCTACTGGCATGGGGTGAGGTCTACCCCGCCATGGTCCGCGCCCAGTGGTCCGGCCCCAGCATCGGCAGCGTCCGCCTGGATAGGGATTCCAGTAGTCCTGGCGAAAGATCCAACGGATATGCACTTTGAGCTGCGTTGATGTGGAAACCGGCATCGCGACATAGATCGCTTCCGCTACGTTCCGCCTGGTTTGTCCCGGCGCGGCGGAGGTGGCTGGGTGTCGGAGAAGATGTTCTCGCGGGAGCAGTACGAGCGGCGGCTTGCGGGCTTGCCGACCCGAATCGACGCTTCCGGCCAGCGCAAGCCGACCAGTAACCAGTCCCCCGGAGATGACCGCGGGCCATTCCCGCTATGACTGGCCGCCTCCAGTCCCGGCAGCAAGGCGATGACGCACCCGCTCCAGCCGCACAGCCGATTGGCCTAGACCAATTGGCCTCAGGTAGCAGCACGGAGTCAGCATGCGACCCGGAAACGAAGGGAACTAACCGGACACGAGAACGGGCCGCCCCACTCATCAGCGGAACGGCCGCCTTCCGGTCAACGATAGATATATCCTCCGGTCAGGCTAGCGAACGTCCAGCCCGGTGACGGCGCGGCCGATGAGCATGCGCTGGATCTCCGACGTGCCCTCGAAGATGGTGAAGATCGTGGACTACGGGGCAGTTTCCGCAGGGCAGAGCCCTGTGAACCGCTGTGATATCAGCACGGAACCAGCACCGGCCGTCCGAGGGATGACGCGTCTGAGACGGAGCGCGTGCCTGTATTCGCTGATCAGGCCGCCGAGGACTTGTCTGTGCTCGATTCTGGCGGTCATGCCGAGAACGTGGCCGCGCTGGCGAGGGGTATGCTCATCCGCCTCGTCTCCCTGTTCACCGTCCGCGTGTTCGGCTGACGCATCGACCCCTCGACCGGTGGTACACACGCCCGGCGAACGACCATGAACACGCGCCTATCCGTGCGGCCTCTTAACTTGTTATTTAACCCTTGTTTCCTGGTCGTCCCGAGTTGCTGAGTTGTTCCGGTGTGGCGTGGTGACATGGGTCAGCCGCCGTCCGATGATCTTCGGGTTCCTACCACAGAACTTGAAGACACCGAGGCGGCGGCTGATGGCTTTCATTATGTCCTGGCACGAGAGCGGGGACACCGATGGGGCGGCTGGTGCGGCCGGGCGGCTGGCCCGGTTCCGGCATGAGCTGTACTTCTCCTTCGGCATGCGCCGCGATGCGCTGTTCGACCTGGCGGACGCGCTGGCCTGCAGGCCGGAGCGGGTGCATATGCTCGCGGAGCTGTGCCTGGAGCCGGAGTGCCGCCGCGGCCACGGCGGGGTCTACGACGCGGTGAACAGCGGCGAGGTCGTGATCGCGCGGCTGAGGCTGGCGGTGGACGCGGTCCCGCTGCGCCCGTGGGACGACGGCCGGATCCGGCTGGCCTGCGACGTCTCGAACTGGCTGCGGCCGGACGCGGAGACCAGCCCGGAGCGGCTGTTCTGCCACACCT
This sequence comes from Nocardiopsis sp., assembly GCA_021154785.1. Taxonomy (GTDB): domain Bacteria; phylum Actinomycetota; class Actinomycetes; order Streptosporangiales; family Streptosporangiaceae; genus Palsa-504. The sequence goes on from JAJKHX010000154.1 coordinate 15,612, forward strand.
ACGCGCGCGGAAAGGGAAACGCGCAGATGATCCCCGGGTGGCCGTACTCCTGGGTCGTCGCGCTGGAGCCCGGCCGCACCTCCTGGACGCTGCCGCTGGACGCGGTCCGCCTCGGCCCGGCCGATGACGCCACCGAGGTGACCGCTGCCCAGCTCCGCGAGGTCATCGCCCGGCTGATCGCGGCTGGGCGCTGGAGGCCGGGCGACCCGGACATCATCATCGTGCTGGACGCGGGCTATGACCTGACCCGGCTGGCCTGGCTGCTGGACGGCCTGCCCGCCGACGTCACCGGGCGCCTGCGCAGTGACCGGGTCATGTACTTCCCGGCCCCGCCGCTGCCGGCACGGCCGCGGTCGACGGGCGGGCGGCGGCCCCGGCACGGGCACAAGCTGGACTTCAGCGACCCGGTGACCTGGCCGGACCCGCCCGTCATGATTGTCACGGAGACCTCCAGGTACGGCACCGCGGAGGCCAGGGCCTGGGCCCGGGTGCACCAGCGGCTGGAGCACCGCGGCGCCTGGCAGGACCACGAGGGCGAACTGCCCGTCGTTGAGGGCACCCTCGTCCGGCTCGAGGTCGATCACCTGCCCGGCCAGCGGAACGCGGACCCGGTATGGCTGTGGTCCTCTCGCGCCGGGGCCACGGACGAGGAGGTCAACCGGGCCTGGCAGGCGTTCCTGCGCCGCTTCGACATCGAACATATGTTCCGGTTCCTGAAGCAGGCCCTGGGCTGGACCCGCCCGAAGCTCCGCGATCCGGCCGCCGCCGACCGCTGGACCTGGCTCGTCATCGCCGCCTACGTCCAGCTGCACCTCGCCCGCGATCTCGCGGACGACATCCGGCTCCCCTGGCAGCAGCCGTGCGCGCCCGGCCGCCTCACCCCCGCCCGGGTCCGCCGGGGCTACCGCCGCATCCGCCAGGACCTGCCCGTTCCCGCCAGCGCGCCGAAACCCTCCAGGCCCGGCCCCGGCCGCCCGAAGGGCTCGAAGAACCAGAGGCCCGCCACCCGCCACGACGTCGGCAAAACCGTCAAGCGCGAGGAACCGAACAAGAATACCCGCAGGCAGGCACCTTAAATAACAAGCTCAGGGGATGAGGGTGTAGCCGGCCTCGTCGACGGCCTGGGCGACGTCGACGCGATCGGCCG
>JAJKHX010000155.1 GCA_021154785.1 Nocardiopsis sp.
GCCGCCCTCGGCCTCGGCGGCGGCCCGGCCGGGTTCGAGGTCCAGCTGCTCGACGGCGAGCAGCTCAGCCTGCTCGAGGAGGCCAGGGATTCCCTGACCGGCGAGCACCGCACCAACCAGGACGGGGCGCTGACCGCGCTGGTCACGGCCCGGCTGTCGGTCGCCTCCCTGCTGGTCGTCCCGGAGCCCCGGCGGCTGGAGCTGGCCACCGAGGCGGTGCGCCTGGCCCGGTCGGCCGGTGACGACGCGGCCCTCGCGGCCTGCCTGGCGGCGTTCTGCGACGCCATCGCCGGGCCCGGCCACTGCGCCGAGCGCCGCGACCGCGCCACCGAGATCATCGCCCTCGCCGGGCGCCTGCGCGATCCCGTGCTGGGCCTGCTCGGCCGCCGCCTGCGGCTGGTCGCCCTGCTCGAGACGGGGGCCATCGCAGACTGGGAGGCGGACGCGCTGGCCTACCAGGTCAGCGCCGAGGCGCTGCGCCATCCGCTGTACGCCTGGTACGTCCCGCTGTGGCGGGGGATGCGGGCGCTGGCCGCGGGCCGGTTCGGCGACGCCCGGGACGCCCTGGCGCAAGCGGCCGCCCTCGGCGAGCGGGCCGGCAGCCGCAACGCCGCCATGCTGGTGGCCACGCAGCGGTGGTGCCTGCACGCCGAGGAGGGCGACGTGGCCGGCCTGCTCGGCATGCTGCCCGAACTGGACACCGCCCCGCTGGCCGGGACGACGCTCCAGGTCACCCGGACGCTCATGCTGGCTCAGGTCGGCCGGGTGGACGATGCCCGGCGACAGCTCGACGCGGTAATGCCGCTGCTGCCGTCGCTCGTTCGGGATTCTGAATGGCTGGCTTCGGTGGCCCAGGTCGCCGAGACCCTGGCCCTGGTCGGCCCCCATCCGGTCGCGCGCTGGGCCTACGATGCCCTGGCGCCCTACGCCGGGCTGTTCGTCGTGGAGGGCATCTGCGCCGCGGTCCGCGGGCCGGTGCACCGGCACCTGGCCCTGCTGGCCGACGCGCTCGGCGACCGCGAGGCCGCGGCCGCGCACCGGGCCGAGGCCGTGGCGCGGGCCCGCGCGCTGGGCGCGGCCGCCCTGGTGGCCCGCATCCAGCGCGAGGGTGCCGGGTCCGGCTCGTACCCCGCGGCCAGCGAGCCGGAGCCGGAGCCGGCCGGCGGCCGCGAGCCGGCGCCGCCGGGCGGCGGGCCAGATCATATCTTCCGCCGGGACGGGGAGGTGTGGACGCTCAGGTACGCCGGCCGGGAGGTCCGGCTGCGGGACAGCAAGGGCCTGCGCGACCTGCACGTGCTGCTCACCCGGCCCGGCACGGCCGTGGCCGCGCTCGACCTGGCCGGCGGGGCCCCGGGGCGCGGGCCCGTCGCGGCGGACACCGGCGAGGTCATCGACGCCCAGGCCAGGGCGGCTTACCGGGACCGGCTGCGCGAGCTCGAGGAGGCCGCCGCCGAGGCCGACGCGGCCGCCGATATCGGGCGCAGCGCGCGCATCGCCGCCGAGCGGGACGCCCTGGTCGAGGCGCTGACCCAGGCCTATGGCCTGGGCGGCCGGGTCCGCCGGGCCGGGTCGGACGCCGAGCGGGCGCGCACCGCCGTGACCGCCCGGGTCAAGGACGCGATCCGGCGGATCGGCGAGGCGCACCCGCACCTGGGGCGGCACCTGACCCGTTCGGTCCGGACCGGGACGTTCTGCGTCTACGACCCGGACCAGCCCACCCGCTGGTCCGGGTAACGGCACCGGCGGTCACGGATGGAGCCTGTATTGCGCATGTGGCAATTGTTACCGGTGCAGTTGTTTTCCGGTGCGGCTGTTACCGGCTCGATGGAGCATTGGGCCGGTTGCTGCCGGCTCGATGGAGCATTGAGCCGGCAGAAGCGGGGGCTGACCTCACACCGTGCGGCCCGATCTCACGCCCTCGGAGTAAGCAGTCACCTCCGACGGAAGGAAAGATCAATGCCCCGAACGAGTAAGGCCGATGCCGCCGTATCCATCGACGAGCCCGAGATCGAGGGCCGGTACGCGGAGCTGGACGGATACACGGTGGCGTTCGAGACGCACAAGGCCGACCTGGACCCGGCGGCGCTGTTCCAGGGTCTGCCGGAGGACCGGTGCCAGTGCCCGCACTGGGGCGTGGTGCTGTCCGGCCGGATCATCTTGCGGTACGCCGGCCACGACGAGGTTTACACGGCCGGGGACGCCTACTACGGCGCGCCCGGGCACCTCCCGCTGCTGTTCGCCGGGACCGAGCTGGTCGAGTTCAGCCCGACCGGTGCGCTGGCCGAGTCGATGGCGGTCATCGGCAAGAACCTGCAGGCGGGGAGGCCCTGACATGGATGACGTGGTGCGCGGGCTGAGTGAGAAGCTGGTGGCCTTCCTGGAGACGGGGACGGTGGCCGACGGGCTCTTCCGCCCGGACGTCTTCCTCGACCTGACCATGCCGACCTGGCGGGTCCAGGCGACCGGGGCCGAGGACTTGATCGCCGAGCGTAAGCAGGGCCACCCCGCCACCGGCACGGTGTCCCGGTGGCGGTCCGATCCGACGCCGACCGGGTTCGTGTTCGAGTTCGAGGAACGCTGGAACCACGAGGGCCAGTCGTGGTATTCGCGGGAGATGATGCGCGTGGAGGTGGCCGGCGGCCAGATCGCCGAGCTCGCCGTCTACTGCACCGGCGACTGGGATCAGGGCCGCCAGGCCGAGCACGCCGCCGCCGTCACCCTGCTCCGCCCCTGACCGCGGGCTCAGGCCGGGAGCCGGCCCGCGGCGGCCGCGGTGGCCAGGTGCGGCGGATGTGACGGGACAGCCCGGCCAGCGCGAGCAGGGTGGCGGCGACCGCGATCCACGTGCCGACCTGGCCGAAACGGGTGATCCCGGAGACACCGGCGACCCGGCCGACAGTGAAGCTGCAGGCGGGATACATGCCGAGCGGGAAGACCGTGGCCCAGCGGCGCACGTCGTAGCTCAGCCGGGGGCTGATGATCTCGCAGCCGATCAGGGCCGGCAGCCACGCTATGGCCAGGCACCACAGCACCAGGGTGCCGGTGCTGAGGACCTGATGCTGGTGGCTGAATTGTCCCAGCGCGGCGGCGGCTTCGGTGATGACGCCAGCCGAGAGAGCGGAGATGGCCAGCGCGCCCCCCGCGATCCAGTGGTCGCCCTGTCCGCGGAGCAGCTGGCGCAGATCGAACCGGGCGGCGGTGAAGATGTACAGAGCCAGCGCCAGCAGCAGGAGGACGACCGCGGCGATGAGGAGCCACCCGGCCCGGTAGGCGGCGGACAAGGTGGCACTGAGCAGCGCCAGGCCATCGGTGGCGACGCCGGCGATGAAGGAGATCCCGGTGGTGGGGGTCTTCCAGTGCCGCAGGACCGGGACCAGCAGGACCGCCCAGCCGATTGCTGCCACCGCGAGCAGGACAGCGGCGGCCGTGCGATAGTCCTGCCCGGCCAACCGGGTGCCGAGTACGCAGGTGGCCGCCACGGCCGCGAGCGAGGTTGGCGCGCTGGCCTCACGCGCGAACCGGCCGTGCTGGTAGACCAGCGGCGCGGCCAGGACCACCACGAGGAACAGCCAGACCGCCGCGGCGAAGCAGCCCAGGATCGCCGAGAGCACGCCCTGGTGGACCAGGTGCAGATCGATCGAGACGACACCGGATGCCATCACGATCGTCCATGACGCGGGCGGGATCATGCCGGGTAGCTGCATGACACGACGATCGCACGCGAGGCGGACGGCCGCCCCCGTCGAAACCCTGGCCCGCACCCCGGGTCTGCTCCGGGCGGGAGCGGTCCGGACTGCCCCGTTCGCCTGACCGGGCCTGTCTGTGCGAAGATTACCTGCGGAGGTGCGGCGATGGCCCTGCGGGCGTCAGGAGACCTCGACCTCGGGTTCCAGGTCGGTGACCATGTCTGTGCTTTCTACAGCAGCAGCAGTAACTCCCTGGACGATATCGTCGTCGACTATCTCTCGGCTGGGCTGCAGGCCGGGCACAAGTGCTTCGGCATGGTCGACGCGCCAGCCTCGGTACGGGACCGGATACCGGGCGACCTCGTGTCGCGCGATGGCATGCTGCATATCCTCACCGAGGACGAGGCGTACATGCCCGACGGGCAGTTCTCCAAGGACGCGTTCATCTCCACCATGAAAACCATGGTCGAGGGGGCGTTCGCCGAGGGGTACGACCGATTCCGGGCCGTGGGCGACGAGAGTTTCATCGTCAGGAACTCCGTCGACATCAAGGAATGGTTCGCCGCTGAATCCGCACTCAATACGATCGTGCCGGACTACCCGCATTTCTTTTTCTGCCTGTACGACCTCGACATTTTCGATGGCGATACGGTCATGTACGTGCTGCGGACCCACCCCAGGATCTACGTTAACGGGATTATCATCACCAACCCGCACTACATCCCGGCAGATCAGCTCCCCGGGTAGCCGATGCCGTCAGGGGAGCGGCGCGCGCCCGGCACGATCGATCCGGCGCCGGACGTCAACGCGGAACTGTCGTCGGTCAACGCGGTGTTCACGCTGTCGCTGATCTTGACCCAGGCATCCTCGCCGGTCCAGCTCATCCGCCTGGTCACCACCGCGATCCCGTCGGTCGCCCGCTGCGAGCGGGTGCTCGCCTGGCATCCCTTCAGCGCCGGGGAGTATTACGAGCGCGCGCCGGACGGCATCGGCGACGCCCTGGCTGTCCTCACCGAGCCCGGCCAGCTCGACGTCGGTGGCTCTTCGGGCTGGGCGTTCCCGGTCAACTCCCGGCGGGCCGGTGAACCGGTCTTCCTGGTGGTCATCGGCAGCGAATCCCGCACCCCCGAGGAGATCTTCCTGCTGTCCGTGCTCGCGCAGCTGTGCGGCACCGTCATCGCCAAGCTGGAGCTGATCACGGCCGAGCGGCTGAACGCCCGCCGGATCGCCGCACTGAGCCAGGCCGACCGCGACCGTGACATCGCCCAGGCCCGGGCGGCCGAACTCGCCGCGAGCGAGGCCCGTCAGCGGGCCATCCTGGAAGCCGCGCTCGACGCCGTCGTCAGCGCCGACCAGCTCGGCCGGGTGACGTACGTGAACAGCGCGTTCGAGCAGATCTTCGGCTACCGGGCCGCCGAGGTGATCGGGCGCGAGCTGGGCGAGGTGATCGTGCCGCCGTCGCTGCGGGAGGCCCACCGGCAGGGTTTCGCCCGGCATCTGGCTACCGGGGAGCGGCGCATCCTGGACCAGCGGCTCGAGCTGACGGCCATGCGCGCCGACGGCAGTGAGTTCCCGGCCGAGGTCACGGTGACCCGTACCGGGTCGGCCGCCGAGCTCGCCTTCACCGGCTACATCCGGGACATTGCCGAACGCCAGCGCGCCGAGCAGGACCTGCTGGCGTCGCGGGCACGCCTGGTCGCCGCCTCGGACACGGCCCGCCGGCGCGTCACCCGGGACCTGCACGACGGCGCCCAGCAGCGGTTCGTCACCACCCTGATCAACCTCCAGCTCGCCGAGCAGAAATGGGATTCCGCTCCGGAACAGGCGAGGGAACTGGTCAGCCGGGCGCTCCGCGACGCCCGGCACGGTCTCCAGGATCTGCGCGAGCTGGTGGCCGGGATCCACCCCGAGCTCCTCACCCAGCGGGGCCTGGCCGCGGCCATCGGCGCCCTCGCCGCCCGGCTGCCGGTCCCGGTCCAGCTCGACGTGCCGGCCGGAAGGCTCCCGGCGCCGGTCGAGGCCAGCATGTACTTTTTCTGCGCCGAAGCACTCACCAACGTGGCCCGGCATGCCCGCGCCACGTCCGCTGAGGTGCGGGTGGAGATCTCCGCGGACCGGTGCGCCGTCGAGGTGCGGGACGACGGGATCGGCGGCGCGCGGCCCCGGTCCGAAGACAGCGGGCTGACCGGCCTGCGCGACCGCATCGGCGCGCTCGGGGGGACCGTGGACATCGCCAGCCCGGCGGCCGGCGGGACCCTGCTCCGGGCCAGTATCCCGCTCCGCCCGGCCGGCGGGCCGGACGAGCGTACCTTTATACCGTGAATCCAGGTCGGCCGATCCGCGTCATCGTGGGCGAAGACCAGCCTTTCGTCCGCGAAGGCATCGTGCGCGTCCTCGAAGAAGGCGGCTTCGAGGTGGCCGGCACCGCAGCCGACGCGCGTGACCTGGTCCGGATGGCCGACGCCCACCACCCGGACGTGATCATCACCGACATCCAGATGCCGCCCGGCCAGGCCGACGACGGGCTCCGCGCGGCCCTGGCGGCCCGGGCCGCGCGGCCTGCCGTCGGCGTGCTCGTCCTGTCCCAGTTCCTCGAGGACGCGTACGCGTTCGACCTCGTCGCCGACGGCGCCCAGGGCGTCGGCTACCTGCTGAAGGAGAAAGTCGGCGACATGCGGGTCTTCACCGACGCGGTGCGGCGCGTCGCCGAGGGCGGCTCGGTGCTCGACCCGGACGTGGTCGCGCGGCTCGTCGGCCGCCAGCGCAAAGCCGGGCCGCTCGATGACCTGACCCGGCGGGAGCGGCAGGTACTCGCGCTGATTGCCGAAGGCCGTTCGAACACCGGCATCGCGCATGAGCTCGTGGTCACGGTGGCGGCCATCGAGCGCCACGTGACCAGCATCTTCGACAAGCTCGGGCTGCACCAGTCGGGCGAGGGGCACCGGCGGGTGCTCGCCGTGCTCACCTACCTTCGGGCCTGAAGAGCATCGCCAAATCGGCGGCGGCGAGATCCTCCTTGGGGACGAACGCCGCGACAGCACAGTCCCTCAGCACCTCGCCGGGCAAGCTGGCGACATCGGCGGAAGTCAGCACGATCCGGGCGGCCGGGCAGGCGACGGCGAGCGACGCGGCCACCGCGAAGCCATCCGGGCCCGGCAGGTTGAGGTCCAGGAGGATCCCGTCCGGGCACCGGTCGGCGACGGCCGCCAGCGCCTGCTCCCCGTCCGCCGCCGTCATGAGCACGTCGAAACCGCGGTCGGTCAGCAGCTCGGCCGCTACGGCCCGGAAGTGCGGGCTGTCGTCGACGATCAGGATTCTGTTCGCCACGTAGCGATCATGGCGAGCGTCCGGGCCCTGGGGCAATCGGGTAAACCCCACAATCCCAGCGGCGTGACCGGCGGGCTCGGGTTAACCCGAGGTAGCACGCGGGCTGTCCCGAGGCTTGGCTTGAAGGACGCTCCATTGGCCCGCCGGCCTGCGCGGAGAAGGCTCGTGTCCATGGAACCAGTCATGACGGCAGGCGTGTTTCCGCCCGGCAAGCCGAAGTTGTACGGGCGGCGCGAGGAGCGTCAGGCGCTGGCCCGGCTGCTGGCCGGGGTCCGCGGCGGGCACGGCGGCGTGCGGGTGCTCCGGGGTGAGGCCGGGGTGGGCAAGACCGCGCTGCTCGACGACCTGGCCGCGACGGCGGCCGATCTGCAAATGGTCCGGGCCGCGGGGGTCGAGTCGGAGATGGAAATCGCGTTCGCGGCGCTGCACCAGCTGTGTGCCCCGGCGCTGACCCGGCTGGATGGGCTGCCGGGCCCGCAGCGGGGCGCGCTCGGCGTCGCGTTCGGCCTGGAAAACGGGCCGGCGCCGGATCGTTTCCTGATCGGCCTGGCGGCGCTCACCCTGCTGACCGAGGCGGCCGCCGGGTCCCCGCTGGTGTGCGTGATCGACAACGCGCAATGGCTGGACCGGGCGTCGCGGCAGGCGCTGGCCTTCGCGGCCCGGCGGCTGCCGGCCGAGCCGGTGCTGATGGTGCTCGCCACCCGGGAGCCGCTCACGGAGCTGGCCGGGCTGCCTGAGCTCGAGGTCACCGGGCTGCGGGAGGCGGATGCGCAGGCGCTGCTGGCCTCGGTGGCGCAA
>JAJKHX010000156.1 GCA_021154785.1 Nocardiopsis sp.
CCGGGCTGCCGGGAAAGGAACGACACCGCGGCGGCCAGGTCCCGGCCGCCCTGCCAGCCGAAGTCCATCGCGTGGCCGCCGGATAGCCCGTGGCCGCGGGTATCGACCAGCAGCGCGCCGTAGCCGTGCCGGGCCAGCACCGCGGCCTGCGATAGCACCGCGGTACGCGTGGACCCGGAGCCGGGCAGCAGCACCACCGCGGCGCTGTTGCGGGACGGGAGGTACCAGGCCGACAGCCGCACCCCGTCAGCGGTGCGGAAGGACACGTCCTGGCAGGCAAGCCCGTACCGCGCGGGGGTGCCGGTTCCCAGCGGGCCGGGCGGCAGGTTGGTCGCGTAGGCCGCCATGGTCAGCGGCAGCAGGACGAACTCCAGCAGCGCCAGGGCCAGCGGCACGGCCAGCAGCCGCCACCAGCCCGGTATCGCCCGGACCAGCGCGGCGGCCCCCCAGCTGACCAGGATCAGGCCGGTGGCCAGCACGATGACGGCCAGCACCGCGGCGGCGTCCAGGCCGGCCCTGGCCAGGTGCGCGCCGCCGATGCCCGCGCCCGCGGCGGTGCCCGCGATCCCGAGCAGCAACGCCGTCGCTCCCCGGCCGGCCCGTCCGGCGCGGCGGGTGAACCACACGGCCAGGGCCGTGACCGCGACCACCGCCAGGACCCGCGCCACCCGCCACGCCGGCGAGCCGTCCAGCCCGGCCAGCACGGCGACCGCCACCCCCTCGGCGGCCACTACGGTCGGCAGCACCGCCGGCGCCCGCGGCCGTGACGGCACCTTTTCACGTCGCGGCTGCCGGAGAACATCCGCATGCTTGCCCGTCATCACCGCTCACCTCTCTTCGTCAATGCCGGGACACCCGCCGCAGCGGACCCGCGATCAGCAGGACACCGCCGATCAGGAAGAGGACGCCGCCGGTCAGCAGGCCGGCCGCGATCCCCGGCCGGGCGGGCAGGGTGGCGGCCACGTTGACCCGCATGGCCACCGGCCGGGCGGGACCGCGGGCGGGGTCCCGGCGTGCTCGGTATAGGTGCCGCGGTGACCGGCCGCTCCCCGGACCGTCGCGTAGCCCACGCCGGCCAGGTAGCGGTCCGCCGCGCTGGCCGGAGCGATGCCGACGAAGGCCGGGGCGGTTCCGCTGGCCTGGGTGACAGCTGCTCTGGGTACTCGACCTCGAGGTGGGCGGGATAGGCCGGGTCGTCGGCCAGCGTGAACGGCTGGTACCGGTCGGTGCCGAACGCACCGATCGCGTAGTACTGCACTCGCCAGGACCACCGCAGCACCGTGTAGTGGGGGATGACCAGCACCCATTTGACGAGCCACAGCCAGCGTGACAGCGGCTGGTCCAAAGACGCGTCCACCCGTACCGGGTACGCTTGCGCGGCAGCCATCGCGACCACCCCTTTACTTCCCGATAATGCCTAGCAGTGCCAGCCTCCGGACGCGCCAGCCGTCCAGGCAGAGCCGGATGTCCTGCCAGCCCCCGTCGAAGGTCCCCGGTGGCGAGCCGGAGCCCCGTCACCAAGGATTCCGGCCTTTTGGGCGACACCCGGTGGCGGTCAGCCGCAAGCACCAGGCCACCGCCCGGAACTGCCACTAGCGCCGACGAGCCCAAACCGCAGGACGTCCGGCCTGCCAGCTACTGGTCTGACGCCTCTAGCGTGCGCAAGCTGCCCGGCGGATTCTGGAGCAGTCTGACAGCAGGACCCGGAACCGCTCCAGGAGGAGCCATGACCGCCGCCTCCGATGGACCCGCGTGGGCCACCAACCCGCCTGCCCCGCCACCACCGGCGGATGCCCCCCTACCGCCCAGAGCAGGCCGGCTGACCAGGGCACACTGCCGGGTGACGGGGCACACCGGTGACTGGACCTACCCCGACGGGCGGTGCGTTCGTATCCGGATGTGCCAGCGCTGCGGCGAGATCACCAGCAAGCGGGAGCACGCGTGGAGTCCGTTCGAGTACGTCGCAGCCACGCGGTGCGAGCAAGAGCGCCGGTGCGACCGGTGCGGCGCGGCTGAATCACGCGTCCAGCACAGCTTTGGACCGTGGCGCTATGCCAGCGAGCGTGACTCGCGCCAGGCCGCCACCTGCCGCCGCTGCGGCGCGGAGACGCGCACCCGCCCCGGCCCGGTCTGGTAACCAGGCAGATCCGGCCCCCGCCGGTAAATCCAGCGGCTGGCAGCCGGGGCCGTCCGGCGGTGTCTGACGCCCGCTCACCGAGGTGGGCCGGATCCGGATCCAGAACGGACGGTCCGCGGTAGTGGGCCAGGGATACAGGTCGAGGGCATTCAGCCGCCGGATCTCCGCGTCATCGTAGATTGCGCAGGCGCGGCCGTTGACCAGCACGCTCCATCCGGACCTGGTTCGCTCGTCGTATTCGTCGGCCTCGAACGCCACCACGTTCTGGCCTTCCGCGGCGGACAGCTTCGATCCGCGCGCGGTGAGGAAGACCGGGTCCTGCCCGTCCATGAGGTGATTGACCGGCAGGACCACGATCTCGCCGTCGGCGATAAAACTGATTCGTCCCACCGGGACCATGGCGAGCAACTGCAGGCACCTGTCGAACGGCAGTACCTCGAGTCCTGCGTGATCGGCCGGGTTTCGTGCCATCTCTCACTCCGCTGACCGCAGGGAGCCCGGCGCTGCCGGGCGGCACCGTCAGGTGACGGGTGCTGCATCCGACGCTGGCCCTCGGACACGGGCGCCGGCCACGGGCCGAGGTCCCCGGAATGCGGGCCTTTCGGCCCGGACGGCTGCGGAAGAGCATGAACCGGCGGATGTATCAGAGGGGCTAGGTGCCGCGGAAGATCGGCTGGCGTTTCTGGGCGAAGGCTTCCAGGCCTTCGAGGTAGTCGCGGCTGTCGTAGGCCTGGCGGCGCAGGCCCTGAATCCGTTCGTGCACCTGCGCCGCGATGGGCTGGTAGTCCGACAGGACGCGGAGCTGTTCCTTGATGACCGCTATGGCCAGCGGCGACTTGGTGGCCATCGTGGCGGCCAGCTCCATGGTGAACGACTCGAGCCGGTCCCACGGGACCAGGTGGTTGATGAGCAGCCATTCCCTGGCCTTGCGGGCGTCGATGGGCGCCGCGGTGAAGAACATCTCCTTGATGACGTTGATCGGCAGCCGTCCCTGGAAGTGCAGGAGCCCGGTGATGTTGTAGGGCAGTCCCAGGTTCGCCGGGGTGATGGCGAACGAGGCGGTCTCGTCGGCGACGGCCAGGTCACAGCTGAGCACCAGGTCCAGCGCCCCGCCCCAGACCGTGCCGTGGACCATGGCCACGACGGGCGCGGGGAAGGTGCGGACGGCGCGGATCAGCTCTTCCAGCGGGTCGTCGTAGCCCAGCGGGTCCCGCTTGCCCGCGGGGAGCTCGCCGATGTCATGGCCGGCGGACCAGACGTCCATGCCGGGCGCGGCGCGCAGCACGACCGCGCGGGCCTGCCGGGCGCGCAGGCTCTCCAGGGCGGCGATGACCCGGCTGGCCATCTCGGCGCCGATGGCGTTGCGCTTGTCGCGATCCCCGAGGGTGATGATGCCGACCCGGCCGACGACATCGGCCTGGACGGCGCCTCCCGGGCAGTCCCCGGATCCGGTGCCTGCGGCGGCTGGTTCATCCGCTGGCTGTTCACTGTCGCGGTCACGGGCGGCCAGGGCCACGTAGGTCCGGGCTATCGCATCCTTGCCCGCCCCGGTGATGGCGGTCAGCAGCCCGAGCGCCTGGAGCAGCTGCTCACCCGCCAGTACGTCGGCCAGCTGGCGCCAGAGCACCTCGGCCAGGACGGTGAAGGATCCTTGAACCTCGGTCAGGTCAATTCCCGCGGCGTAACAGTGCGTCGCGATCTGCTCAGACGGCCTGACGACCGGTTTGGCGCGGCCCGCGCGCACGCAGCGCAGGACGATGCGGAACAGCTGCCGCACCTCGCGGCGGCGCCCGTCCGGAAAGAGGGACTGACGGCCCTGATCGCCGTGCGCCAGGGCGGCCGCCGCCTCGTCGATCACCCGGTCCTCCGCACTGGCGAGGACTGCTGATGCATCCACGAACCACCACCTCCGTTCCCGGGCCGCACTCTCAGGTAAGCCTGCGCCTCCGGCGGGGGCTGGGATAACGGCCAAGGGTCCCGGGCCTGGGGACCTTCGGCCCTTGGTGGACGGCGGTGACCTGCTCGGAGCGCGAGGAGGACGCCGGGCCGACGAATAACTGGATCGAGCCGGGGGAAATGCGCCACCCGTTCGGTCCGATTTTCGACGGGTGCATGCGCCTACCCTTCGCGGAACTGGACGCCGAACCCGCCGCGGGGGTAATGCCACTTCAGCGCGCCAGGGGCGGCAATCGCGAGACAGGTTCCGCACTCCAGGCAGGCAGCGTACTCCACCGATATCGTCCCGTCGGGTTCCTCGGTGTAGACATGCGCCGGGCAGCAGGCGACGAGAAGCTTGCCGGTGCCACTGGCCCTGGCGATCTCCTGGTTAACCTCGATGTTGCATTGCTCCTCGTCGAGGAGGAAGCGATTCTTCGTCAGGCGTTCGGGGACAGGCAGAGGTTTCATAGCTCGTCGTCGCCGGCCTGGACACCGACGACCCGGGTGCCTTCGGTGAGCACGCGGTCCACGCGGACACCGGGCATGATCATGACACCGGCCTCCTCGCACTTCTCCGATAGCCACGCGTCCAGCTTGCTCCGCAATACCGTGACAGCGTGGCCCGGGTCAGCCAGCCTGGCGTCCTTGTAGTCGATCGCAACCGAGCTGCCGGCGTTGAGGAAGCTGACGTAATTGCGGGTGATCCGCCGCTCGACCGGCGCCTCGGTGAGGAAGCCCGGGAAGACCCGCTGGATCCCGCGTGAGTACAGGACGCCGCCGGACAGGTTCTTCGAGCCGGGCACCTCGCCGCGCTCGATCAGCAGCACCGAGCGGCCCTGCCGGGCGAGCTGGTAGGCCGCGGCGCAGCCCGCGATTCCGGCGCCTGGTCGTCACCGCGGCCCGATTCAGGCTCGCTCGAAGATCGTGGCGATGCCCTGCCCGCCTCCGATGCACATCGTGTTGAGCGCATACCTTCCGCCGGTGCGCTTGAGCTCATACAGGGACTTGACGACCAAGATGGCCCCGGAGGCGCCCACGGGGTGACCGAGGGAGATCCCGCTGCCGTTTGGGTTGGTGCGGTCGGAGGGCAGGCCCAGTTCCCTGGCCACGGCCAGGGCCTGGGCGGCGAAGGCCTCGTTGACTTCAAAGACGTCGATTTCGTCGACCTTGAGACCGGTCCGGTCGAGCACCTTGCGCGTCGCGGGCACCGGACCCATGCCCATGATCCGCGGCTCGACTCCGGCGTGACCGTATCCGGCCAGCCTGCCGAGCGGCGCGAAGCCGTGGCTGTTCACGAACGATTCCGAGGCGAGCACCACGGCCGCGGCGGCATCGTTAATGCCGGACGCGTTGCCCGCGGTGACCGTGCCGTCCTTCGCGAACGCGGGCCGGAGCCTGGTCATATCGTCCAGGCTGACGTCCGCCCGTATGTGCTCGTCGGTGTCGACGATGGTGATCTTGCCCTTCCGGCCGGGGATCTCGACCGGCAGGATCTGCTCCTTGAAGTATCCCGCGGCGGTGGCGGCCGCGGCGCGGTGGTGGCTCTCGGCGGCCAGCGCGTCCTGGTCCTCGCGGGACACGTGGAAGTCGGCCGCGACGTTCTCCGCGGTCACGCCCATGTGGCAGCCGTCGAACGGGTCGCTGAGCGCGCCGGTCATGGGGTCAAGCGCCACGCCGTCGTTCATCCGCTGGCCCCAGCGCAGGCCGGGGAGCCAGTACGGGGCGCGGCTCATCGACTCGGCTCCGCCGGCCACCGCGACCTCGCAATCGCCCAGCATGATGGCCTGAGCGGCGGACACGATGGCCTGCATCCCGCTGCCGCACAGCCGGTTCACGGTCAGCGCCGGCGTCTCCGTGTGCAGGCCGCCGTTCAGGGCCGCCACCCGGGATATGTACATGTCGCGGACTTCGGTGTGGATCACGTTGCCGAACACGACGTGGCCGACGTCGTCGGCGCTCACGCCCGCCCGGCTGACGGCCTCACGGACCACCTTGGCGGCCAGGTCACAGGCCGGGACGGAGGCGAGGCCGCCACCGTACTTGCCGATCGGGGTCCTGACGGCGGACAGGACGAATACGTTTTCCATGGTTTCCTTCTCTCACATGTCCAGGCCGCCGTTGACGGCCCAGATCTGCCCGGTGATATATGAAGATTCGTCGTCGGCGAGGAAGGCGACCACGCGGGCGATCTCCTCGGGCCTGCCGATGCGGCCGACCGGTATCTTGCTGCGGAAGGTCTCCATCACCTTCTCGGGGATGGAGGACAGCATGTCGGTGGCGATGTATCCCGGCGTGACGCAATTGACGGTCAGGCCCGGGCCGTCACCGACCGGGTGTCCAGCCCGGGCCAGCATGAAGACGGTCTCGCGGGCCAGCGACTTGGTCAGCCCGAACAGCCCGGACTTGGACGCCGCGTAGTTCGCCTGGCCGATTCCGCCCATCTCGCCGGTGGCCGAGGAGATGTTGATGATGCGGCCGGTGCCGCGCTCCATCATGTGCTCGAGGGCGGCCTGGGACAAGAAGAACGCCCCGGACAGGTTGACGGCGATCACCCGCAGCCAGTCCTCGTCGGCCATCTTGCGCACGATCTTGTCCATGGTGATCCCGCCGTTGTTGACGAGGATGTCCAGGCGGCCGTGCTGGTCGATGACCTCGCGTACCACGCGCCGGCAGTCTTCGGCATCGCCGATGTTCCCGTGGTGGACGGTGATCCGGCCCGGATATGCGGCGGTCATCTCGGCGCTGAACTTCTCGGCCGGCTCGTGGTGACGCCAGTAACCCGCGGCGACGTGCGCGCCGTCCGCGGCCAGGCGGTGGCTGATGGCGGCTCCGATACCCCGGGTCCCTCCGGTGACCAGGGCTACCTTGTCCTGCAGCGAACGGTTCGCGCTGGATGGTCCCTGTTCGGTCGCGGTGGTCATCGCTTCGCTCCTGTCTGTTCACGCTCTCTTACGCTGCCCTCGCCGTGACTTGCCGTAAGGGTGAACCGCGATACGGTGTCGGCGGCGGACGCCGCGACAGCTCGCTCGGCCGCAGCAATGTATGAGTTCATGACGTTAACCGCGTCGTTACGCGCCGGCGCCAGACGAATGTCCCGAGACTGATGGCCCTTGGTCCCTTCCGGCCGGAACATCCCGGCCTCGTCCGGTCGAAGGCGGTTTACCACGGTGAAATCGGGACAACAGACCGATGTTCCGGGCCTGTCACGTACGGTGCACCGGGAGAACTCGCGCCGGGAAGTGAGGGCACCTTGTTCGCCATGCTGCGACCGAACGACCTGGTCGGCAACTACCTGGTCAGCGGATGGCTCATGGGCGAGTCACCCACCCCGTTCGGCGTCCTGGCGTGGCACGACGACGCCACCCGGAATCGATCGCGGGCGAGGAGTTGCCCGGCCTGCCGGAGAATCTCGCCGCATCGGCGTACGAGAATCAGGCCATGAATACGCCCGGCCATGTCGCCGCAGTCTTGGCCAAGGCCGAGGCCGGAGGCGTCCGCGCCGCGGAGTTGTCCGCGCTGCGCAGGCGCCTCCGGCAACTAGGCGAGCACGAGGCTGGGCTTATGCCGGGTGACGTCCTGGAGCCGCTTGCGGACCTGCCGCACCTAGATGAGCTGCCTGAGCCGCCACCCGACCAGGCCCATGACGTGCTCGACCGGCTGGTAATCGTCAAGCTCAACGGCGGGTTGGGGACGAGCATGGGCATGTCGGGGCCGAAGTCGCTGGTCGAGGTCAAGCCCGGCGCACGCTTCCTGGATGTCATCGCTACGCAGGTACTGGCGTTGCGCGAGCGGCACAGTGCCCGGTTGCCGTTCCTGCTGATGAACTCTACGACCACGCGTGACCTCTCGCTGGACGCTTTGCGCCGCTACGACGGCCTGCGCGTGCCTGGCCTGCCGCCGGACTTCCTGCAAGGCCGCGAGCCCAAGATCCGTGCCGACGACCTGCAGCCGGTACAGTGGCCGGCCGACCCGGAACTGGAGTGGTGCCCGCCAGGACACGGCGATATCTACACCGCGCTGGCGGCATCGGGCACGCTCGACGCCCTGCTCGACGCCGGGCTGCGCTACGCCTTCGTATCCAACTCCGACAACCTCGGCGCGCTCGCCGATGTCCGGATCGCCGCATGGGTAGCCGCAGAGCAGGTACCGTTCGCGCTGGAGGCCGTGCGCGGCACGTTGGCCGATCGCAAGGGTGGCCACCTCGCCCGCTACCGGGGCCGGGTGGTGCTGCGGGAGACAGCGCAAGTGCCGGAGGGCGACGCCTCGTTCACCGACGTTGAGCGCTGGCGCTGGTACAACACCAACAACATCTGGATCGACCTGCGGATCCTCAAGGAACTGCAGGTCGCTGACCCGGCGGCACCGGATCTGCCCCTGATCGTGAATCGCAAGACCGTCGACCCGCGCGACCCGGCGAGTACCCCGGTAATCCAGCTCGAGTCGGCGATGGGCGCGGCGATCGGCTCGATCCCCGGCGCCCGGGCGGTCCACGTCCCCCGCTCGCGGTTCGCCCCGGTAAAGACCACCGACGATCTGCTCGTCGTGCGCTCCGACGCCTATGAGCTCACCAGCGACGGGCAGATGAGTCCCCGCTTCGCCGGTCCGGGGCCCATGGTCACGCTGGACGAGGACTTCTACAGCCTGCTGCCCGGCTTCGAGCAGCGGTTTCCTGCCGGGGCGCCATCGCTGCGCCGCTGCCGCCGGTTTGCGGTCGATGGCGACGTCACCTTCGGCGCGGGCGTCATAGCCGTGGGCGACGTGCGGGTGGCCGGTCCGCGTCGGGTTCCGGACGGGGCGGTACTCGGCGGGTGAACCGGTGACCGCGCTCATGTCTTGATCACCGTGAGGCGGTCTGGTTGACTCTCAGTGCGATTCCGGCGGGCACGTAACGCCTTAGCTGGGCCTAGCCGCGTCGGGCGGGAAAGGCGGATGCCATGAGCCTGTTGCATACGGTGAAGGTGCCGCGGCTGCCTGTGTCCCGGCTGGAGCCGGTCATCGGCGCCTCACGATCCGCACGGCTATCCCGGGCGGCCGGCCAGGTCCGGCAGCTGCTGTCCGGGCGCACCATCTGGAACGTCAACTCCACCGCGGCAGGCGGCGGCGTCGCCGAGATGCTGCAGGTCCTGGTCGGGTACGTGCAGGACCTAGACATCCCGATCGGCTGGCTGGTGACCACCGGCGACGCCGCGTTCTTCGCGATCACCAAGCGGCTGCACAACCAGATCCACGGCAGCTTGTCCGGGGCCCCGCTCGGCGCGGCGGAGGCGGGTCATTACGCGGAAATGCTGGCCGCGAACGCGGTGGAGCTGGCGGCCCGGGTCCGGCCCGGCGATGTGGTGCTGCTGCACGACCCGCAGACGGCCGGCCTGGCCGCGCCGCTGGCGCAGGCCGGCGCCCGGGTAGTGTGGCGCTGCCACATCGGGGTGGACTGGGAAGACGAGGTGACCCGGTCCGGCTGGGACTTCTTGCGGCCGCACCTGGCCGCCGCGGAGGCTTACGTATTCTCGCGGCGGGAGTACGTCCCGTCGTGGATCCCGGCTGACAGGACCTGGATCATCCCACCATCGATCGACCCGTTCTCCCCGAAGAACGCCCCGCTCGACGCCGGCGCCGTGCGGGGCATCTTGGTGAAGCTGGGCGTGCTGGATGGCGCGGTACCGACACCGCCCGCGGCGTTCGTGCGCCGCGACGGCGGCGCGGCCACCGTCAGCAGGCCGGCGATCATTGTCGGCGAGAGCCGCCCGGGCCCGGATGATCCGGTGCTGGTCCAGGTGTCCCGATGGGACCGGCTCAAGGACATGGCCGGGGTCATGCGCGGCTTCGCCGACTACGTCGTACCCGGCGATGACGGGTACCTGATGCTGGTCGGCCCGTCAGTCAAGGACGTAAGCGACGACCCGGAGGGTGCGGCGGTCTACGGGGAGTGCCTGCTGCAGTGGCGTGACCTGAGTCCCGCGGCCCGGGCCCGGATCTTGCTGGTTACCCTGCCGCTGGATGACATCGATGAGAACGCGGCCATGGTCAATGCGTTGCAGCGGCACGCCACCGTCATCACGCAGAAGAGCGTGGCCGAAGGATTCGGGCTGACCGTGGCCGAGGGAATGTGGAAGGGACGTCCCGTGATCGGCTCGGCGGTCGGCGGGATCATCGACCAGATCGCGGAGGGCACGGGCATCCTGCTGCCCGAGCCCGCTGACCTGGCTGCATTCGGATCGGCGGTCCGGCTCCTGCTCGGCGACCAGGACCAGGCGGCGCGGATGGGACAGGCTGCCCACGCCCACGTTCGCGAGAAGTACGTCGGCGATGTACACCTGCTGCGCTATGCCCAGCTGATCGGCACGCTGATCGGCGAAGGTTAGCGCCGCGATTCCGGGGCTCAGGCCGAGACCTTCTCCTGGGTGCGGTGACTCACCCGCACCGTCAGGCTGGGCTCAGCCCTCCCGGAGGAAGCCGGTGATCACCGGCCCGACCTGAGCCGCGCTGTCGAGCAGCACCAGGTGGCCGCCGCCGGCCACGGTGTGCAGCCGGGCCCGCGGCATCATTGAGGCGATGACCCGGTGGTTC
>JAJKHX010000157.1 GCA_021154785.1 Nocardiopsis sp.
CGGCCGGCCGTGCGGCTCGATGCTGTCGCACACCAACCTGATCAGCATGGGCCTGGAGGTCGCCTGGCTGGGCGACATCGATGACAAGACCGTGTTCCTGAACTCCGGGCCGATGTTCCACATCGGCAACTTCCAGTTCTACGGCATCCCGGTGCTGATCCAGGGCGGCACCAACGTAGTCACCCGGCGGGTGGTGGCCGCCGATGTGCTGGACATCCTGGCCGCGCGCCAGTGCACCCGCGCCTACATCATGCCGGCCACGATCGCCCAGCTGACCGAGCTGATGCGGGAGCGCGGGACGGAATTGCCGCAGCTGAAGGCCACCATCGCTCCCCCGCTGTGGCAGGGCCTGGTCGCGGCGGACGACAGCCGCCACGGCCGCGAGGGCGGTGGCATGGGCTACGGCTACGGGCAGACCGAGGTCACCGGCTTCTGCCTGTTCGGCGGGTACGGCGGGCGGGGCGCGGGCAACGCGGGCCGTCCCGCCCCGGTCACCACGGTCCGGATCCTCGACTCCGGCGGCCGGGAATGCCCGGCCGGGACGGCCGGCGAGATCTGCGTCCGCGGCGGCACCGTGCACCTGGGCTACTGGAACCGGCCGGAGATCAACGAGCGGCGCTTCCGCGACGGCTGGTGGCACACCACCGACCTGGGCCGGCGCGAGCCCGACGGCACCATCACCTTCCTCGGCACGATGACCAGGATGATCAAGTCCGGGGCGGAGAACATCTTCCCCGCCGAGGTCGAGAACTGCCTGGAGGCCCATCCGGCGGTCCGGGAGGCCGCGGTGATCGGGATCCCGAGCGAGCGGTTCCTGCAGGATGTCAAGGCCGTGGTCGTGCTGACCGGGACGGCGACGGCGGCCGACCTGATCGAGCACTGCCGGCGCTATATCGCCTCGTACAAGAAACCCAAGACGGTGGAGTTCCTCGACACGCTGCCGCGCACCCCGGACCGGGCCAAGGACTACGCGGCGCTGGACGCCACGTTCGGCGGCGGCGGGTATCCGGGAGGCGACAACCTGGGCGGCGGCCATCCGCGGCTGGCGGAGTCCGCCCGGGCCGGCCGATGAAGGTCGCCGGGGCCTCGCGGCCGGCTGCGACGGCGCCGATCCGGCCGCGGTGAGCCGGCTGGTGAGCGTGGCAGAAGACGCCTGGCTCAGCCGGACCCGTGAGCGGCGCCTGCGCTTACCATGTCGGCCGCGCTGGCCAGCGTGGCGGCGAGTTCGCGGGCTTCTTGCGGGGACAGGCCGATCAGCCGGTAGCGGCCGCCGGCGTGCACCGCGATCTCGATGGCCGGCGACCAGGCTGGCTCGCCGGGGTCATCGGGCAGGTACTGCGCAGTCTGCACCTCGAGGCGGTCCGGTACCGTGAGTTCTCCGGGCCGGGAGATGGCGACCGAGGTGGTCTCGCTGGCGTGGTAGAACACGATTCCGCCGGCGTCCGCGGCATGCTTACGAGCACACCAGGGCGGGCACTGGCCGGTGACGGTCGCTGCTGGCATCACTTGCTCCTCCCGGGGCTCAGAAACCGAGGCTGCGTCCCACGATTTCCTTCATGATCTCCGTGGTGCCGCCGTACAGCCGCTGCACCCGGGCGTCCCGCCAGAGGCGGGCGATCTCGTACTCGTTGATGTAGCCGTAGCCGCCGTGCAGCTGCAGGCAGCGGTCCACGATGTCCCACTGCAGTTCGGTAGCCCACCACTTGGCCCCGGCCGCCTCTTCCGCGGTGAGCTCGCCGTCCAGGGCTGCCTGCACGCACCGGTCGAGGTAGGCGTGCGCCACGTCCAGCTTGGTCTTGATCTCCGCCAGCGCGAACCGGTTGACCTGGAATTCCCCGATCGGCCGGCCGAAGGCCTGGCGATCCCGGGCGTATTCCGCGGTCACCTGGAACGCGCGGTCCGCGTGGGCGATCGCGTACACGGCGATGCCGAGCCGTTCGGCGGGCAGGTTCCGCATCAGGTAGTAGAAACCACGGCCTTCATCGCCGAGCAGGTTCGCGACCGGAACCCGCACGTCGCGGAAGAAGAGCTCGGCGGTGTCCTGGGCGCGGTTTCCGATCTTGTCGAGCTTGCGCCCGCGCTCGAAACCGGGCATGCCTTCTTCGACCACCAGCAGGCTCATCCCCCGGTGCCCGGCCTCGGGGTCTGTCCGCGCCACCACGACGACCAGGTCGGCGAGGATGCCGTTGCTGATGAAGGTCTTCGTCCCGTTGAGCACGTAGTGGTCGCCGTCGCGGCGGGCGGTGGCCTTGACCTGCTTGAGGTCGGAGCCCGCCCCGGGCTCGGACATCGCGATCGCGACCAGCCGCTCGCCGGCGACGAAGCCCGGCAGCCAGCGGCGACGCTGTTCTTCGCTGGCCAGGCCGGTCAGGTAGGGCGCCACCACGTCGTTGTGCAGGGCCAGGGCCAGGCCCTGGGTGCCGGTCGCGGCGATCTCCTCGGCGATGATCACGCTGTAGCGGATGTCGCTGATGCCCAGGCCGCCGTATTCCTCGGGGACCATCCAGCCCAGCAGCCCTTGCTCCCCGGCCTTGCGCCAGGCCTCGCGGCTGACCACGCCCGCCTCCAGCCACTCGGCGGTGTGCGGGACGCATTCCTTCTCCAGGAACGTCCGCACGGTCTGGCGGAACTGCTCGTGTTCGTCGGTGAAGATGGTCCGGCGCACGGGATCCTCCTCCGGCTGCGAGGGTGAGCTGGTTCTCCGCCGGGGTCCCGGCGTTGTCGCCGAGACCGAGCGTATTAAGGTTGATTATATAACTATTTTAACTGCTTTGCCAGACCACCGGCGATCTCGGCAAGTGTGGTCGGCTCGCTGTCACGCTGCTGCGGGTTTATCTGGATCGCGCAACCGATCCGGACGCAACTGATGCACGCAGATCAGGACGTGATGCCGTAGCGGTCCAGGCGGTAGCAGGAAATCGCGTTGCCGCGCAGGAGCCGCCAGGTTTCGTGGTCGGACAGGCCGGCCTTCGCGGCGATGGTGGCGGCGGTGTCCCTGGAGTGCGGGAACGTGGAGTCGCCGTGCGGGTAGTCGGTCTCGAACATGATCTGGCCCATGCCGATGCGGTCTCGCAGCGCCAGGCCCACCTGGTCGTCGAAGACGCAGCCGAAGACGCGGCCGGGGACATAGGTGCTCGGCCGCTCCGGCACCTTCTCCTGGGTCCTGGCGTAGCCGCGGGCGTGCTCCCAGGCCTCGTCTAGCCGTTCGAGCAGGAAGGGCATCCAGCCCACCTGACCCTCGGACAACGCGATGCGCAGCGACGAGAACCGGGCCAGCACCCCGCAGGTCAGCCAGTCCACCAGGGCGTGCGACGCGCCCTCGAAGGTGAGCGCGATGATGACCAGCGGCGGCGCGTCGTCGCTGGTCTTGCTGAAGGTGGAGGACGAGCCGATGTGCATGTTGACCACGGTGTCGGTTTCCTCGCACGCGGCCCACAGCGGATCCCAGGCGTCGGTGTGCACGCTGGGCAGGCCGAGCGCGGCCGGGTTCTCGGAGAAGGCGATGGCGTGCGATCCCTTCGCCGCGCAGCGCCGCACCTCCTGGGCCGCCAGCTCCGGGTCCCACATCGGGATGAGGGTGAGCGGGATCAGGTGGCCGCGGGCCTCGTCGGCGCACCATTCGCCGATCATCCAGTCGTTGTAGGCCTGGACGCAGGCCAGCGCGAGGTCGCGGTCGCCGCGCTCCAGGAACGTCTGCCCGCAGAAGCGCGGGAAGGTGGGGAAGCACAGCGACGCGTCGGTGTGATTGCGGTCCATGTCGGCCAGCCGGGCCGCCCGGTCGTAACAGCCGGGCAGGATGTCCTCGAACAGCACGGCCCGGTTGTGCGCCTGGTCCCGGGGGAAGCTGACGGCCGCGAAGCCGCCGGTGACCGGGAACAGCAGGCCGTCGTAGGACCAGCAGTCTGCCCAGTATCCGGCCGGATCCTCACGGAAGGCCATGTGCCGCGGCTCGAAGCGCAGCCGCCCCCTGACCCGGACCAGGCGCGGGCCGGCGTCGCGGAACGCGGCCGGCAGATAATCCTGCCAGACGTGGGCGGGCTCGATGACGTGGTCGTCCACGCTGATGATGCGGGGAATGTCCATGATGTTCTCCCTCTGTCACGGGGCTCTAGCGCGGGGCCGGGCCGGCGGCGGTTCCGCCGTCGCGGATGAGCCGGCCCGGGCGGGGGCGGCCGTCTTCGCCGTCGCCGTCGCCGCCGCTGCTGACCAGCTGGCCGTTCACCCAGACCTGGTGCAGCCCGCGGCTGCGGGCGACGAGCCGGTCCGCGCCGGCCGGCAGGTCCCAGACCCGCTCCATCGGCTCCACGGCGACGGCGGCGGGATCGAACGCGACCAGGTCGGCGAAGTAGCCGGGCGCGACCCGGCCCCGGCCGGGGATCCCGAAGACCGCGGCCGGGTGGCCGGTGATCCGCCAGATGGCCTTCTCCAGGGACAGCGTGCCGGTCTCCCGGACCCAGTGCTCCAGCAGGTAGGTGGAGAAGACCGCGTCGCAGAGCTGGCTGGCGTGCGCGCCCGCGTCGGACAGGCCCAGCAGGGTGCGGTCATCGCGCAGCAGTCCGGCCAGCGACTCCGCGTCGTCGTTGGCGACCACGACCCGGAACCGCGTTCCCAGGTCGTCGTCGAGCGCGATGTCGCACATCAGGTCGAGTGGGTGGACGCCCCTCTGGGCGGCCAGCTCGGCGAGCGAGGGCCCGTCGGCGTATTCCGGGTGCGTCACGGTCTCCTGGACGAACACCTTGTCGAAGGTGTAGTGCCACTGGCGGGCCACGTCCGCCCGGGCCCGCTCGCGCCAGGCCGGGTCCCGGTAGAACCTGGGCCGTTCGGCGGCGGGGACGGACAGGACCTCGGCGAACGCGTCGGCGCGGGCGAATGGCGCCGGCTCGGCCAGGGTGACCTGGAAGACGATCGGGCGGCAGGCGACCTGCGGCCACACCTCGCCACCGCGGTCCGCGGCCTTGTCAAGCAGGCGGAAGGCGCCCGGCGACGC
Organism: Nocardiopsis sp.; assembly: GCA_021154785.1. Taxonomy (GTDB): domain Bacteria; phylum Actinomycetota; class Actinomycetes; order Streptosporangiales; family Streptosporangiaceae; genus Palsa-504. The sequence continues at coordinate 4,988 of JAJKHX010000157.1, forward strand.
GTTCAGGGCGGTCCAGGTGACCGGCCGTCCCGTCTTGGCCGACAGCCCGGCCAGTTCCACCGGGCCGAAGTCAGGCCCGTGGGTGATCGCGAACGTGCCGCGGCCGCGCTCGGCCAGCGGCTCGGCCAGCCGCATCAGCTCGTCCACGGTGGCGAGCCGGCTCGGCACCGGCTTGCCCCCGGCCCCGGCGTGGGCGGGCTGGCGGGAGGACGCGAAGCCGACGGCGCCGGCGTCGAGGGCCTCCCCGACGAGGCGGCGCATTTCCTCTATCTCGGCCTCGGTGGCTTCCCGTTCGGCCGCCTCCTCGCCCAGTACGTACAGCCGCAGCGGGGTGTGGCCCAGCATGACGGCCACGTTCAGCTTCGGCCCGGACCGCTCCACCGCGTCGAGGTATTCGGGAAAGGTCTCGAACGTCCACGGGATGCCGGCGAAGAGGGCCTCCACCGACATGCCCTCCACGTTCTCCAGGGTCCGGGCGATGGTCTCCCGGCCGGCCGGCCGGGTCGGGGCGATCCCGAAGCCGCAGTTGCCCATCACCACCGTGGTGACGCCGTGCCACGAGGACGGAGTGAGGTCGGCATCCCACAGCACCTGCGCGTCGTAGTGAGTGTGGCAGTCGATGAATCCCGGGGCTAGCACCAGGCCGTCGAGGTCGACGACCTCGTGGCCGGCCGACACGGTGCCCGGTGCCTCGACCGCGGCGATCCGGTCTTGGTCGATGACCACGTCAGCCTGCCGGGGCGGCGCCCCGGTGCCGTCCGCCAGCAGCCCGCCCCGCAGTACCGTCATCGCGCACCTCCGCGGCAGCTCGCTGCCGTCGCTCGTGAATCAGCTAACTAAGCATATGATTTAGTTATTTCAGGACACCAGGGGTGATCCGCTGCCGCTCAGATGCCCAGCCGGTCGAGCAGGCGCTCGTGGTAGACGGCGGGGCCGCCGAAGAGCAGCTGGGAGGACTTGGCGCGGCGGAAGTACAGGTGAGCGGGGTGCTCCCAGGTGAACCCGACGCCGCCATGCACCTGGATGTTCTCGGCCGCGGCGAACATGTACGCCTGCGAGCAGATGACGTGCGCCGTCGCGGCGGCGGCCGGGGCCTCGGGCGCGGTCTCGTCCGCCAGGCGGGCCGCCTCCCGGGCCGTCGCCTCCGCGAGTTCCACCCGGACCAGCATGTCCGCGCACTTGTGCTTGACGGCCTGGAAGGAGCCGATGGGGCGGCCGAACTGGAACCGGGTCCGGGCGTAGCCGGCGCTCATCTCCAGGCACCTGCGGGCGCCGCCAGCCTGCTCGGCGGCTAGCGCCACGCAGGCCAGGTCGAGCATCCGGCTCATCAGCCGGCCGCCCTGGCCGTCGGCGCCGACGAGGACGGCCGGCGTCCGGCCGAAGGTCAGGGCGGCCATCGGCCGGGTGGGATCCAGCGTGGTCATCGGCTCGGCCCGCAGCCCGGGCGCGCCGCGGTCCACGGCGAACAAGGCCGGCCCGGCGGTGCTGCGCGCCACCACCAGCATCAGGTCCGCGGTGGCGCCGTCGGCGACGAAGCTCTTCTTCCCGGTCAGCGCCCACCCGCCCGGGGTGCGCTCGGCCCGGGCCGAGACCACGGCCGGGTCCCACGACGCGTTGCCCTCGGCCGCGGCCAGCGTGGCGGTGGTCTGCCCG
>JAJKHX010000158.1 GCA_021154785.1 Nocardiopsis sp.
CCCAGACGCTGGCCGAGCACCGCGCCATCCTGGACGCGCTGGCCGCCCACGACGCCGAGGTAGCCCGGTCCTGGGCCACCGTGCACATCGCCGGCGTCGAGCAGTGGCTAGCCTTGGTCCCGTGACCGACAACGTTTCGATCAGGGATCTCGGCGTCGCCGCGGTCATCGGCTGGCACCCCTGGGAACGCGAGATCGAGCAGACCCTCGTCTTCGACGTCGACATGGACGCCGACGTGCGCCGCGCCGCCGCCACCGACGATCTCGCGGACGCCCTGGACTACTCCGCCGTGGCCACGGCCATCGCCACGGTCGTCCGCGAGGGCAGGTTCCGCCTCATCGAAACCGCCGCCGAGCGCGTCGCCGGGCACCTGCTGGCCGCGTTCCCGGTAGCGAGCCTGCGCCTGGAACTCCGCAAGCCCATCGCCGACGGCGGCTACACCGCCGTCATCACCATCGAACGTTCGCGCGAAATCCAATGATCACGAAGGGTTTTATATCAAATAGCGTAGTAAACCCTTCATGATCATGGCTGCGTAACTCAGGTGCGGACGGCAAGGAAGTGTTGAGGCGTCACTGGCAGATGGGGTCGCCTTCGCGGTGTCGTTTCATGATCACTAACGATGTGGTACTGCTAGCCGTCCCTGATCTTTGGTGATCATGTAATAGCGCTTCTAGCCCGGCCCACAGCGCGTCATGTAAGAGGGATTCCAGCTCGGTCCACAGAGCGTCGGGGATGGGGGTGGAGAGGTAGGAGACGTCTTGTGTTATCTCGTCGGCGCTGCGAGCGCCGACCACGGCCGCGGTTACCGCGGGATGCCGCAGGGGGAACTGGAGGGCGGCGGCGGGCAGCGGGACGCCGTGCCGGGCGCAGGCGTCGTGCAGCCGGCGGGCGCGGGCCGCCACGGCGGCCGGGGCCGGGGCGTACTCGTAGGTGCCGCCGTCGACCGGGCTGGCCAGGATGCCGCTGTTGAACACGCCGGCCGCCAGCACGGCCACGCCGCGCCGCTGGCACACCGGGAACAGCACCTCGGCGGCCGACTGGTCGAGCAGCGTGTAGCGGCCCGCGACCAGCACGCAGTCCAGGTGGCAGCGCTCCGCCAGCCAGGCCAGCGCGGACGCGGAGTTCATCCCGGCCCCGACGGCGCGGATCACTCCCTGGTCGCGGAGCGACGCGAGCGCCGGGTAGGTCTCGCCGGCCGCCTGCTCCATGTAGTCATCGGGGTCGTGGATGAGCACGATGTCCACCCGGTCGAGCCCGAGCCGGTCCAGGCTCTCCTCCAGGCTGCGCCGTACCCCGTCTCGGCTGTAGTCGCGGACCCGGGTCAGCGGCGGGATGCCGTAGAACCCCTCCTCGCCCTGGACGTCCCCGGCCGCGGGCACCAGCAGTCGGCCAACCTTGGTGCACACGGTGAACTCGTCGCGGGGGTGCCCGGCCAGGAACGAGCCGAGCCGCCGCTCGGACACGCCGACGCCGTAGTGCGGCGCGGTGTCGAAGGCGCGGATCCCCGCGGCCCAGGCCGCGGCCAACGTCCTGGCGGCCGCCGCCGCGCTGACGGGGGCGTAGAGCCCGGCGATGGGCGCGGCGCCGAACATGAGTGGGCCCGGGATAAAGGGAGAGAAACTCACGCTCAGATCTTCCCACCGCGCCAGGCGGGCCCCGACGGGTAGGCGAATTCCGCCAGTGACTCCGGCCGGATCTCGGTCGACGCCCCCGGGGTCCCGGGTGCGCGGTAACGGCCGCCCGTCACCACGGCGGGCGCCGCGAAGTGCTCGTGCAGGTGGTCGATCCACTCGATCTGGCGGCCTTCGGTCGTGCCGGCCAGCGCCACGTAGTCGAACATCGACAGGTGCTGGACGATCTCGCACAGGCCGACGCCGCCGGCGTGCGGGCAGACCGGCACGCCGAACTTGGCCGCCAGCAGCAGGTTGGCGATGTTCTCGTTCACCCCGGCTACGCGGCAGGCGTCGATCTGCATGATGTCCAGCGCCCCGGCCTGCAGCAGCTGCTTGAACATGACCGGGTTGGCGACGTGCTCGCCGGTGGCCACCGGGACCGGCCGGATGCCGCGGCGGATGGCCGCGGTGCCGAGGATGTCGAACGGCGCGGTCGGCTCCTCCACCCAGGCGGGCCGGAACGAGGCGAGCTCGGTGATCCACCCGATCGCGGTCGGCACGTCCCAGACCTGGTTCGCGTCGATGGCGAGGCCGGCTTCCTCGCCGAGGGCCTCGCGGGCGATCGCGCACCGGCGCTTGTCGTCCGCCAGCGCCGCGCCGACCTTGATCTTCACCTGGCCGAAACCGTCGGCGACCGCCTCGGCGCACAGCGCGGCCAGCTGCTGGTCGGAATAGCCGAGCCAGCCGGGCCCGGTGGAGTAGGCCGGGTAGCCGTCCCGGCGCAGCGCGGCGATCCGGTCCTCCCGGCCGGCCGCCCCGCGCTCGAGCAGTTCCACCGCCTCGTCCGGGGTGAGCGCGTCGGCTAGGTAGCGGAAGTCGACCAGGCCCGCGAGTTCCTCCGGGCTCATCCGCGCGAGCAGCAGCCACAGCGGCTGGCCCGCGCGGCGGGCGGCCAGGTCCCAGCACGCGTTGAGGACCGCGCCGGTGGCCATGTGCACCACGCCGCAGGACGGGCCGAGCCAGTGCAGCGGGCTGTCGCTGACCAGGCGCCGCCCGAGGCCGCCGAGGTCGGCCAGCACCTCGTCCAGGTCCCGGCCCGCCAGGAACGGCTCGAGCAGGCGGATCGCCGCGAGCTGGACGTCGTTGCCGGGGCCGATGGTGAACGCGAACCCGTGGCCGGCCAGCGCCGGATCGGGCGCGTCGGTCCGGATGACCACGTACGCGGCCGAGTAGTCCGGCGCCGGGTTCATCGCGTCCGACCCGGCCAGCGTCCGGGACGTGGGAAACCGCACGTCATAGGTATCGAACCCGGTGATCTTCGTCATCGGCGGTTCTTGCCGATGTGCGGAGGGGTTCGGGGGGGTCGTCCCTCCCGAAGTGACATTTTCATGGACAGGCCTTTCCCCGGGCAGCATTCCTTCGGATGTCTAGGTCGTGTCAATGGGGTAAAACCCGGCCGCAGCCAGCCGATACCCAACTGAGACATGTGATGTCATCCGATCTATGTGAACTACTGAGCTGGACGCGGCCTGAGCCGCAGGCTCTCCATGCCGCCGTCCACGGCCAGCGTCGTACCGGTGGTGGCGCTGGCCAGCGGACTGGCCAGGTAGGCGATGGCCCCGGCGACCTCGTCCGCGGTGACCAGGCGGCCCATCGGCTGCCGGGCGTTGAGCGCGGCGCGTTCGGCGGCCGGATCGGGCGCGGCGTTCAGCAGGCGGCCGACCCAGGGGGTGTCCGCCGTGCCCGGAGTCACGCAGTTCACCCTGATCCCCTCGGCCACGTGGTCGGCCGCCATGGCCAGCGTGAGCGCGTAGACGGCGCCCTTGCTCGCGCTGTAGACCGCCCGCTGGGGCAGGCCCGCGATGGCCGCGACCGAGCAGGTGTTGACGATCGCCGCCTGGCCGCGGTCCCGCGCCGCCTCGCGGAGCAGCGGCAGCGCCGCCCGGGTGACGCGGACCATGCCGAGTACGTTCACGTCCAGCACCCGGTGCCACTCAGCGTCGTCGTTGTCCTCGACCGTCCCGGCCGCGCCGATGCCGGCGTTGTTCACCACGATGTCCAGCCGGCCGAGCGTCCGCCCGGCCTCGGCCACGGCGGCGCGGACCTCGGCGTCGTCGGTCACGTCGGCCGCGACCGGGTAAAGGTCGGGCCATTCCCCGACGGCACTGTCCCCGGCGGCCTTGAGAGCCTCCATCCCGTCGGGGCGGTCCAGCACGGCCACCCGGGCCCCGCGGACGGCCAGCAGCCGCGCCGTGGCCAGCCCGATCCCTGACGCGCCCCCGGTGACCAGGGCGGCCAGCCCGCCGAATTCAGCTGATTGATTGGTCATACGCCTGAGGTATCACACCGCTAGCCGAGGACCTTGCGGCGGTACTGGCGGACCGCCAGCGGCGCGAAGACCAGCAGCATGATCGCGGACCAGCCGATCACGGCCAGCTCCGGGTGCTGCATCGGCCAGGCGTGCACGGCGGCGGCCGGGTTCGGGTTGCCGAACAGCTTGCGGGACGCGACCGCCAGCGCGGACATCGGGTTCCAGTTCGCCACCGGCTGCAGCCAGCCGGGCATGCCCTGGGTCGGCACGAACGCGCTGGAGATGAACGTCAGCGGCAGGAAGAAGATGAACCCGGTCGCCTGCGCCGACTCCGGGCTGCGCAAGATCATGCCGAGGCAGACCCCGGCCCAGGTGAACGCGTAGCCGAACAGCAGCGACAGCGCGAGCGCCTCGGCCACGTCCCCGGCCCCGGTGTGCACCCGCCAGCCGATGGCCAGCCCGACGCAGACCACCACGGCCGCGCCGATGAGCTGGGTCAGCAACTCGGCGACCGAACGCGCCACCAGCACCGCCCAGCGCGACATGGGCAGCGACCTGAACCGGTCCATCAGCCCGGTGGACATGTCCGTGACCAGCGCGACGGCCACGCCGGGGGCCGTCTGGGCCAGGCCCATCCCGAGCATCCCGCCGATCAGGTACTCGTGGTAGCTGCCGTGGCCCGGTAGCAGGATCGCGCCGCCGAACACGTAGGCGAACATCAAGATGAAGATGACCGGCATGATCGTCACGTCGGCCAGCGTCTCCGGCTCCCGCCGGATCCGCGCGATGCTGCGCCTGGTCAGCACCCACACGTCGGCGGCGAAGTGCGAGATCGGGCCGCGCCCGTAGGTGACATCGGTGCTCGATGGCGCGAGTTCCGTCGTGATCGTGGTCACGCCGCCTCACTCCTTTCGCTGTCGTCGCTGGTCTTATGGCCGGTCAGGGCCAGGAACACGTCGTCCAGCGACGCGCGCTCCATGGTGACGTCGTTGACCGGGACCCCGGCCTGGTCGAGCGCCCGCACGACCTGCGTAGTCAGCCCTTCGGCGGCGGCGACCGGCACCGAAAGGCGCCGTCCCTCCTCGTCCGGCTGGATGCCGCCGGCCGCGAACGGCTTGACCGCGATGATCGCCGCCTCGACATCGGCCCCCGCGGCCAGTGCGATGTCGAGGTGCTCACCGCCCAGGGAGGACTTGAGCTGGTCCGGCGTGCCCTCGGCGATGACCGTGCCGCCGTCGATCACGGCGATCCGGCCGGCCAGCTGGTCCGCCTCGTCCAGGTACTGCGTGGTGAGCAGCAGCGTGGTGCCCGAGTTGGCCAGCTCCCGCACGATCTCCCAGGTCATGGCGCGGGCGTTCGGGTCCAGGCCGGTGGTCGGCTCGTCCAGGAACAGCACCGCCGGGTAGCCGATCAGGCTGGCGGCCAGGTCCAGGCGCCGCCGCATGCCGCCCGAGTAGGTCTTGACCGCGCGCCCCGCCGCCTCGGTCAGGCTGAACTGCTCGAGCATCTCGTCGGCGCGGCGCCTGGCCGCGGCCGCGGTGAGCCGGCTGAGCTGGCCGATCATGATCAGGTTGGCGCGGCCGGTGAGGTACTCGTCCAGCGCCGCGTACTGCCCGGTCAGCCCGATCTGCCGCCGTACGGCGTCCGCCTCGGTGGCCACGTCGTGGCCCAGCACCTGCGCCCGGCCCCCGTCCGGGCTCAGGAGCGTGGCGAAAACCCGGACCGCGGTGGTCTTGCCCGCGCCGTTCGGCCCGAGCAGGCCGTAGACCGTGCCGGCCGGCACAGCGAGATCGAACCCGGCCAGCGCTTTCGTCTTCCCGTAGTTCTTGACTAGCCCTTCCGCCTCGATGGCGGGAGTTTGACTCATGATTACTCCCCGTTACCCGTACATCGTACGTCCTAGTACGATGTACCATAGCAGTACAGTGTACGAGGGGCAAGCCGTTAAGCGACGGCCCGGCTGGTTTACGGGGCCGGCCCGCGTCGGGCATGCTGGGCGGCGGAGGGAGCAGGTAGTGAGCGACCAGGAGGGGCACCAGCGGTGAAGACGGAGGGGGTCCCGGAGGCGCGCGAGGCGACAGGAGCGCGCGGGTCTCGTGCCCCGCGCGAAGCACTCGAGGCGAAAGGCGAAGCTTCCGAGGCGAAGGCGGCCGAAGCGACCGAGGTGAAGGTGGCCGAGGTGAAAGCGGCCGGGACGGCCGGGGCTCGCGAAGCGGGCCAGGCACCCGGCCCCGGCGAGCGCGACGAGGACCAGTGGCCGTTCTACCGGTACCCGCGCCCGCTTCCCGGCCAGGTGTCCCGGGAGGAAGCTCACGAGCGGCGGATCGCCGGGCACGTGCAGAAGCACCGGGACCGCGGGGCACAGCCGCCGCGCCGTGACCGCGGGCTGTCCCGGACCGAGATCGTCAGGGCCGCCATCGCGATGGCCGACGCCGAGGGACCCGAGGCGATCAGCATGCGCCGGATCGCCCGCGAGGTCGGCGCGGGCGTGATGTCCCTGTACTGGTACGTCTCGTCCAAGGAAGAACTGCTCGACCTGATGCTGGACGCGATCGAGGCGGAGATCGAGGTGCCCGAGCCGACCGGTGACTGGCGCGCCGACCTCGGCGCGTTCGCCCACCGGACCCGCGCCGCGCTGCGCCAGCACCAGTGGGCGGTGGATTTCATCGGCAGCCGGCCGCCCTCGAGCCCGAACGACGTACGGAACCTCGAACGCCTGCTCAGCCTGCTCGACGGGCTCGGCGTGGAGGATGTCCGGCTGATCTTCGGCATCTTCATGACCGTCGCCACCTTCGTGATCGGCGCGGTCATCCGCGAGGCCCAGGAGGTGCACTTCCAGCGCGAGCAGGAACTGGCCGAGGCCAGCCTGACCCCCGAGGAGGTCCAGGCCGAGCACGAGCGCTACCGCGCCTGGTTCGCGGCCTCCGGCGATTTCCCGCACATCGCGAAGCTGATGGAGTCCGGCGTCGACCCGGACGACCCGGACACCCGCGAGGAGCGCTTCCAGTTCAGCCTGGACTGCGTCCTGGACGGCATCGCCGCCCGCCTGGCCGCCAGCGGCGCCGGCCCCGTGGCCCGTGACTAAGGAAGACGGCACCGCCGACGTCTGGTGGGCCCGCCGGCAGGACGCGTCGGCCGGGCACGTCGCGCTGCTGGACGAGACCGAGCGGCGGCGCTGGACGGCATACCGGCGCGACGCGGACCGCGAGCGGTTCCTGGCCGGGTGCGTGCTGGCCAAGGCGGCGCTGGCCCGGTACGCCGGCCTGCGCCCGGCCGACGTGCGCTTCGACCGGACCTGCGGCCAGTGCGGCGAGCCGCACGGCAAGCCGTCCATGCGGGGCGGGACCCTGCAGCACTCGGTCGCGCACTCCGGTGACCTGGTCGCGGTGGCCGTGGCCCCGGACCCGGTCGGGGTAGACGTCGAGCAGTTCGACGAGCGCCCGCATCCGCTGGGCGGGGACGGCGACCCGGCTGCCCTGGCCCGCCTCGTCATGTCCGGCACCGAGCAGTCGGCGCTCGCCGCCCTGCCTCCGCCTGATCGCCCGCGGGCCTTCCTCGTCGCCTGGACCAGGAAGGAAGCGGTGACCAAGGCGACCGGCGACGGCCTGCGGGCCGCGTTCAGCGAGGTCGTCGTGGCCGCCGGCGCCGGGCCGCCCCGGCTGGTGTCCTGGCCCTACGAGCGCTCGCCGCGGGAGGTGACCCTGCTCGACCTGGACGCGGCGGCCGGGTACGTGGCGGCGCTCGCGGTCCTCGGCCCCTGCACGGCGGTGACGCGCCGGGACGGCTCGGCGCTGCTGGCCGGACTGGCCTGACGCCCCGGGCCTGATCGCCGGGCCCCTGATCGGCCGGGGGGCGGTGCCGCGGCCGGGGCGCGGTCTTGTACCGTGGCGGGCGGAGGCGGCTTGATGCGGATCGGCTTGTTCGTGACGTGCCTGACCGACACGCTGTACCCGGACACCGGCCGGGCCGTGGTGGCGGTGCTGGAACGGCTGGGCCACCAGGTGGATTTCCCCGCTGCGCAGGCGTGCTGCGGCCAGATGCACTTCAACACCGGGTACCGGCGCGAGGCGGTGCCGATGGCACGCGGGTTCACGGCCGCCTTCGGCGGCTACGAGGCGGTGGTCACCCCGTCGGCCTCCTGTGCCTCGATGATCCGGGAGTACTACCCGGCGCTGGCGTCCGAGGCGGGCGACGCGGGGCTGGCCCGGGCGGTGGCCGAGGTGGCGCCGCGCACCTACGAGCTGTCCGTGTTCCTGGCCGACGTGCTCGGGGTGACCGACGTGGGCGCCTACTTCCCGCACAAGGTGACCTACCATCCGACCTGCCATGGGCTGCGCATGCTGAAGGTGGGCGACGCCCCGCTGCGGCTGCTCCGCGCGGTGCGCGGCCTGAACCTGACCGACCTGCCCGACGCCGAGGCGTGCTGCGGGTTCGGCGGCACGTTCGCGGTCAAGAACGCCGAGGTGTCGGCGGCCATCTGCGCCGACAAGGTGGCGGCGGTCCGGCAGAGCGGAGCCGAGGTGCTGTGCGCGGCGGACAATTCGTGCCTGATGCACATCGGCGGGGCGCTGCAGCGGCAGCGGTCCGGGGTGGCCGTCATGCACCTGGCGGAGATCCTGGCCCGTACCGAGGAGACCCGATGACGGCGCCGGGCCAGCCCGGTCAGCTGGCCGCGGGCGAGCCGCATCCTGGCATGCCCACCTACCTGGGCATGCCCTCGTTCCCGGACGCGGCCAGGATCGCGGTGGCCGACTCGCAGCTGCGGGCCAACCTGACCCACGCCACCCACACCATCCGGGCCAAGCGGGCCGGCGCGGTCGCCGAGCTGGCCGACTGGGAGCAGCTCCGCCAGGCGGCCAAGGCGATCAAGGACCACACCCTGGCCCACCTGGACACCTACCTGCTCCGGCTGGAGGAGAACGTCACCCGGGCGGGCGGCCAGGTCCACTGGGCCCAGGACGCCGGCGAGGCCAACGCGATCGTGGCCGGCCTGGTCCGCGCGGCGGGCGCCGACAGCGTGGTCAAGGTGAAGTCGATGGCCACCCAGGAAACCGGACTTAACGAGGCGCTGGCCGCCGACGGGATCAGCGCGCTGGAGACCGACCTGGCCGAGCTGATCGTCCAGCTCGGCCACGACCGGCCCAGCCACATCCTGGTGCCGGCCATCCACCGGAACCGGGCCGAGATCAGGGAGATCTTCCGCACCGAGATGCCGGACGCCCCGGCCGGGCTGACCGACGACCCGCCGGCCCTGGCCGCCGCGGCGCGCTCGCACCTGCGCCAGGCGTTCCTGTCCGCCCAGGTCGGCGTGTCCGGCGCGAATTTCGCCATCGCCGAGACCGGGTCGCTGGTGGTGGTCGAGTCCGAGGGCAACGGCCGGATGTGCGTGACGCTGCCGCGCACCCTGATCTCGGTGGTGGGGGTCGAGAAGATCCTGCCGTCGTGGCGCGACCTGGAAGTGTTCCTGGCCCTGCTGCCGCGTTCGTCCACCGCCGAGCGGATGAACCCGTACACCTCGACCTGGACCGGGATCACGCCGGGCGACGGTCCGGAGAACTTCCACCTGGTGCTGCTGGACAACGGCCGCACCTCGGCGCTGGCCGACCCGACCGGCCGCCAGGCGCTGCGCTGCATCCGGTGCTCGGCCTGCCTGAACGTGTGCCCGGTGTACGAACGGGTCGGCGGGCACGCCTACGGCTCGCCCTACCCGGGGCCCATCGGCGCGATCATCTCCCCGCAGCTGCGCGGCATCGCCGACCCGGTGGACGCGTCGCTGCCCTTCGCCTCCACCTTGTGCGGTGCCTGCTACGAGGTGTGCCCGGTCGCCATCAACATCCCCGAGGCCCTGGTCCACCTGCGCGCCAAGGTCGTCGACGCGAAACGAGAAAAGAACTTTTCCCCCGAACGAGTGGCTTTCACCCTGTCCGGCCGCGTCCTTCGCTCACCCCGGCTGCTCGCCGCCGCCCAGCGGGCCGCCTCGGCCAGCCGCCGCGTGGTCGCCCGGAAAGGCCGGATCAGGCTGCTGCCGCCGCCGCTGAGCGGCTGGACCGAGACCCGCGACGCCCCCGTCCCGCCGCCGGAATCCTTCCGCGCCTGGTGGGCCAGGACCCGGGGCAACCGGTCATGAGCACCTCCGCCAGGGACCGGATCCTGTCCCGGATCCGCACCGCCAACCGGGCCGCGGGCCAGGTCGCCCCGGCGGACGCCGATGCGGCGTACGCGGCGCTGTCGCGGGAGTACCTGCGGGCCCACCACGACGCCGGGACGAACGACATCACCGGCCTGTTCGCCGAGCGCGCCGCCGACTACCGCGCCGTCGTCGAGCGCGTCCCCGAATCCGGCCTGCCCGCCGGCATCGCCCGCGTGCTGGCCGGCCGGGCCGCCGCCGCCTCCGGCTCGTTCGTCATCCCGGACGGGCTCCCCGGTGAGTGGCTGGCCGGGCTGCCCGCGGGGATCACGCTGGCCCGCGACGAGCCCCCGCTGCCCCCGGCCGAGCTCGACCAGCTAGCGGGCGTCGTCACCGGCTGCGCGGTCGCCATCGCCGAGACCGGCACGATCATCCTGGACCACGGCCCGGCCCAGGGGCGCCGCGCGCTCACCCTGGTCCCGGACTTCCACCTGGTCGTCGTCCAGGCCAGCCAGGTCGCGGCCGACCTCGCCGACGCGTTCGGCCGGCTCGACCCGGGCCGCCCGCACACCCTCATCTCCGGCCCTTCGGCCACCAGCGACATCGAGCTCATCCGGGTCGAAGGCGTCCACGGCCCCCGCAACCTGCACGTCCTGATCGCCGAGGCGTGAATCGCTGCCTTACCTCGTCCGCCCGGACCCCCGCTTCCCGGGTGCCGTCATACGTGGTCGGTGGCACACAGGCCACCCTCTTGCGTGGTCTGTGGCCCCCCGACCACGTAAGCCGTGCCGGAAGCGGGAACAGGACCGCCGCGTCGGTGGCTGGAACTAGCGGCGCGACCGGGGTTCCGGGGTGATCGCTGCGGGCGAACGGGCGACGGAAACAAAATCGGGCTCTTTTTTCTTGAGTGTGTATGACTCAAGCTTTGGAGGCCACTCAATGAGTGAAACACTCACGCTGCCGGTGCTGCCCCTCGATGACGAGGTGGTGCTGCCGGGGATGGTGGTGCCGCTGGAGACATCGCAGACGGAAGTTGGCGCCGCGATCGACGCGGCCCGGATGCCGTCCCGGCAGGTTCCCGGCATGCGTTCGGAGATAAAGGCACGGGTACTGCTCGTGCCGCGACTGGCTGACCGCGGGCTCGCGGGCGTCGGCACCCTCGCCGTGGTGGAGCAGGTCGGGCGACTGCCCGGCGGCCAGCCCGGCGCGGTGGTGCGCGGCACGTCCCGGGTCAAGATCGGCTCGGGGACCACCGGCCCCGGTGCGGCGCTGTGGGTGGAAGGCACCGTGGTCGAGGAGACCGGTGCCGGACCGCGGGCCGACGAACTCGCCGGTCAGTACAAGTCCCTGATCACCAGCATGCTGCAGCAGCGCGGCGCCTGGCAGGTCATCGACGCGATCCAGCAGCTCACCGACGCGTCCGCGATCGCGGACCGGGCGGGCTACTCGAGCTACCTCTCGACCACGCAGAAGCTGCAGCTGCTCGAGACCGCCGACCTGGTCGAGCGCCTCGAGCTGGTGGTCGGCTGGGCCAAGGACCAGCTGGCCGAGCTGGAGGTGGCCGAGTCCATCCGCAAGGACGTCTCCGAGGGCATGGAGAAGCAGCAGAAGGAATTCCTGCTCCGCCAGCAGCTCTCCGCCGTCCGCAAGGAGCTCAACGAGCTGACCGGCGGCGACAAGGGCACCGAGGAGGATGACTACCGGGCCCGGGTGGAGGCGGCGAACCTGCCGGAGAAGGTCCACGAGGCCGCCATGCGCGAGGTCGACAAGCTCGAGCGGACCTCGGACCAGTCGCCGGAAGTCGGCTGGATCAGGACCTGGCTCGACACCATCCTCGACATCCCGTGGAACGGGCGGACCGAGGACGCCTACGACATCGCCGGCGCGCGGCGGATCCTCGATGAGGACCACACCGGGCTCGACGACGTGAAGGACCGGATCATCGAGTACCTGGCCGTGCGCAAGCGGCGCAGCGACCGCGGCCTCGGGGTCATCGGCGGCCGGCGTTCCGGTGCCGTGCTCGCCCTGGTCGGCCCGCCCGGCGTCGGCAAGACGTCGCTCGGCGAGTCGGTCGCGCGGGCCATGGACCGCAAGTTCGTCCGGGTCGCGCTCGGCGGCGTGCGGGACGAGGCGGAGATCCGCGGTCACCGGCGTACCTACGTCGGCGCGCTGCCCGGCCGCATCGTCCGGGCCATCCGCGAGGCGGGCACGATGAACCCGGTCGTGCTGCTGGACGAGGTCGACAAGATCGGCAGCGACTTCCGGGGTGACCCGGCGGCCGCGCTGCTCGAGGTGCTCGACCCGGCCCAGAACCACACCTTCCGCGACCACTACCTCGAGGTCGACCTCGACCTGTCCGACGTGGTGTTCCTGGCCACGGCGAACGTGCTCGACTCGATCCCCGGGCCGCTGATCGACCGGATGGAACTGGTTCAGCTCGACGGTTACACCGAGGACGAGAAGGTCGCCATCGGCCGGGACCACCTGCTGCTCAGGCAGCTGTCCAAGGCGGGCCTGAACGCCGAGGAGGTCACCCTGACCGACGACGCGCTGCGGCTCATCGCGGCCGAGTACACCCGCGAGGCGGGCGTCCGGTCGCTGGAGCGGGCCATCGCCCGGGTGCTGCGCAAGGTCACCGCCAAGGAGGCCCTGGGGGAGGGCGCGCTGCCGATCACGGTCAGCGCCGTCAACCTCAAGGACTACCTGGGGCGGCCCCGGTTCACCCCGGAGACCAAGCTGACGTCGAGCGACCGCCGCACGGCGGTGCCCGGCGTGGCGACTGGCCTGGCGGTGACCGGCGCGGGCGGCGACGTGCTCTACATCGAGGCGTCCCTGGCGGACGCCGAGACCGGCGAGACCGGCCTCACGCTCACCGGCCAGCTCGGTGACGTGATGAAGGAGTCGGTCCGGATCGCGCTGTCCTACCTGCGCTCGCACGGTGCCGAGCTCGGCCTGCCGGTGGGCGACCTCAAGGACCGCGGCGTGCACGTGCACGTGCCGGCCGGCGCGGTGCCCAAGGACGGGCCGAGTGCGGGCGTCACCATGACCACCGCGCTCGCGTCGCTGCTATCCGGCCGCGCGGTGCGGTCCGACGTGGCGATGACCGGTGAGGTCTCGCTGACCGGGCGGGTGCTGCCCATCGGCGGCGTCAAGCAGAAGCTGCTGGCCGCCCACCGGGCCGGGATCACCACCGTGCTGATCCCGCAGCGGAACGAGCCGGACCTGGATGACGTTCCGGCCGAGGTGCTCGAGAAGCTGGACGTGCACGTCATGAGCGATGTCCGCGACGTGCTCGAGCTCGCGCTCGAGCCCGCCCAGATCCCGCAGGCCGCCGGAGTAGCGGCCTGACGGTACCGCCCTAGCTGGCGCTGGCGCCGGGTTCGCCGTCCTCCGGGACGGCGCCCGGTGCCAGCGGCTCGTCCGTCGGGTCGGCGGCCGGGAACACGTCCGTGCCGGACAGATTCCAGATGAAGCCGGGCTCGGCGGTTCTGGGAGTACGCGAGTCGGCCGGGGCTGCCGGGACCGCACCGGTCCCGGCAGCCCCGGCCGAACGCGCATTGGCTGAACCAGCCGCCGTTGAGCCAGCCGCAGTTGAGCCAGCCGCAGTTGAGCCAGCCGCAGTTGAGCCAGCACTGAGGACCAGGCCGGCCGCGCGTGACGGCACGGTGAAGTCGGGCGCCTGCGGCGGCGCGTAGTCGAGGGGAACCGGGGCTGCCGCGAAGCCGAGGCTCGCCCGGGTCGGCAGCTGCGCCCGCGCCGGGAAGTCGGGGAAGTCGTCGCCCTCGCGGGCGAGCGGCCGCGGCGGGAAATCCGGGTCCGGCGACGTACCGAACTCGAACGGCGCGGGCAGCATGGCGTCGGGCGGCACCGCCGGCAGGTCCGCCATGTCGCCGGGGACCCGGATGCCGGGTCCCGGGTCCGGCGGGAGCGCGCTGTTCGCCATCATCGGCAGCGACCCGAACGTGCGCCCGGGCTCCGACGCGGGCGCCCACGGCGGCCCGGGGTCGCCGTGGGCCGGCCCCTTGACCGCCTTGGCGGCCTTGGGCGCCGGGGTCATGGCCGGGCGGAACGGGGCGCCCGGAGCGTGCGGCCCGCTGGCCGAGGCCTGCATCTCACCCAGGCCGCCGCCGGTAAAGCCCCCGGTGGCCGTCCAGCTGGCGGGCGGCTCCGGCGGCGCCGGCCGGGAGCCAGGGTCCCCCGGAGACCCCGGGGACACGGGAGGCGGCTGCGCCCGGTTCAGCCCGCCCAGCCCGGCGATGGCCATCGGCGACCCGGGCGCCAGCTCGGGCTTGCGGTGCTCGTGCAGGCCGCGGGGCCGGGCCGGATTCGACGCCGTTTCCGCCGCCGCCCGGGCCTTTTCCCGCCGGGACCGCATGACCAGGAGCAGCACGATGAGCAGCGCGATCAGCCCGCCCAGGCCGGCCACCGCGTAGCGGACCAGCGAGCTGGCCACGGAACTGGCGCTGGCCTGATGCGTCGCGGTGGTCGACAGCCGCTCGGGCTGGTGCGGCGGAGCCGGCGCGGCGGCGGCCGTGGCGGCGGCCGCGGCGGACTCGCTGGTGGCGTTGAGGTTCGCGGCCAGGCTGACCGCCCGGGCCGCGTCGATGGTGCCGAGCCCGGCACCGGGGGCGTTGGCGCGGGCCGGGGTCACGCTCTCGGCCAGCACCTGGCTCACCTGGGCGCCGGTGAGGTGCGGGAACCTGGACAGGATGAGCGCGGCCACGCCGGACACGATGCTGCTGGACATGCTGGTGGAGCTGATCGGCGCGTAGCTGCCGGACGGCGTCGCGGCCGTCAGGCTGACGCCCGGCGCGGTCAGCGTCACGAAGGAGTGCCTGCTGCTGAACGGGGCGACCTGCCCGTTCCGGGCGACGGCCCCGACCGCGATGACGCCGGGGTAGGCGGCCGGGTAGTCCACCAGGTCGGCTCCCTCACCGTCGTCGCCCGCCGGGGCGATCAGGACTACGTCCTTGCTCAGCGCGTTCGCGACCGCCGCCTGCTCGGCCGGGCTGCCGCCGGCCGCGGCCAGGTCGCCCTGGCCGGTCACGCCGCCCGTCCCCGGGTCCATCGGCAGCTCGATGATCCGGGCGCCGTGGCCGACCGCGTAGGTGATGCCCGCGGCGATGGCCCCGGGCAGCTTGCTGGCGACGGCCTGGTCGGCGTTCAGCGGGTCGTTGAATTCCAGGGTGACCCGGATGGACAGGATCTTCGCCGCGGGAGCGACGCCGAGGATGCCGTCCGTGTGGCCGCTGCCGTGCCCGTGCCCGGCGATGACCCCCGCCGCCTCGGTCCCGTTGACGCCCCAGAACGGCCCGCCCGCGGTCCGGCCCGAGCCGGACAGGTCCGGGCCCGTCGTCACCGACCCGGCCAGATCGGGATGCCGGGTATCGACGCCCGTGCCGAGCACGGCCACGGTGATCCCGGCGCCCTGGGCGGACTTCCAGGCCTGGGTCACGTGCAGGCCGCCCAGCCACCATTCGTGAGCCTGCACCGTGTCGCCAGCCTGCACCGTGTCGCCAGCCTGCACCGTGTCGCCAGCCAGCACAGTGTCACCGGCGCGCGCGTAACCCGCGGCACCGGCGGAGGCCGGCCAGGAAACGGCGACGACGGCGGCCAGCCCGGCGGCAACCGGGATCAGGGTGCTGCGAAGCGATGGGTGTGACACTTGGTCAGATATCTCCTCCGGCGGCTGGCCGAGCAGGCCTGCGGTAGCGAAGTTTCCGACCCGGCCTCTGTAATCGTGCCATGTCGCCGCCGCCCGTGGAATGCGTCCCCGGCGAATAGTTTCGGGGATGCCCGCCGCCGTCGGGTACGGTCAGCAGTAACCGGGCCGGAGGAGGTCATATGTCCGGGCTGTCCGAGGCTGACTTGCGGATCCTGGCGTTCGAGCGGCGCGGCTGGCGCTCGTCCGGGGTGAAGGAGCAGGCCATCGCCGAAGTGTTCGGCATGTCAGCCACCCGGTACTACCAGCTGCTGAACGAGCTCATCGACCGGCCGGAAGCGCTCGCCGCCGACCCGGTGCTGGTCAAGCGGCTGCAGGCGCAGCGGGCCCGGCGTCAGCGGATACGGTCACCGCGGCAGGCCCGGTGACCGCGCCCCGGCCCCGCACCGCGGCCGGCCAGGCCGGGCTGGACGCGCTGCTGGCGGACCCGCGGCACGCGCTGATCGCCGCGGACTTCGACGGCACGCTGTCCCCGATCGTCGCCCGCCCGGGCGACGCCCGGGCCCACCCGGGCGCGGTGGCCGCCCTGACCGCGCTGGCCGGGCTGGCCGGTACGGTCGCGGTCATCACCGGCAGGCCGGCGGCGGATGCGGTGACCCTGGGCGGCCTGGCGGGCATCCCCGGCCTGGTGGTGATCGGCCACTACGGCTGGCAGCGCTGGCAGGACGGCCGGCTGGCGGACGCGCCCGCTCCGGCCGCGGTGGAGGCCGCCCGCGCGGCCCTGCCCGCCGTGCTCCGCGCGGCGGGCGCCCCCGACGGCGCCTGGGTCGAGGACAAGGGGCACGCGGTGGCCGTGCACACCCGCGGCGCGGCCGACCCGGAGCAGGCGCTGGATCGCCTGCGCAACCCGCTCGGCGAGCTCGCCGAACGGCTGGGCCTGGCCGCCGAACCTGGCCGCCTGGTCATCGAGCTGCGCCCGCCGGGCGTGGACAAGGGGACCGCGCTGACGGGCCTGGCCAAGGAGCGGGCCGCCCGTTCGGTCCTGTTCTGCGGGGATGACCTCGGGGACCTGCCCGCCTTCGCCGCGGTGCGCGCGCTGCGGGCCGACGGCGTCCCCGGCTGCGCCGTGGCCAGCGCCAGCGCGGAATCGCCGGCCGTCGCCGACGCGGCCGACCTGGTGGTAGCCGGACCTGACGGGGTGGTGGAGCTGCTCACGGGGCTGGCCGGCCAGCTCACAACCTGAATCAAATGGGTGGGGTGTCCCCGCCCCGGTCAGGCCCCGGGCGACGCGAGCTGGTCGCCCACCCGGTCAGGACCCGAGCGACGCGAGCTGGTCGCCCAGCCACCGGGCGGGCGGGTCCGCGGCGGCGGTGGCGGCGAGCGCGGTGCTGCGCCGCTGGCGCTCGGCCTCGGACATGGTCAGCGCCTGGTGCAGGGCCTCGGCCGTCTCGGTGATGTCGTACGGGTTGACCAGCAGGGCGTCGCCGGCCAGGGTCGCGGCCGCGCCGGCCTCGCGGGAGAGCACCAGCGCGCAGCCGCGCTCGGAGAGCACCGGGCCCTCCTGGGCGACCAGGTTCATGCCGTCCCTGATCGGGTTGACCAGCAGCACGTCGGCGAGCGCGCACGCGGCCAGCGACCGCGGGTAGTCGTCCTTCACCTCCAGGATCAGCGGGTTCCAGTCCGCGGTGCCGAACTCCCCGGTGATCTCGAGGGCGAGCTGCCGCACCCGTTCGGTGTAGGCGCGGTACTCCGCCAGGTCGGAGCGGGACGGGTAGGCGAAGGCCAGGTGGACGACCCGGCCCCGCCACTGCGGCCGGGTCGTGAGCAGCTCGCGGTAGGCGGCGAGGCCGCGGACGATGTTCTTGGACAGCTCGGTGCGGTCCACCCGGACGATCAGCTTGCGGCCGCCCGCGGCCTGGCGCAGGATGCCGGCGTGAGCCTGGACGTCCCCGGCCCGGTCGCGCTCCCGCAGGGCGGACGCGTCCACGCCGAGCGGGTGGACGGCGACCTCGGTGACGTGCCCGCGGTAGGTCACCCACCCGGCCGTCCCGCCGGGCCGGTTCGCGCTGGCCCGCTCCACGCCGTCCGGCTCTACGTCAGCCCGCACGACGTCAGCGCCGAGCAGCGCGGCACAGCAGTCCATGAACGCCGTGGCCCACCGCCCGGCGTGGAAGCCGGCCCGGTCCGCGCCGAGGATGCCGTCGAGCAGCGCCCGGGCCGTATCGGCCGGGAGCATCCGGTAGTAATCCGGCGGGGCCCAGGGCGTGTGGCAGAAGTACCCCACGCCCGCCCCGCGCGCCGCGTCGCCCAGCCGGTCCCGCAGCAGCCGCGGGACCAGGCACAGGTGGTAATCCTGGACCAGGATCCGCAGGCCGGGGGAGGCAGGCCGGTCCTGGGCGGCCTGATGGGCCTCCGCTTCCTGAGCCCCCGCTTCCTGAGCCAGGGCGTCGGCGAACATCTCGTTGTAGGCAACGTAGGACTCCCAGTCGCGGCGGAACCCGGCCCCGAACTGCGGCTGGTTGGGGGTGTCGAAAAGCTGGTGCAGCAGGAACCACAGGGTCGAGTTGGCCACGTTGTTGTAGGCGCGGCCGAAAATGCCGGGCGGGATGTCCAGCATCCGCACCGGGACGCCGGCCCGCAGGCCCTCGCCGAGGCCGGCGCCGCCCTGGCGGGCGACCACGCGGTCCGCGTCGCTGAGCGCGGCGCAGATCCAGGTGGCGCTGGAACCGGGTCCGAGCGCGGCCAGCCCGTCGGTGACCCCGGCGATCATGCCGCCGCCGCCCCGCCGCCCGGTCAGCGAGCCGTCGGCGCCGAACTGGTACGAGATCGGGCCGCGGTTGGACGCCACGAGCACGCGCTGGTTCATAGTCCGGCAGGCTAGAGCATCCCTAGGCGGCCCACACGGCGCCCCCTGAGGTATTCTGAAGACAGCTCGAACAAAACTGAATAACGCTCATCCAGAGGGGTGGAGGGATCGGCCCTGCGAAGCCCCGGCAACCTAGCGCGCACGTATGCCCGTCGTGAACGGCGAGGCGCGCGGCATGGTGCCAACTCCGACCCGTGGTCAGGGTGACCACTGGGAAAGATGGGAAGGAAGTCCTCGCCGGTGACCACAGCAGCGACACGCACAGCTCCCACGTCGTCCGGGTTCGGCTACGCCACCGGGCTCTCCTGCCGCGAATGCGGCCACTTGTACGAACTCGGCCCGTTCTACGCCTGCGAAGAGTGCTTCGGCCCGCTGGAAGTCCGCTACGACTACCCGGCGCTGACCCGGGAGGACATCGAAGCCGGCCCGCCGAACATGTGGCGCTACGCGCCGCTGCTCCCGGTCCCGGCCGACATCGCCTCCCGGCCGACCACCGAGCCCGGCTACGCCAAGCTGATCCGCGCCGACAACCTGGCCCACGCGCTGGGCATGCGCCGGCTGTGGATCAAGGACGACCGGGGCAACCCGACCCACTCGTTCAAGGACCGGGTGGTCGCGGTGGCCCTGTCCGCCGCCACCGAGATGGGCTTCAAGGTGCTGGCCTGCCCGTCCACCGGCAACCTGGCCAACGCGGTGGCCGCCGCGGCGGCCCGGGCCGGGGTCCGCTCGGTGGTCATGGTGCCTGCTGACCTGGAGCTGCAGAAGATCATCACCACCTCGGTCTACGGCGGCACGTTCATCACCGTGGACGGTACCTACGACGACGTGAACCGGCTGGCCTCCGAACTGGCCGGCGAGCATCCGGACTGGGCCTTCGTCAACGTCAACGTCCGGCCCTACTACGCCGAGGGGTCCAAGACGCTCGGCTTCGAGATCGCCGAGCAGCTCGGCTGGCGAATCCCCGGGCAGGTGGTGGTACCGATCGCGTCGGGTGCGCAGCTGGTGAAGGTGGACAAGGGCTTCACCGAGCTGGCCTCGCTGGGCCTGGTGCCGCCGTCCCCGTGGCGGGTATTCGGGGCGCAGGCGACTGGCTGCTCGCCGGTGTCGGCCGCCTTCGCGGCCGGCCATGACGTGGTCCGCCCGGTCCGCCCGGACACCATCGCCAAGTCGCTGGCCATCGGCAACCCGGCCGACGGTCCCTACGTGCTCGACGTGGTGCGGCGCACCGGCGGGTCGATCGCCGACGTGAGCGACGACGAGGTGGTCGACTCCATCCGGCTGCTCGCGGCCACCGAGGGCATCTTCGGCGAGACCGCCGGCGGCGTCACCCTCGGCGTGCTGCGCAAGCTGCTCAAGGATGGCCTGCTCGACCCGGACGCCGAGACGGTGATCATCAACTCCGGCGACGGGCTGAAGACCCTCGACGCGGTCGCCGGGGCAGTGGACGTGCCCGACCCGATCCGGCCCACCCTCGAAGCATTCACCGAGCGGTATCCGGCCGTCGGCTAGCGCGCCGGGTGACGCGGACTTCTCTCGAATACGGGCTTCTCGAACCACGGAGGCAATGTCGTGGCTGTGCAGGTGCGCATCCCCACCATCTTGCGGACTTACACCGACGGCGCGGCGGAGGTGACCGCGACGGAGGGGACCCTCCGCGAGGTCCTGGCCGGCCTGGACGCCGCCTATCCCGGGCTGAGCGGCCGGATCATCGACGACACCGGGAAACTGCGCCGTTTCGTCAACGTCTACGTGGGCGATGAGGACGTGCGATTCGCGCAGGGACTCGATACGCCCGTACCGGCCGGGGAAAGGGTTTCCGTCATCCCCGCAGTGGCTGGCGGGGCTTGCGACGGCAGAGAACACGGGCCAGATGACGTGATTGGTGGGTAAGTGGCGGCAGGCACCCTCCGCACAGGGTAAGGTCGGTTCCGGTCGCCGTCGGACGGGGACAGGTTTTGCGTTAGCGCATTTAACCTCATCCGCCGTTGTCGATCGACGGGTTCCGCGGTTGCAAGGGCGGAGCTCGAGGCCCGAGCGAAGTTAGGGAGTTGTTTGGAATGGCTCAGGGCACCGTCAAGTGGTTTAACCCGGACAAGGGATACGGCTTCATTGCCGTCGACGGTGGCAAGGACGTTTTCGTCCACTTCTCCGCGATCCAGTCGGATGGGTACCGCACCCTCGAAGAGGGACAGCGGGTCGAGTTCGAGATCACGCAGAGCGACCGGGGCGCGCAGGCCGACAAGGTTATCGTGGTCTCTTAGTTCGCTCGTGGCCCCGGCTGATAGCGGGGACCACAGATCTGCCGGGTTCTGCCGGCCGGCCCGGCCCCACCGGGGCCGGGCCGACGTACTTTCAGGCCTGATCCGCCGCCTCTCCGTACCGGACCTGGCGGCTTCTAGCGGCAAGCAACCCTGTCACGGCGTCTCTTTCGCATGCCCGAAAACAGGGCCGGTGGCGTCGGCTCCTGGTTCCTGGTTCCTGCCGAGAGTGCGTATCGCACGAGTGCGCTGGTCCAGCGGCCGGGCCGGCCCGCGGGGAGTCCGGGCGTTTGCACTCTCCCTATGAGAGTGCTAAACATGGTTTTGGCACTCTCCACACGCGAGTGCCAGCATTACGGCGGGATCGGGCGATGAGGCACCGTCGCGCGGCAGGAAAGGACTGACGCGCGGGATGCCGTCCGTCGCGGGCATCGGCTCGATCCGCTTGTACGCCACAGAGGACTGGAGCCTATGGCAGCGAAGATGATCGCGTTTGACGAGGAAGCCCGGCGCGGCCTCGAACGCGGTATGAACCAGCTCGCCGACGCCGTGAAGGTAACTCTCGGCCCTAAGGGCCGCAACGTGGTGCTCGAGAAGAAGTGGGGAGCCCCCACGATCACCAACGATGGTGTATCCATCGCCAAGGAGATCGAGCTCGAGGACCCGTGGGAGAAGATCGGCGCCGAGCTTGTCAAGGAAGTAGCCAAGAAGACCGACGACGTGGCCGGCGACGGCACGACGACGGCCACCGTGCTGGCCCAGGCGCTGGTGCGCGAGGGCCTGCGCAACGTCGCGGCGGGTGCGAACCCGATGTCGCTCAAGCGCGGCATCGAGTCGGCCGTCGAGCGGGTGAGCGAGGAACTGTCCAAGCTCGCCAAGGACGTGGAGACGAAGGAGCAGATCGCCTCCACCGCCTCCATCTCGGCCGGTGACACGGCCATCGGCGAGATGATCGCCGAGGCCATGGACAAGGTCGGCAAGGAAGGTGTCATCACCGTCGAGG
>JAJKHX010000159.1 GCA_021154785.1 Nocardiopsis sp.
CAGGCCGTCACCGAGCCGCCGCCGGACCCGGGCCCCCTCCTGCCGCCGGGCCAGCATGACGAGGCCGACGACGCCAGCGGTCACCGGATCTACCTCAATCCGTGGGCCGCCGACCACGGGGACGACCTGGACGACGACGAGGAGATCCCCCTCGGCGTCATCGAGGAATACGCCGACGGATATCCGGACGAATACCCCGGCGGGCGCTGAGCGGCGGCCCTACCGGCCGGTCTGCAGGATGCTCATCTCGCTGCCCACCGAGTTGGTGAACTGGTCGTGGCAGGCCTGCTGGGCCGTCACCGTGTTGGCGCCGTCCAGGCAGTTGTAGTACGTGCTCAGTTGCGGCCAGAACACCGCCAGCACCATCAGCCACAAGGCGCTGATCGCGAGGCCGAACACGCCGAGCACTACCCCGCTGACCGCCCCGCGCGGGCGGGCCGTGCCGCTGCGCCGGGCCTGGCGGCTGGCGGTGACGCCGAGCCAGACCGCGACCGCCGCGAACACCAGGGTCAGGGCGGCGACGAAGATGCCGCGGCGCAGGTTGCCGAGCCCGAGCATCAGGCCGATCAGGCTGAGCACGCCCAGGAACAACGCCGCCAGCGCCCGCTGGCGCAGGGCGGGATCGGCGGGCGGCAGCTGCCGGCGTCCGGGCAGCGTTCCCCGCGGCTGCGACCCGCGCCCCCCTGGCGGCTGGTATCTGGCCATCACTGTCTATTCTGCCCTCTCTGTCGACTGGCCGGGCCGGCCTGCCGGTCCGGCCTTCCGGCCCGGTGCCATAGGGTTGGCCCCGTGACCTCGCGGCTTGTCGTGCTCGTTTCCGGGGAGGGGACCAATCTTCAGGCCCTGATCGACGCGTGCACCGATGAGGCCTACGGAGCGCGGGTGGTGGCCGTCGGCGCGGACCGGACCGGCATCAACGGCCTCAATCGAGCCGAACGGGCGGGCGTCCCCGTCTTCGTCACCAGGCTCTCCGATTACCCGGCCCGCGAGGACTGGGACGCGGCCCTGGCCCGGGAGTGCGCGCGGTACCAGCCGGACCTGATCATCCTGGCCGGCTTCATGAAGCTGGTGGGCAAGGCGTTCCTGGACGCGTTCGGCGGCCGCTGCCTGAACACGCACCCGGCGCTGCTACCGTCGTTCCCCGGGACGCACGGCGTGCGGGACGCGCTGGCACACGGCGTCAAGATCGCCGGATGCACCGTCTTCCTGGTCGACGACGGCGTCGACGAGGGGCCGATCGTGGCCCAGGCCAGCGTGCCGGTCGCCGACGACGACGACGAGGCGGCGCTGCACGAACGCATCAAGGTGGCCGAGCGGGCGCTGCTCGTGGACACGGTGGGCAGGATGGTCCGCGACGGCTGGTCCGTCCGCGGCAGGAAGGTGAGGATCGGCCGATGACCTCGATCCCGATCAGGCGCGCACTGATCAGCGTCTATGACAAGACCGGCCTCGAGGACCTCGCGTCCGGGCTGCACGCGGCCGGCATCGAGATCGTCTCCACCGGCAGCACCGCGACCCGGATCGCGTCGGCCGGAGTGCCGGTCACCCGGGTGGAGGAGCTGACCGGGTTCCCCGAGTGCCTGGACGGCCGGGTCAAGACCCTGCACCCGCGGGTGCACGCGGGCCTGCTGGCCGACCTGGCCCTCCCGTCGCACGAGGCCCAGCTGGCCGAGCTCCACATCGAGCCGTTCCAGCTGCTGGTGTCCAACCTGTACCCGTTCGAGGCCACCGTCGCGTCCGGGGCCACGCCGGAAGAATGCGTCGAGCAGATCGACATCGGCGGCCCGGCCATGGTCCGCGCCGCCGCCAAGAACCACCGCTCGGTGGCGGTCATCACCGACCCGGCCCGGTACGCCGATGTGCTGGCCGCCCTGCCCGGCGGGTTCACGCTGGACCAGCGCCGGGCGCTGGCGGCCGAGGCGTACGCGCACACCGCCGCCTACGACATCGCGGTGGCGTCCTGGTTCGCGTCGGTCTACGCGCCCGACGAGACGGCCAGGGACGCCGGCTGGCCGGCCGTGGCCGGCGCCCTGTGGCAGCGCGCCGACGTGCTCCGCTACGGCGAGAACCCGCATCAGCGGGCCGCCCTGTACACCCGGCCGGCCTCAAAAAGCGCGCCGGAGGGCATCGCGGCCGCCGAGCTGCTGCACGGCAAGGCCATGTCCTACAACAACTACGTGGACGCGGACGCCGCCCGGCGCGCGGCCTACGACTTCGCCGAGCCGTGCGCGGCCATCATCAAGCACTCCAACCCGTGCGGGATCGCCGTCGCCGCCGACCTCGCCCAGGCGCACGCCAAGGCGCACGCCTGCGACCCGGCCTCGGCGTTCGGCGGGGTGATCGCGGTCAACGGGCCGGTGACCGCGGCGCTGGCCCGGCAGATCGCGGAGATCTTCACCGAGGTGGTGATCGCCCCCGACTTCGACGCCGAGGCGCTGGATATCCTGTCCGCCAGCAAGAACGTCCGCCTGCTCCGCTGCGCCCCGCCCGGTAAGAAGCCAACCACCGAGCTTCGCCCCGTCACCGGCGGGATGCTGATGCAGTCCGCGGACCGGGTGGACGAGCCGGGCGATGATCCGGTCAACTGGCAGCTCAAGGTGGGACCGGCGGCCACCCCAGAACAACTCGCGGATCTGGCGTTCGCGTGGAAGGCATGTCGTTCGGTCAAATCCAACGCCATCCTGCTGGCCTCGGGCGGAGCCTCGGTCGGAGTGGGCATGGGCCAGGTCAACCGGGTGGACTCGGCCCGGCTGGCGGTGATGCGAGCCGGGGACCGGGCGGCCGGCGCGGTCGCGGCCAGCGACGCGTACTTCCCGTTCGCCGACGGCTTCGAGATCCTGGCGCAGGCCCGGGTGGCCGCCGTCGTGGAGCCGGGCGGCTCGATCCGGGACCACCTGACCGTCACCGCCGCCGAAGCCGCGGGCATCGGTCTGTACTTCACCGGCGTGCGCCACTTCTACCACTAAAGGGGACGCTACGTGACCGCTCAGGTACTGGACGGCAAGGCCCTCGCCGCGGAGATAAGGGCCGGGCTGACCGAACGGGTGGCGGCGCTGGCCGCGCGTGGTATCGTGCCCGGGCTCGGCACCGTCCTGGTCGGCGACGATCCCGGCAGCCGCGCCTACGTGAACGGCAAGCACCGGGACTGCGCGCAGGTCGGGATCGCGTCCATCCGCCGGGACCTGCCCGCCGACGCGACCCAGGCCCAGGTCGAGGCCGTCGTCGACGAGCTGAACGCGGACCCCGCGTGCACCGGGTACATCGTCCAGCTGCCGCTGCCGGGCGGCCTGGACGCCGGCGCCGTGCTCAGCCGGATGGACCCGGCCAAGGACGCCGACGGGCTGCACCCGGTCAGCCTGGGCAAGCTGGTGCTGAACGAGCCGGGCCCGCTGCCCTGCACGCCGCGCGGCATCGTGGAACTGCTGCGTCACTACGGCGTGGCCGTCGCCGGCGCCGACGTCACCGTCATCGGCCGCGGCATCACCGTGGGCCGCGCGCTCGGCCTGCTGCTGACCAGGCGCACCGAGAACGCCACCGTGACCCTGTGCCACACCGGCACCAAGGACCTCGCGGCGCACAGCCGGAACGCGGACATCGTGGTGGTGGCGGCCGGGCGCCCCGGCCTGGTCACCGCGGACATGGTCAAGCCCGGCGCGGCCGTGGTGGACGTGGGCATCACCCGCACCGACGCCGGCCTGACCGGCGACGTCGCCAAGGACGTGACCGAGGTGGCGGGCTGGCTCGCCCCCATGCCCGGCGGCGTCGGCCCGATGACCCGCGCCATGCTCCTGCTCAACGTCGTCGAAGCCGCCGAGCGCTCCTAGGGCCGCCCTAGCACCTGCACGGTCCACCCAGCGTCTCGCCAGAGATCCGCGTCCAGGCAGCAGCGGGCGTCGATGATCACCCGGCGGGCCACGACCCAGGCCAGCGCGGCCGGGTCGATCGCCCGGTAGTCGGACCACTCGGTCAGGTGCAGGACCAGGTCGGCATCCTCGGCGGCCTCGAACACCGACGGCGCATACCGCAGGCCCGGCCGTTTCCTGGCCGCGCTCGGCATGGCCACCGGGTCGTGCACGGACACGATCGCCCCCTCGGCCGTCAGCCGGTCGCAGACGGCCAGGCTGGGGGAGTCCCGCACGTCGTCGCTGTTCGGCTTGAACGCGACGCCGAGCACCGCGACCCGGCTGCCTTCCAGTGATCCGCCCGCCGCCTCGCGGGCCAGTGCGACGACCCGCCCGCGGCGGCCCAGGTTGATCTCGTCCACCGTGCCCAGCCAGCCCACCAGCGAGTCCACGCCGAGGTCGGCGGCGGTGGCGCGGAACCCGCGGATGTCCTTGGGCAGGCAGCCGCCGCCGTACCCGAGCCCGGGGGACAGGAACCGGGGGCCGATCCGCGCGTCGTGCCCGAGCGCCTCGGCCAGTGCCATCACGTCACCGCCGGCCTGCTCGCAGACCTCGGCCATGGCGTTGATGAAGGAGATCTTGGTGGCCAGGAACGCGTTCGCCGCCACCTTGACCAGCTCGGCCGTCTCCAGGTCCATGACCAGCAGCGGGCTGCCCGCCTCGAGCGGCCCCCGGTAGATCTCGCGCAGCCGCGCCTCGGCCCGGCCGCAAGTGCCGCCGGCGGTGCCGTCCGCGGTGACGCCGAGCACGATGCGGTCGGGCGCCAGGCTGTCCTGCACGGCGAGGCCCTCCCGCAGGAACTCGGGATTCCAGGCCAGGTCGACCGCGGCGCCGGCTGGCGCCGCGGCGCGCAGGCCGGCTAGCACCTGCCGCGCCGTCCCGACCGGGACGGTCGACTTCCCGACGACCAGGCACGGCCCGCTCAGGTGCGGGGCCAGGGATGAGGCGGCCGCGCGGACCGCGCTGAGGTCGGCCCGGCCGGCGTCGCCCTCCGGGGTTCCCACGCACAGGAAGTGGACGTCGCCGAACGCCGCGATCTCGGCGAACGACATGGTGAAGCGGAGCCGCCCGGCGTCCAGGTTCTTCTGCAGCAGCGGTTCCAGGCCGGGCTCGAAGAACGGGGCCTCGCCCCGCGCGGCCATGGCGATCTTGGTGGCGTCGACGTCGATCGCCAGCACCTCGTGGCCTAGGTCGGCCAGGCAGACGGCGTGGGTGAGACCGAGATAGCCGGTACCGATGACGGTGACCCGAGCCAAGCTGACCCTCCTCCGCGTGGCGTGCTCCCGTACCATTCTCGTTTACCAGGCACTCTAGGTGCCGACGCCGCGATGGCGGGTACTTTGCCGCTACCTGAGACGGTCGTGACCCCAGTTTTGGCTCCCGAGGTTACTACTGAGTAACATATGCCCGCGGACCCGGTGCGGGAGGACGTCACATGGTTTGGCAGGCTTAGATGCCAGCAACCAAGGAAGGTCGTTGTCTATGAACATCGTCGTGTTGGTCAAGCAGGTGCCCGATACCTGGGCCGAACGCAAGCTCAAGGACGCGGACGCCACGCTGGACCGCGCGTCGGTGGACGGCCTCATCAACGAGCTCGATGAGTACGCCATCGAGGAGGGCCTGCAGATCGCCGAGGCGCAGCGCGCGGCCGGGAACGAGGCCGAGGTCACGATCTTGACGATGGGGCCGGAGAAGGCGGCCGAGTCGATCCGCAAGGCGCTGTCCATGGGCGCCGACAAGGCCGTGCACTTGCTGGACGACGGGCTGGCGGGCTCGGACGGGCTGTCCACCTCGTACGCGCTGGCCCAGGTCCTCGGCCAGATCGGCTTCGACCTGGTGATCGCCGGCTCGGAGTCGACCGACGCCCGGATGGGCGTGATGGCCGCGATGCTGGCCGAGCGGCTCGGCGTGCCGCAGGTCTCGCTGGCCAACAAGGTGGAGATCGACGGCACCGCGATCCGCATCCGGCGGGCCTCCGAGGACGGGTACTTCGAGGTCGAGTCGACGCTGCCCGCGGTGGTCAGCGTGGTCGAGAAGACCAACGAGCCGCGGTACCCGTCGTTCAAGGGCATCATGGCGGCCAAGAAGAAGCCGGTCCAGACGATGTCGCTGGCCGACGCGGGCATCGACCCGGCCCTGGTCGGCCTGGGCGGTGCCGCCACCGAGGTGGTCGATCACACCCAGCGGCCGCCCCGGCAGGCCGGCACGGTGGTCAAGGACGAAGGCGATGGCGGCGCCAAGGTCGCCGAGTTCCTCGCCGCGCAGAAGTTCATCTAGAGCCGGAGGGGAAGCGACATGGCTGAGATCCTGGTGCTCGCCGAGCACGTGGACGCGGACGTCAAGAAGGTCACGCTCGAGCTGATCACGCTGGCCCGCCGGTTCGGCGAGGCGTCGGTGGTGTGGACCGGCGCGGGCGCGGAGGAAGGCCAGGCGCGGCTGGCCGAGTACGGCGCCACCCGCGTCTACGTGGCCGCCGACTCGGTCTACGACGACTACGTGACCAACCCGGCCGCTGAACTGCTGGCCCAGCTGGTCAAGGAGAAGAGCCCCGCGCTGGTCCTGGTGGCCGGCAACGCGCAGGGCAAGGAGGTCGCGGGCCGGCTCGCGGTCAAGATCGACTCCGGGGTGCTCACCGACGCGGTGGACCTGCAGCCCGGCGCCGACGGCCCGGTGGCCGAGCAGTCCGTCTTCGGCGGCGCGACGATCGTCCACTCCCGGGTCCGCCGCGGCACGCCGATCGTGGCCATGCGGCCGAACGCGGTGGCCCCCGAGCCCGCGGCCGGCGACGCCGCGATCGAAGCGGTGTCCCTGTCCGCCGACGCCACCGGGGCCAGGATCACCAACCGGGTGGTGGCCGAGCGCAGCGACCGCCCGGAGCTGAGCGAGGCCTCGATCGTCGTCTCCGGCGGCCGCGGCACCGGCGGGGCCGAGGGCTTCGGCGTGATCGAGCAGCTCGCCGACGCGATGGGCGCGGCCGTCGGCGCCTCGCGGGCGGTGACCGACGCCGGCTGGTACCCGCACCAGTTCCAGGTCGGCCAGACCGGCAAGACCGTCTCGCCGCAGCTGTACATGGCGATCGGCATCTCCGGCGCGATCCAGCACCGGGCCGGCATGCAGACCTCCAAGACGATCATCGCCGTGAACAAGGACCCGGAGGCGCCGATCTTCGAGCTGGCCGACTTCGGCGTCGTCGGCGACCTGTTCAAGGTGGTCCCGCAGCTTCTCGAGGAGATCGGCAAGCGCAAGTAGCGTCGCGGGGTTGCCCGTTACAGCTGTTTCTCCGGTATCGCCCCGGCGGCTAGGCTGGACTCCGTTATGAGTTCGGACAGCACGGTACCGGTTTACCTGGATCACGCGGCGACCACGCCGATGCGCCCCGAGGCGATCGCCGCCATGACCGAGGAGCTCGGCCAGCTCGGTAACGCGTCGTCGCTGCACGCCGCGGGCCGCCGGGCCCGCCGGGTGGTGGAGGAGTCCCGGGAGCAGCTCGCCGAGGTGTTCGGCGCCCGGCCGAGCGAGGTCGTCTTCACCAGCGGCGGGACCGAGGCGGACAACCTCGCGGTCAAGGGCCTGTACTGGTCCCGCCGCGAGGACGGCCGCAGGCGTGTCCTGACCACGTCGGTGGAGCACCACGCGGTCCTGGACTCGGTCCGCTGGCTGGCCGAAGCCCAGGGCGCCGAGGCCGTCTGGCTGGCACCCGGCGCCGACGGCCGGATCGGTCCCGGCACGCTGCGCGCCGCGATCGCCCGCGAGCACGGCATCCCGTTCCACACCGACGCCGTCCAGGCCGTCGCGCAGCTGCCCATCACCTTCGCCGCGGACGCCATGACCATCACCGGGCACAAGATCGGCGGACCGGTCGGCGCAGG
>JAJKHX010000160.1 GCA_021154785.1 Nocardiopsis sp.
CACCATCTCGATCGGCGACCGGGTGGTCAACGACCTGCCGCCCAAGGACCGCGACATCGCGATGGTGTTCCAGAACTACGCGCTGTACCCGCACATGACCGTCGAGCAGAACCTGGCCTTCGGTCTGCAGCTGCGCAAGACGCCCAAGGACGAGATCAAGCGCCGCACCGACGAAGCCGCCAAGATGCTCGGACTGGAGCCCTACCTCAAGCGCAAGCCCGGCGCGCTGTCCGGCGGGCAGCGGCAGCGGGTCGCGATGGGCCGTGCCATCGTCCGCGAGCCGCAGGCCTTCATGATGGACGAGCCGCTGTCCAACCTGGACGCCAAGCTGCGGGTGTCGATGCGGGCCTCGCTGTCCCAGCTGCACGAGCGGCTCGGCGTCACCACCGTCTACGTGACCCACGACCAGATCGAGGCCATGACGCTCGGCCAGCGGGTGGCGGTGCTGCGGGATGGCCTGCTGCAGCAGGTCGACACGCCGCAGCACCTGTACGAGGCGCCGGTGAACCTGTTCGTGGCCGGGTTCATCGGCTCTCCGGCGATGAACTTCGTGACCGCGGAGCTGGTCCGGGACGGCGGCCCGGCGGCGTGCTTCGCGGGCTGCAAGCTGCCGGTGCCCGCCGAGGTCCTGCAGGCCAAGCCGGGCCTGGCGGACTACTTCGGCAAGAAGGTCATCCTCGGCATCCGCCCGTCGGACTTCGAGGATGTCAGCCTGGGCGACGCCAGCCGCGGGACGATGCGGGTCACCGCGGGCGTCACCGAGGAGCTCGGCAGCGAGATCAACGTGATCTTCACCATCGACGCCCCCCACGTCGAGCACGCTGCCATCGCCCAGGCCACCGAGACCAGCGAGGACGAGGACGAGGCCACCGCCGCCCTGGCCGGCGGCAAGTCGCTCTGGACGGCCCGGGTGTCCAAGGAGAGCCGGGTCCGGCACGGGGAGCCGCTCGAGCTGGCCGTCGACACCCGCTACCTGCAGTTCTTCGACCCGGGCAGCGGCCTGTCCATCGGCCATCCCCAGGCCACCGTAGCGACGGGGTAGCAGGAACTCAGGAGCCAGTCCGTGCCTGTGAAGGCGGGCCGGGCTAGGTAGCCACGTCTTCTGCGTGGCCTGACTACCCATTGCCGGCGCGGTCATCTGGCTAATGCGAAGCGAAGTTCAGCAGCCAGGCGCAGACCCAGAGGAGCCATGACCAAAACGCGCTACGCCATCGTCGGCACCGGCAGCCGGGCCACCATGTACATCGACGCCCTATGCGGACCCCACTCCGGGCACTGCGATCTCGTCGCCCTGTGCGACACCAGCTCGGTCCGGATGTCCTACCACAACCGCCGGCTGTCCGGCCGGTACGGCCGGCCAGCGGTGCCGGCCTACCCGGCCAGCGACTTCGCCGGCCTCATCGGCCGGGAGCGTCCCGACGTGGTCATTGTCACCACCGTGGACGCCTACCATCACCGTTACATCGTGGCGGCCATGGAGCACGGCTGCGACGTGATCACGGAAAAACCGATGACCACCGACGAGGCCAAGGTGGCGCAGATCCTGTCGGCGGTTGAGCGGACCGGGCGCCGCCTCACGGTCACCTTCAACTACCGGTACTCGGCGGCCTACACCCGGCTCCGCCAGCTCGTGGCCGGCGGCGCGATCGGCACCCCGCACCTGGTCGACTTCTCCTGGACGCTCGACACCAGCCACGGGGCCGACTACTTCCGCCGGTGGCACCGCGAGAAGCCGATGTCCGGCGGGCTGCTCGTGCACAAGGCCTCCCACCACTTCGACCTGGTCAACTGGTGGATCGGCTCGTGGCCGGAGACGGTCTACGCAATGGGCTCGCTCTCCTTCTACGGCCGCGAGGCGGCGGTCGGCCGGGGCGAGGCCTATGGCTACAGCCGGTATACCGGCCAAGGCCCAATGACCCATGGCGACCCGTTTTCCCTCGACCTGGAGCGCAGCCCGATGCTGCGCGGCCTGTACCTGGACGCCGAGGAGCAGTCCGGCTACCTGCGGGACCGCAACGTGTTCGGCGAGGAGATCTCCATCGAGGACACCATGGTGGTCTCGGCCCGCTACCGCAGCGGGGCGCTGCTCAGCTACTCGCTGGTGGCCTACTCACCCTGGGAGGGGCTGCGGGTGGCCATCACCGGGGACAAGGGCCGGCTCGAGCTGTACGAACGGCACGGCGCACACGTGATCGAGCAGACCCCGACCGGCGAGGGAACCGGAGCTGACGGGGCCGCCTATGACCGGCGTATCCGGCTGTTCCCCATGTTCCGTTCCCCGGTCGACATCGACGTCGAGGCCGGAACGAGCCCGCACGCCGGCGACAGCCTGATGCTCGAGCAGCTCTTCGCGCCCAGCCCGCCGCCCGACCCCTGGAACCGGGCCGCGTCCCATCTCGACGGTGCTGCCTCGGTCCTGCTCGGTGCGGCCGCCAACCAGTCATTGGCCCGCGGCGTCCCGGTTGCCATCGACCAGCTGACCGGCCGGCCGGTGGCCAGGTGATGGCGGTGCCGGAGTCCTGGCCATTCCGGGTGATGCTCGGCTTCGTATGCCGACCTGTGCAGACGGCTGGGGCCTTGCTGCCCATGGCCGCGGCGGCGGCGTGGATCGCGGTCCCTGCGCGGAACTGACCAGGCTCAGCGGCCGGCTTCGGGTGCTGAAGCGATCCCGGCGCTCGCGGCGTCCGGCGTGCCACGCCAGCGTGAAACCGAGGTTGGCGAGCCATCTGGGCTGTTTCATCCCCGCGGGCTCGGGCAGGCGCCATCGGATCGGACGGATCGGATCAGGGCAGAGCCCGGAAAGTGCTATGACTAGTCCTGTCCCCGCCGCTGACCACGGCGCGCCAGCCGCTGGCCGGGACGGGCCAGGCGGCTGCGCAGATGCCTGGCGAGATCATCGAGGACCGGTCGCTACGCCGGCGGGCTGGACTGCCGGCCGGGTCGATCGCCGGGAAATCCGCACGACCCGCACGATGAGCCGGCAGGAAATCCAGGCCTGGCGCGATCCGGCACGCCCTGCCGCCGAGCGGGTCGGCGACCTGATCAGCCAGATGACGCTGGAGGAGAAGGCCGCGCAGCTGGCCAGCGTCTGGCTGGGAGACGAGCCGCGTGACAGCGACGTGGCCCGATGCAGGGCGAGTTCACCGGACGCCCCGAATTGCTGGCCAGCTGGGCGGCGACGCGATCGGCGCCGGCCTCGCTGCTCGCCAATACCGCCGCACATGTAACCCCTGCAGCGGCAGGGAGACGAGGAGCGTGGCATGCCCGCCAGCAGCTACGACAAGTCCGTGGTCGAGGTCCGTTCCGGCGCTGACGCCGAGAAGGCCGCGGCCGGCCTGTATGCCCAGCTGACCGACGCCGAGCGCCTGGACCTGCTCGACGGGGACCAGGACTTCTGGCCCGGCATCCGGGAGATGATCGAGGAGGGGTACAACCTCCGGCCCATCATCCACGGCGCTGTTGCCCGCCCTGGCATCCCCGGGCTGCGGTTCAGCGACGGTCCGCGCGGCGTCGTCATGGGACGCTCGACAGCCTTCCCGGTCTCGATGGCGCGCGGCGCCACCTGGGACGTCGGCCTCGAAGAGCGCATCGGCGACGTCATCGGCGCCGAAGCGCGCGCCCAGGGCGCCAACTTCTTCGGCGGCGTGTGCATCAACCTGCCCCGCCACCCGCGTGGGGCCGCGCGCAGGAAACCTACGGCGAGGACCCGATCTTGCTCGGCGAAACGGGGTCGGCGCTGGCCCGCGGAACCCAGCGGCACGTCATGGCCTGCGCCAAGCACTACGCGCTCAACTCGATGGAGAACGCGCGGTTCAGTGTCGACGTCACCTGTGACGAGGCGACCCTGCACGAAACCTACCTGCCGCACTTCCGCCGGGTCGTCGAGGAGGGCGCGTACGCCATCATGAGCGCGTACAACTCTGTCAACGGCCAGTGGTGCGGCCAGAACGAGTCCCTGCTCACCGGCATCCTGCGCGACCAGTGGGGATTCCGCGGCGTGGTCGTCTCCGACTTCATCTGGGGCCTGCGGGACGCGGTCCTGTCGCTGCGCGCCGGCCTCGACGTCGAGGAGCCGTTCCGCCAGCAGCGCGCGCAGCACCTGCCGGCCGCGCTCGCCGACGGCCGGGCCAGCTGGAGCGACGTCGAACGGGCCGGGGGGCGCATCCTCGCCGCGCAGCTGCGGCACGCCGCCACGCTGCTAGCGCCACCGCCGCCACCGGAGGTAGTGGCGTCGCCGCAGCATCGGGCACTGGCCCGTGAGGCGGCATCGCTGGCCATGGTGCTGCTGCGTAACGATCCAGTCGACGACACACCCGTGCTGCCCCTCCGCGCCGACCGCCTGCGATCTCTGGCCGTGATCGGCCGGCTCGCCGACGACCCGGGCACCGGCGACCACGGCTCCTCCGACGTTCGCGACCCCGGTGTCGTCACCGCGCTCACCGGGCTGCGGGCCGCGCTGCCCGGCGTGGAGATCCGCCACACCGCCGCCGACGATCCGGCCGAGGCGGCCGCCGTCGCGGCCGGCTGATCGGCAACTCCGACGGCCACGCGGCCTCGCCGGCCGGCGGTGGCACCACCGGCGGCGACCGCGCGCGCTTGACGCTCCGGCCGATCGACGAGAACATCATCCGCGCGGTCGCCGCCGTCAACCCGCGCACGGTTGTGGCCGTCCGCGCGGCTGGGGCGGTGCTCATGGAGGCCTGGCGGGAATCCGTCCCCGCAGTCCTGATGGCCTGGTACTGCGGGGCGGAAGGCGGGCACGCCCTCACCGACGTACTCCTCGGCCACGTCGATGCGACCGGCCGGCTACCCTTCTCCATCCCCACCGACGAGGCGCACCTGCCGGCGTTCGGCCGCAACGCCACCGCGATCACCTATGACCGTTGGTACGGCCAACGGCTCCTCGACCGCCTCGGCGTGCCAGCCGCGTACCCGCTGGGGTTCGGCCTGTCCTACACCACCTTCGACTTCAACGGCGCCGCCGCCGAGCAGGACGGGCCGGAATCCCTGCGGGTGAGCACGACCGTCCGCAACACCGGCGACCGCGACGGGCGACACGTCGTGCAGGTATACGGCGTGCGCCTGGACGTGGACCGGGCCGGCGAACGTGCCCTGCTCGGCTTCGCCCCGGTCCGCGTCCCGGCTGGCAGATCACAAGTTCTCACCGTGCCGGCATCGCTGCGCCCACTGGGTCGATGGGATGTCAGCACCCGGCGACTGCACATTCCGGGAGGTCACATCCGGGTCGAGGTAGCCGCCGGGTCCGGGGACCCACACCGGCGGGAAACGGAGGTCATGCTGGACTGATCAAGCGGCGGGCTCAGTCGAGCGTTCGTTAATCGCTGATGGGCACGCTTCGCAGGGCCAGTCGTAACTGCCGATTTCTTGCGAGCAGCCGAAGTTTGCAGCGGCAGATGATGTGTCACATCATCGGGGGACCGTGGCTTCTTCTACAGCCACCGGGCCCACTGTGCCACGCCGATATCCCCGAAGCCCTCCGACAGATCAGGCCACCAAATAGCCAGCTGACGTGCATTAGGCCGGTTCTGTGTGCTTGTGCAGGGCGGAGGAATGCGAACCTTCGCTTCGCCGTGAAGACCGCGCCCGGTTGCGTTCTGTGATGAGAGGACTCGACTTATCTGGCCCAAACAATTGCTGCCGATTACGTGTTTCTGCCAGCTGTTCCGATCGCGTGGTTGGCGGCGTCCAGATCATCCGATTCCGGGTGCGCTACCTGGCTATACGATCAGCCTTACCGTCTTCCGCCTGATCGCGGCAAGGTATTTCTCGGTCTCGGCACTAAGCCTGAATCCACCGAGTAAATAGGTGCCCATTCGGGCGTGTCAACGCGAAAGGTGCCATCTGAGCTGTGACGATGGGAGTTGCTGGAGGTACGTCTTCGAACTGGAGAGAGGGCGCCTAGCAAGAGCGATTGTGGCATGATCTCGGAAGATCCGCTCGAGGTTTGATGACCCGCACCTTTGCAGCGCTCCCAGCTCCTCGCAATGGGCGTCCGACATCGGCTACGCCCGCTGGGGCAACCGCGAGCTGGAGACCTGCACCAGCTCGCGGGCCAACAGCTTTCTCGACGGCCATGGCGACCTGGTCAACCGGGTCACCAAGAACACCGGGCCCATAGGGCACGTCACCTACGGAAGTACGCGCCTCATCACCAGGGAGAAGTCCAACCAGGCTCAAGGCCATGGGGAAGGCCGGATTATGGTAACGCCCGAGGCGGGTGTATGGCCCGCCTGGTGGGCGCTCGGCACCAGCAAGCCATGGGCGGCTGGCGGAGAGATCGACTTCTTCGAGGATTCCGGGACAACCGGGTGGCATACCGCCGCCCACTGCCCGGCAGCTAACATCAACTCGACCTGTTCCCCGTGGACGGCCAGTTTCACGTCTACCGCGCCGACTGGACGGTCAGCTCGATTACGTTCTCCTTCGACGGCACGCTTCATGACGATCGACCGAATCCACGTCCCGGACTGGCCACTTGGCCCAGGCAAGCGCTTCTGCATGATCATCAACATTGCGGTCACAAGCATTCCGCAGCGGGCCGCCCCGCTGGCTCCCAGTTCCCTGTCGAAATGGTCGTCAACCACGTTCATGTCTGACATTAGGTGACCCACATCACCTGATTCACAGGCGTCACACTGGTCAAGATGGATAGGGCCGGCAAGCCGGATGTATCAACAGTCTGGTTTGTGACTCTGTCACGTCGTTGACCCGTCAAAGGGGCCGATAAGACCGCTTTCAGCGCGTCGGGGATCTTGCCATGAAGCTGCTACCTGTAGTGCGGACGCGGCCAGGAGCCGGTGTCGCTGGTACCGGTCAGGGGGCGATAGGTGGTGCGGGACTCACCATCACGTCGTCAAGGTTCGATATTACGAGGGGAACTCCCGAGATGATCGTCGACACAGCAACGCCTGATTCTGGGAAGTGGTGGGAATCCCTGCCTCCACTGAGGACGGGCGGAGCGACTCCGGCTTCGTCGGGTGAGACCAGGAGTACCCGGTGGAAGTGGAAACTACCACCATCGGCATCTCCCGCACGGGCGCCCAACCGCTCCCTCCCGCGGCATTCAACCCTCACGCTTTTCATCAAGGTCCAGGGGTCCAGGTCCACTCTGCGGCTGCGATCCGGTCAGTCATGTGTCCTTGGCCGCGATCCACAGTGTGACATCGTGCTCACCGACCCGCGCGTGTCGTGGCGGCACGCGGTCGTGCGGTTGGCTCAGAACGGCTGGGTCTTCGAGGACGCGGGGAGCACCAACGGGACGTTCCTCGACGGCAGCCAGATTGACATCCGCCAGATCAGCTCCAGCAGCGGCTTCCGGCTCGCGGACGCAGAAGACGGGCCCCTCGTGCACTGCTGGGTCAGTGGCCCCCAGCCCGGCGGCGTAGACGTTCCCGCGCCCGGTACCGCAGGCCTGAGCGCGGATCGCCGCGATCCCGGGCTCGCCGTTTCCGGCCGCCGCGCCGAGCCGCGGGATCCTGGTGACGGACGGCAGCAGATCCGCCCGGCCGGCCGGGAGAATGGCGCGCCGGCCAAGACGTTCGCGGAGCACAACGAGGGCGAGACGGCCGAGGCGCTGCTTGAGCAGCCGCGCAAGCCGGACGAGGACGACGACATCTTCACCGACGATGGCGCCATGGCAACCGCTCACGCCCATCCGAGCCCGGGCGCGGACGGGCAGCTGCCTGGCAGGGCGGCCGCCGAGGCCCCCACCCGGCTCATGATGCGCCCGTCCCGCAAGCGGCCCGTGGTGGCCGCGCTGATCCCGGCCTGGAACGAGGAGAAATTCATCGCCGCCACCATCGACGGGCTGCGCAGCCAGACCCGGCCTCCGGACCTGATCGTCGTCATCGCGAACAACTGCACCGACGACACCGCCGGGGCCGCCCGGGCAGCCGGCGCCGAGGTGATCGAGATGCCGCGCAACCCGCACCGCAAGGCCGGCGCGCTCAACTACGGCATCGAGACGCTGCTGGCATCCCTGGCCGACAAGGACCGGATCTTCGTGATGGACGCTGACACCGTCGTCGTCCCGCGCTGGTTCGAACTGGCTAACGCGGTCATGGATGCCAATCCCCGCGCCGTAGTGTCCGGCCGGTACGCCTGCCGGAACGCGCACGGCCTGATCGGCCTGCTCCAGCGGAACGAGTTCGCCCGCGAGTGCCGGATGACCGACCGCCGCGGCGACCGCACCCACATCCTGGTCGGCACGTCCACGCTGCTGCCGGTGGCGATGCTGCGCGAGGTGATCGCCGCCCGTGACAGCGGCACGCTGCCA
Organism: Nocardiopsis sp.; assembly: GCA_021154785.1. Taxonomy (GTDB): domain Bacteria; phylum Actinomycetota; class Actinomycetes; order Streptosporangiales; family Streptosporangiaceae; genus Palsa-504. The sequence continues at coordinate 8,297 of JAJKHX010000160.1, forward strand.
CCCGGCTATGTGTACCTGTACGGATCGCTGACCGAGGATTTCGAGCTGACACTGGCGGCTAAGACGCTGGGCTGGCAGACGATCAGCCCGTTCGGCTGCGACGCGGCCACCGACACCATGCCGACCTGGCGCACGCTCTGGCTCCAGCGCATCCGGTGGATGCAGGGCGGCGTGGAAGACCTGCGCCGGTACGGCTGGACGAGAGTCACCGTGCCGTTCCACGTGCGCCGGGCGTGGATCTTGTTCGGCCTGGCGGCCATGTGGCTGTTCTACGCCACCGTGCTCGCGACCTGGGCCTCGGCCGGGACGGTGGTGACGTCGCTGCCGTGGGCGCTGCTCACCCTGGTGTTCATCGCCGACCGGGTGGCCGCGGTCCGCGCGCAGGGCACCGGGTCCATGCTGCTCGCCGCGCTGCTCGTGCCCGAGATGATCTACAACATGTTTGCCCAGGTCGTCTACGTCACCGCGCTATACAAGGCATTCCGCGGCGGCCCGTCGATCTGGCACGAGACCTGAGAAACAGGGGGTATTTCGACATGTCCGCACTGCAATGGTGCTGGGTCGCGGTGACCGTCACCACGATCATCTTCCTTATGGTCGCGGCGATCTCGGCGCTGCCGAAGATGAAAGCCGCGTATACCGCGTGCATCGCGGTGATCTTCCTCGCCGCCAGCGGCATCACCGCGTTCGGGAGCATCAGCCCGCTCCTGCCGGCCGCAGCGGGATCGGTGCCGGCCGCGCTGGCGCTGGCGCCGGCGCCGGGCGTGCCGCTGCACAGTGACGCCAGCGCAGGCCGGGTGGTGCTCACCTTCGATGACGGCCCGGACTTCTACACCGCCCAGGTGATTGCCGAGTTGGACGAGCTGCACCTGCACGGGGTGTTCTTCGACATCGGTTCGAAGGCTGCCGCGCACCCGGAGCTGGTCCACGCCGAGATCGCTAGCGGCAATGTCGTCGGGAACCACACCTGGGATCACAAGTCGTTCACCGGCAAGGGCGTCGGCGTCACGAACAAGCCGCTGACCCAGGCCCAGGTCCGCGCGGAGCTGTCCGGGACCGACGCCGCGATCGTGAGCGCCGGGGCGCCCAAGCCAGTGCTGTGGCGCCCGCCGTACGGCGCGGTCAACGCGGCTGACGAGCAGACCGCGACTTCGCTCGGCCTGCGGATCGTGCTGGACTCCGGGACGAACATCATCGACAGCAACGACTGGGCCGGGCTAACCGCGGCGCAGATCGCCGCCCGGGTCGATCCCCGGCTGCGGGACGGCACGATCATCGCGTTCCACGATGGGCTGCGCACCGCGCCGCAGATGATCGCGGCGCTGCCGCTGATCGTCGCGTACATGAACGCGCATCACCTGGGCGTCACCACGACGGTACGGCCGGACGCGACCGGCGGGGTCGTACCGGATGACAACACCGGCACGGGCGGGCACGCGTGAGCGCCCCGGCCCGGCTGATGCGCGGCGCGGTCTGCGAGCGGATCGTGCTGGAGCGCGGCAGCATCCTGTCCGTCCGGGCCGGCGGCGGGCCGGCCGTCCTCGTCCAGGTGACGGACCTGCGGGTCGGCGAGAACGGCGAGATCTACGCCGACCTGGCGCGGCCGGGGACCCCCGGGGTGCGCGCTGCCCATGGGCTCCTGGCTTCAGCAGCCGCCGGAGAGCACCGCCAGCATCGCACCGTGCCCGCCACCGCGCCTGGCGCCGGGGACAAACGGGGACGCAGCACGTGACCTGACCTGGCCTTCCCTTTGCTGAGGGCGGTCGATGTCTCCACGTTATGAGGAATTATGAGAGGAAGGCGACATAGTGACCCGGGCCGCCTCGTCGAGGCCGTCGGCAATCCCGCAGCCGGAGGGTCTCATCGGGAGACGCCGGCGGCGCCGGGCACACATTCGGCTGGGGGTGGTCATGGGCATTGTTGGTAATGTCCTCCGGCGCGGGCCGGTATTCGCCGTGGCGCTGCTGGCGAGCGCGTGCGGAGTGCAACCCGCGAGTCCGCCGGCTCACGACCAAGCAGCAGCGAGCAACGGATGGACACAGGTATGGCGCGACGACTTCACGGGACCGCCAGGAAGCCCTGTATCGTCCGCGCGCTGGCGCTACGACACGGGAACACATTACCCTGGCGGATCGCCCGGCTGGGGAAACCACGAGGTGGAGACCTATACCACGAGCACCAGTAACGTCTACCTTGATGGCCGTGGTGACCTCGCGATCAGGCCGATCAGGGACAGTCGTGGCAAATGGACCTCGGGACGGCTTGAGACTCGCGCCGGCTTCCAGCCGCCCGCGGGGACGAGCCTCGCGTTCACGGCGAGAATCAAGCTCCCCGTCGGCGGTCAGGGATACTGGCCGGCATTCTGGATGCTCGGGTCACCGTTTCGCTTCGACATCACTGACTGGCCGAGGGCGGGCGAACTCGACGCGATGGAGAACATCAACAACCAGCCTGCGGTGTACGGCACGCTGCATTGCGGGACGGTCCAGCTCGGCGGACCATGCCATGAACCCACCGGCCTGACGGCCACTTATCACCTCGAGCAGCCGACCGCGGCTCCCCGGTTCCACACCTACACAGTGATATGGAACACTAATCCCGAGCAGATCAGATGGTACGTCGACGACAAGCCGTACATGACCATCACTGCCGGCATGATTGGCTCCAGCACGTGGCGCTCGACCTTCGACCACGGCTTCTTCATCCTGCTCAACGTCGCGATCGGCGGCTCCTGGCCGGGGAATCCCAACGCCGCAACCGTCTCCGGCGCACCCATGCTCGTGAACAACGTCATCGTCGCAAGGAATCCCGGCGCAAGCGCCGGGCCGCCGCCGCGCTAAGCCCCAATCCACCGGCCAATGCCACGCGCGGGACTGGTATGCGCGCGAGGTAGCGAAGGGCAGGAAGCTGAGTTGGTGTAATCAGCGTGCGTATGTGGCCAGTAATGCTGCAAGCACGGACGTGTGCAGGTCATGGTAATCATGGATCTCAGTGGTGGATTACCCCAGATCGTCCGGCAGCGTCGAGGTCAGTTCCCAGATAATAGCCAAAATGTAAGTACGAAGGCCTCGATAATGAGTGCCGCGCCGACCACGACATCCCAGCGTGGGCGAACGGGAATTATGCGAGAAATAACTAGCCCGAGCTGCAGGCCAACGAGAGTCATCAATGTGGTGATGACGCCGAATAGTGCGGCTGGAACCAATGGGGACA
>JAJKHX010000161.1 GCA_021154785.1 Nocardiopsis sp.
CTCCGGTCTTCACCCGCCCAGGTTAACCCGGCCAGCTGAACGGCGATAAGGGCGCGGCGCCGGTCCCGGCGACCAGGGGTGTTTTCGTTACCCTAGTTCCCGGCCGGATCGGCTTCCGCGAGTTAGGTTATCCACATGAGCAAGCCCGGCACCAGACGGCCCGGCCCGGGACGCCGCCGCCTGCGGTACCTCGGCGCGGCGGTCGGCTCGGCCGCCCTGCTGGCGGTGCCGGCCTGCTCGGGCGGGACGACAGCGAGCAGCCCGGCCGCGACGCCGGCCAGCGGCCTGGCCTCAATGCTGGCCGGCAGCGTGGCCGGGACGCTGGCGAACCGGCCGGAGGCGGCGCCGGCCGCCACCCCGGCCGCGTCCACCTCAGCCGGCGGCGCGGTCACCATCACGGCCGTCGGCGACACGATGCTCGGCAGCATGCCGGACCTGCCGCCGGACCCGGCGGCGTACCTCGACCCGGTGGAACCGGTGCTGCGCCACGGGGGCCAGATCGTCTTCGCCAACCTGGAGGGCACGCTCACCACCGCGACGTCCGGCAAGTGCGGCAGCGGGAGCCAGCCGCACCTGAACTGCTTCGCGTTCCGCGACCCGCCGTCCTACGCGCATTACCTCAAGGCGGCCGGGTTCACCGTGCTGAACGACGCCAACAACCACTCCTTCGACTTCGGCGCCGCGGGCCAGGCCCAGACGGTGCGGTCCATCCACGCGGCCGGCCTGGCCCAGACCGGGCTGCCGGGCGAGATCACCCGGGTCAAGGCGGGCGGGGTCACGGTCGCGCTGGTGGCGTTCGCGCCCTATCCCTACACCGCCAACCTGCTCGGCCTGCCCGCCGCGCGCGCCCTCATCCAGCGCGCCAAGGCCGAAGCGCAGCTGGTCGTGGTGTACATGCACGCCGGCGCGGAGGGTGCCACCGCCGACCACGTGACCGGCCGGGAAGAGATCTACCTGGGCGAGGACCGCGGCAACCCGGAGGCGTTCGCGCACATGGCGATCGACGCCGGGGCCAGCCTGGTCATCGCGAGCGGCCCGCACGTCGTGCGCGGCGCGCAGTTCTACAAGGGCCACCTGATCGCCTACAGCCTCGGGAACTTCGCCGGCTACGGCAACTTCTCCGTGCACGGCACCATGACGATGAGCGCGATCCTGCGGGTGAAGCTGTCCTCGTCCGGCCGCTTCGAGCAGGGCCGCCTCTACTCCCTCGCGCTCTCCAGCCAGGGCCGCCCCTCCCTCGGCGGCGGCGCGGCCGCCTTCATGGGCCAGTTGTCGGCCGCCGACTTCGGCCATACCGCCGCCCGCATCGGGTCCTCCGGCGTCATCAGCCCCCCGCGCTGATTTCTCCATCCCGTCACCACCGGCCGTGCACGCGGCCTGCACCCCCGCGCGATCCCTGGCCGGAGGAGGAACGTTCGTCATGGCTAAGGCTCTTCTCGGCCACGTCCGCGGGCCGGACCAGCGCCTGGCCGCCGAACTGCGCCGGCTCCGCCGGCGGGTCGGCGACCTGGAGGCCCAGCTCGCCCGGCTGGCCGAACAGCGCGAAACGCGGCCCGCCGGTCCGCTGGCCGCCGGTCCGCTGGCCGCCGACACCGTGGTCGGGCGGCCCGGTCCTGCAGCGCCGCCGGTCCCCCGGAGGCCGTCGGCGTAGCGGTCCCGGCCGGGGGAGCACCGGCCGGGACCCATGGGGAGATGGCCTGAGTGGTAGCGGGGGCCGCTGTTCTGCCCGGTCCGGCGGTCCGGCCTGGCCGGCTCGTCGTCGTACGGGCACCGGGGCGCCGGGACCCGGGCGTAGCTCCGGCCGTTGCGCCGGCGCTGGATCAGCACGATCGCGCCGCCCGTACCGACCAGGGACAGCGCCGCTAGGCCGATGATTAGGCCGGCCGGCGAGCCGGAGCCAAAGCCAGAGCCGGTGCCGGCCCATGGAGCCGCCGAGACTCGGCCGACTGGGCGCTCATCCCGTTGTCATGGTCAGTCCGGTGGGCGAGTGCGTGACGTGCGGATCGGGATGACCGATGTCACGGGGGTTGCGGACCCTTCGCCCGCCTGGCTGAACGCGGTGACCTTGATGAAATACGTGCTGCCGTTTTCCGCGTCGCTGAGCCGGAAGCTCGTGCCGGTGGTGGTGAACTCCCGGGTGGCCGTGAACGACGGGCTGAACCCCATGTACGCGCTATGACATTGCCAAGCACCAGCTGAAGAAGGAGTCCTGACGCCTGCGCACTAAGGCGGGACGGGGTGCCCGCGCGACGACGACCCGGCTAGCATCCGGAGCATGATCATCGAGCGGGGGTCGCTGTTCTGCGACATCGCGCTGGCGGGGCGGGTGGAGCGGGCCGAGGCGGAGCTGGTCGCCGAGGCCAGCGAGGCGGCCCAGCGGCGCCGGGGGGACGCGACGGGTTTCGTGACTCCGGTGGCCGGCGGGGTGGCCAGTTTCGCCGGGCCGGACTCGCCGTTCAACAAGGTCGCGGGTCTGGGCTTCGGCGGCGTGCCCGATACCGGTGACCTGGCCGTGATCGAGCGGGGCTTCGCCGCCCGCGGCGCTCCGGTGCAGGTCGAGCTGTCTCACCTCGCCGACCCCGAGGTGGGAAACCTCCTGACTGGGCGGGGTTACCGGCTCGTCTCGTACGAGAACGTGCTCGGCCGGCCCCTCGTGGACGCGCCCGAGTCCGGGGCCAAGGGCACGCCGCCCGGCGTCGAGGTCCGGCTCAGCGCCGCGGACGAGCTCCAGGGCTGGCTGGACGTGGTCGTCGAGGCCGAACTCCAGCCCGACACCGAAGGGCTCCCGGCGGAGGAGTTCCCCCGCGAGGCCCTGGAGCACGCCGAACGCGATCTCGTCGCCGCCGCAGGCACTCGGCGCTACCTGGCGCGGTGGGACGGGATCGCGGCCGGCGGCGCCAGTTTCCGCGTCGCCGGGAGCATTGCCCAGTTCACCGGCGCGGCCACCCTTCTGGCCCACCGCCGCCGGGGCGTCCAGACCGCGCTGCTGGCCGCCCGGCTCGCCGCCGCGGCCGCCGCGGGCTGCGACCTCGCGGTCATCACCACCTCGCCGGGGACCAAGTCCCAGCAGAACGCGCAGCGCCAGGGCTTCGACCTGCTCTACACCCGGGCCATCTTGGTCAAGGAGTGACGTCGCGCCGCATGCAGACCCGCGGCCACCGGTCTAGGCCGAGTGCGTTCTCGTGCGCGCGGATCGCCCGCAGCCCGGGGGTGATCTCGGCGTCGCGCAGGACCCGGAACCCGCACCGCTCGTAGTACGGCCCGTTCCACGGCACGTCCGCGAACGTGGTCAGGGTCAGCGCGGGCAAGCCGTCGGCCCGGGCCTGGTCCGCGGCGCGGTCGAGCAGGGCCCGGCCCAGGCCGCGGCGGGCGCTGGCCGGGGCGGTCGACGGCTGATCGACGTACAGGCACCCGTCGAGTGCCACCGCCATGAGGAACGAGGCAGGCGCACCGTCCTCGTCAGCGGCTACCCACAGCAGGCCATCGCGCTGGGCTACTTCGAGCTCGGTCAGCGTCCGCGGCTCGAACTCCGCGACCATGGGCATCCCGATGTCACGGAAGATCTGGCCCGCTTCCCGGTCCATATCCCGGAGGCGGGGAACCTCGGCCGCGCGAGCATCCCGGATGAGCATGTCCCATTGTGGCTCGCGCGGGGAGGAGGGCGTGGCAGCTGGCTCGTTCGGGATAAAAACGGGCTGACCGCCGGCACTGCGGCACCGGCGGCCAGCCCTCTCAAGGTTTGGAGGTTATTCGGTCAGGGCCTCCTCCGGCACGGCCGTGCGCGGCAGCAGCAGCGACAGCACGCCGCACAGAGCGAACGCGCCCATCGCGTACGGCGCGGTGTGCACCATGGCCGCCTCGAACGAGTGCCCGTTGAGGTACCCGAAGAAGACCGTGCCGATCAGCGCCACGCCGAGCGCGCCGCCCAGCTGCTGCGCCGTGCTGAACAGGCCGGACGCGCCCCCCGCGACCTCGGCCGGGACCGCCGCCAGCACCACGTTGACCAGCGGGATGACCAGCAGGGACAGGCCCGCGCCCGCCACCACCAGGCCGGGGACGACCGGCCACGGGCTGCCGTTCACCCCGACGTGCGGGGCGGCCAGGGCCTCGCCGCCGATGCCCGCCACCATCAGCAGGGCGCCGCTGGCCAGGATGCGACGGCCGTGCTGCTGGGCCAGCGGGACCGCCACCGGCGCGAGCACGAAGCTGCCCACGCTGAAGGCGACCGAGGTCAGCCCGGCCTTCAGCGGCGAGAAGTGCTCGCCGGCCTGCAGCCACAGCGCGAAGGTGAGGAAGAAGCCCTGCATGCCGGCGAAGAAGGCGAGCTGCAGGCCCAGGCCGGCGGCGAACGCCGGCACCCGGAACAGCCCGGCCCGCAGCAGCGGCGCGGTCGTGCGGCCCGGCTTCCTCGCCTCGATCAGCCCCAGCGCGGCCAGCCCGGCCACCCCCGCCGTCATCAGCGGCCACACCCAGGCCGGCCAGCCGAGCTGACGGCCCTCGAGCAGCGGGTAGACGATGGCGACGAGGGAGCCGGCCAGCAGCAGGGCGCCGGGGAGGTTCGGCCGGCGGGCGGCGTGGTCTCTGGTCTCGGGCACGAAGCGGAGCCCCGCCAGCAGCGCGGCCACCGACACCGGCAGGTTGACGAAGAACACCGAGCGCCAGCCCCAGCCGAACAGGTTCGCCTCGGTCAGCACCCCGCCGAGGAGCAGGCCCACCGCGGACGCGAAGCCGAGCGACGCCCCGTAGATGCCGAACGCCTTGCCCCGCTCGTTCCCGCTGAACATCACCCGGAACGTGGCCAGCACCTGCGGTGCCATGGCGGCGGCGGCGACGCCCTGGAAGACCCGGGCGACGATCAGCTCGGCACCGGTCCCGGACAGCCCGGCGGCCAGGCTGGCCAGCCCGAACAGCGCGGCGCCGGACAGGAACAGGCGCTTGCGGCCGAACAGGTCACCGAAGTTCCCGGCAATGATCAGCGCCGCGGCGAAGGCCAGCATGTAGCCGGACACCACCCACTCCAGCTGGGTCGCGCTGGCGTGCAGGTCACGGCGGATGGAAGGAAGCGCCACGTTGACGATCGTCACGTCGATCATGTCCATGAGCGCCCCGGTGATCATGACGACCGCGGCGAGCCAGCGCCGGGGGTAACCGGCCTGCCCCTGGCCGGCGGGCGCGGCTGAGCCGCCGACGACGGCGGTCTGACTGGTAGCCATCTGGACTCCCTCTTACTACGTGTGACTCGAACCATGTTTAACTATCGAACGACGTTCTATCATTCGATCGTTGGTCTAGTCAAACACTGTTCGATGGTTGGTACAGTGTTAGAGAAGTCGCGCTGCTGACAGGGAGGCCCGATGGCAGATCCGGAGATCCCGCCGCCGCCGTGGCAGCGGCTGCCGGACCGTTCGTCCCGGAAACGGCGCGAGCCGATCAGCCGGGACGCGATCGTGGCCGCCGCGATCGGCCTGCTGGACCGCGAAGGGCTGTCCGCGCTGAGCATGCGGCGGCTCGGCGAGGAGCTCGGGGCCGGGGCCGCGTCGCTGTACTGGCACGTCGGCAGCAAAGACGGCCTGCTCGACCTGGTCCTCGACGAGCTCATCGGCGAGGTCGAGGTACCGGATCCCGACCCCGCGCGGTGGCAGCAGCAGCTGAAGGAGACGGCCAGGAGCCAGCGCCGGGTGAGCCTGCGGCACCCCTACCTGGTGCGCGTCTCGATCGGCCGGATCCCGATGGGGCCGAACGCGCTGCGGGTGACCGAGGGCACGCTCGCCATCCTGCGCGCGGGCGGCCTCTCGCCGCGCCTGGCCGTCCAGGGCTACCTGCTGCTCATCGACACGGTGAACGGCTTCACGGTGGACGAGACCGGAGTGGAGGACGGCGGCGCGCCGCAGCTTCCCCCGGAAGAACTGCAGAAGGTCGCGGACATGGCCCGCGACTACATAGCCTCGCTCCCGCCGGAGCAGTTCCCGAACATGACCGACCTGGCCGGGGAGTTCGCCTTCTCCGACCCGGACGAGCGGTTCGAGATCCTGATCGACATCTTCGTCGACGGCCTCGCCCGCCGCGCAGCGGCCAGGTAAGCAGCGCCGCGCAGCGGCCAGGTAAGCAGCGCCAGGCCGCCGCTTCCTGAGGTCCCGCCTGCCACAATGGCCTGATGAAGAAGGCCACCGACGTCTCGCGTAACCTCGGCTCCTCCGGGTCGATCATGAGCATCGGCTCGTCCGGGTCGATCTTGTCGATCGGCTCCACCGGGTCGATCCTGTCGATCGGGTCCTCGGGTTCCATCTTGTCGATCGGCTCGGCGGGTTCTGTCCTGTCCATCGGCTCGTTCCTCAGCGCAGGCTCGGTGCTCTCGGCAGGCAGCGCCAGCTCGGTGCTGTCCGCGCTGTCCAGCGGCAGCGTCCTGGCCTGGCGATCCCGCAGCGCCCGGCGCCGCCGTCGTCACGGCCAGCTGCCGGCCAGCGACCGCGGCGGCCTCCCGCGGCCCGCGACCCCGGCATCGTCATGATCGCGGGCAGTTTTGGCCTCTATGCGGCCATTTCTGCCCGCGATCATGGAATGGGCGCCCAGTGATGCGCGGTGACGGCGTTCCCGTCGTCGACATCTCAGCCGATCCCGCAAAGGTCGGCGCGGAGCTGGACGAGATCTGCCGGACCACCGGCTTCTTCCAGGTCACCGGGCACGGTATCGACGACGGCGTGGCCGAGCCCGCCTGGACCGTGGCCACCCGGTTCCTCGACCTGCCGCTCGAGGACAAACTAGCCGTGGCCCGGCCCACCCCGGACTACCCGTACGGCTATATCCCCCTGGCAGGAGAGTCGCTGAGCCAGTCGATGGCCGCCACCGCCGAGCCGCCGGACCTCAAGGAGGTCTTCAACATGGGCCCGCCGGGCCGTCCGGGGCGCGCGTTCGCCGATCCCGGCGAGGCCTGGTCCTACTCGCCGAACCGGTGGCCCGACGCGCTCCCCGGCCTGCGCCCCGCCTGGGCGGCCTACTACGACGCCATGCGCGGCCTCGGGAACCGGCTGATGTCCCTGTTCGCCTGGGGCCTCGGCCTGCCGCCTGGCTTCTTCGCGGGGAAGACCGGCCACGGACCGAACGCCCTGCGCGCCGTCAACTACCCGGGCCAGGAGCACGCCCCGCGGCCCGGCATGCCGTACTTCCAGAACGCCAACTGGTCCGCGCGGATCAGCTGCCTGCCGTCCTGCCTGGCCCCGGGGGAGAAGCCCCGCTACGAACCCGTCCTGGCCGGCCCGCACCTGATGGGCAAGTTCCGCCGCTCGGTCGGCGCGTAGCGGATGACGCCCTGCCGATGACCCGGTGGCGTGACGACCTCGGGCACCCGGTCGAGCTGCCCGGCCCGGCCCGCCGGGTGGTCTCGCTGGTGCCGTCGCTGACCGAGGCGATCGCGGTTTCGGCCCCGGGGCTGCTCACGGGGGCCACCGACTGGTGCACCCACCCGGCCGATCTGGCCGTGACCCGGGTGCGAGGAACCAAGAATCCCGAACGGGCGGCCATCATCGCCCTGGCCCCCGACCTCGTGATCGCGAACCGGGAAGAGAACCGCGAGCTCGACGTCACCCGGCTGCGGGAAGCGGGCCTGGCGGTGTGGGTCACCGTCATCGAGTCGGTCCCGCAGGCGCTGGCCTCGATGCGGCGGCTGCTCACCGGCCCGCTCGGCCTGGCCGTCCCGGACTGGCTGGCGGCCGCCGAGCGGGCCTGGGCCGGCCCAGGGGAGGGGTCCTGGGCCGGCGGCCCCGCGGCCGGGCCGGACTCCGAGCCTGCGGCCCGGCCGCGAGTCGTGGTGCCGATCTGGCGTGATCCGTGGATGGTCGTCGGCGCCCGCACCTTCACCGGTGACGTGCTGGCCCGGATCGGCCTGGTCAACGTGTTCGGCGCGGGGCCGGAACGCTACCCCCGCGTCGAGGTGGGGCAGCTTCGGGCGGCCGCGCCCGATCTGGTCCTGCTGCCCGACGAGCCCTACCCGTTCACTGCGGCGGACGGCCCCGAGGAGTTCCCCTGCCGCCGCGTCGTCCTCCTCCCGGGGCGCCTGCTGACCTGGTACGGCCCCTCGCTCGCGACCGCCCGGGCCGACCTGCGCGCGCTGATCTCCTGACGCTTACGCGGCACCAGGTCCGGTACGGGCCGGATGACGGTGTGCTCGCCCCCGTCCGCGGGACCGCCCCGGTCCCAGAGCACACCGCCGCCTGGCGTCAGCCCCCGGCATGTGACGCCTGGCGTCAGCCAGCCTAACCGGCAAGTGGTCTCGCCAACCGGTCCAATCGTCTCCATATATATGAGTCCAATCGTGTCCTCTTGTCCCCCAGCGGGTAGCTTCGGTTTGTGGAACTGGAGGTCGAATTCCGGCCGGGCGTGGCGCTGCGCCGTCAGCTGGAAGACGCACTGCGGGTGGCGATCCGGTCTGGCCGGCTGCCGCCCGGCTCGGTGCTGCCGCCCACCCGGGACCTGGCCGACCAGCTGGACGTCTCCCGCGGCGTGGTCGTCGACAGCTACGCCCAGCTCGCCACCGAGGGTTACCTGTCGGCCAGGCGCGGCTCGGGCACCCGGGTCGCCGGGCTGGCCTCCTCGGCCCGGCCGCCCGCGCAGCGGCGGCCTAACCCGGCCCACCACTTCCGCTACGACCTGCGGCCCGGGCAGGCCGACTACCATGCCTTCCCGCGCGCCCGGTGGAAGGCGGCGCTGGTCCGGGCCCTGCGGGAGCTGCCCGACCGGCGGCTGGGCTACGCCAGCCACCGCGGCACCGCCGAGCTCAGGCACGCCGTGGCCGGCTACCTGGCCCGGGTGCGGGGCGTGGTGGTGGAACCGGACCACGTGGTCGTCTGCTGCGCGGCGTCGCAGGCGCTGACCGTGCTGTGGCAGGCGGTCAGGAAGAACGGCGGCCGCCGGGTGGCGATCGAGGATCCCGGCTGGCGCTGGCAGCGGTACACCGCCGAGCACGCCGGGCTGGAGGCCGTCCCGGTCCGGGTCGACGCCGACGGGCTGGTCGTCTCCGAGCTGGCCGCGGCCGACGTGGACGCGGTGGTGATCACCCCGGCGCATCACTACCCGACCGGGGTGGTGATGACGGCCGAACGCCGCGGTGCCCTCATCGCCTGGGCCCGCGAGCGCGGGGCGCTGATCATCGAGGACGACTACGACGTGGAGTACCGGTTCGGCCGGGATCCGGTCGCGTCGCTGCAGGGACTGGCGCCGGACCTGGTCGCGTTCGTCGGCACGACCAGCAAGACGCTGGCCCCGGCGCTGCGGCTGGCCTGGCTGGTCCCTCCCTCGCACCTGATCGACGACGTCGAGGACCTGCTGCTGATCACCGGCGTGACCCCGCCGACCCTGGACCAGGTCGCGATGGCCTCGTTCATCGAGGAAGCCGCGCTCGAGCGCCACCTGCGCGCGATGCGCCGGAACTACCGGGCCAAGCGCAACATCCTGGTCGAGGCGCTCGGCACCCACCTGCCCGACGTCCGGGTCAGCGGCACCGAGGCCGGGCTGCACGTGCTGGCCTGGCTGCCGGACGGCGCCGACGAGCACGCCACGGCCGAGCGGGCCCGGCGCCTGGGCGTCGGCCTGCACGAACTGCACCGCCACTGCACGGTGCACGCCCCGTCACCGCCCGCCCTCCTGCTGGGCTTCGCGCTCCCCACCGAGTCCGAGCTGGCCGCCGCCGTCAGCCTCCTGGCCGAAGCCATCTGCTGACCTAGCCAGCCGCCGGGCCAGCGCGGCCATCGCGTCCCTGACCGGAGCCGACCCGAGGACGCGGAACGGCATGGGGAGGACGGCGAGCCGCCGGACGTACCAGTCCGCGTCTTCCGTCGAGGCCCGCAGCCGCGTCCGGCCCTCCCCGTCCGGCTCCAGGCGGCCCAGGCTCCGCGGCAGCCACCGTTCCACGTCCTCGGGAACAGCGTCGATGAGCACCTCGACCGGGTGGGTCCAGCCCTGGGACATGTGCTCCTCCAGGGTCACTCGCGCGTCCAGGTCAGCCGGCGGCGTGAATGTCCCCGGGCAGGCCTGGGCCGCCGCGATCCGGTCCACCCGCAGCGCCCGCTGCGCCTGCCGGGTACGCGACCAGCCCAGCAGGTACCAGCGGCTGTGCCGCAGCACGACGGCCCACGGCTCGACCTCCATCTCCCGCGCCTGGCCGGGCCCCAGCAGGTACACCAGCCGCAGCGGCCGCGCCGCCGCGCACGCCTCGATCAGCCGGGACGTCAGCTCCGGGCTGACCTGGGTTTCCGGGGCCGGCGGGGGAGCGGCCGAGGTCTCACGGACCGCGCGCACCGGTCCCGCCACCCGTTCCGGCAGCGACCGAACGATCTTGGCCAGTGCCCCGCCCACCAGGTCCCCGGGGTCAGCCGCGTAACGATGTCCCTCCAGCACCGCCATGACCAGCCCCATCGCCTCGGCGGCGCTGAACATCAGCGGCGGCAGCCGCAGCCCGCGCCCGGCCCGGTAACCCCCGTAGGGACCGCTGACCGCCTCGACCGGCAGCTCCGCCTCCCGCAGGATCGCGACGTAACGCCGCACGGCCCGGTCCGACACGCCGAGCCGCTCACCCAGCTGCTGCGCGGTAATCCCGGGGTTCCCCTGGATGATCTCCAGCGCCACCAGCGCCCGCGCCGTCGGGCTCACCTCACGCGCCATGTCCTGAGATAATCACGGAACCACCCGATCACGGGAAAGCGCCCGGAACACCTGGCGGCTGCCCCGGAAGGTCAGACCGAGCGGGCGTTGGCGCTGTCGCCCGGGTCGATGCCGAACGCGACGATGCGCGCCGGCCGGATCCGGACGATGGTGTCCTCGAAGTTGTCGCCGAACGCCTTCCCGCCGGCCGGCAGGACCTCCGCGGTCCCGCGTATCTCGATCATGCGCGGCTGCCACGGCGGGAGCACGTCGTCGATCACGATGCTGGCCCGGCCGGTGCGCCGCACGTCGCGGGTCTTCTTGGTCTGGCTCATCCGCATGCCCGCCACGTCGATGGCGTCCTCGTCGGCGTTGTAGCGGAACGAAGTCGGCACCACGTGCGGCTGCCCGTCGGCGCCGACAGTGGCGATCCGGCCCAGCCGCTGCCCGGCCATGTACTCGATCTCGAGATCGGTGAAGGCGCTCATGCCAGCCAGAACCGGCCCGCCGCCGCCCGCATTCCGCCGCGGCGATCACAATCCGGTGAGCCGCTCCAGGTGCTCGGGGTACCGCTCGCCCTGGATCGGGATCGCGGCCGCGGCTTCCTCGATCTCGCGCAGGTCCGCCGGGGTCAGCGTGACCTCGGTCGCGCCGATGTTCTCGTCCACCCGCTCCAGCCTGCGCGTCCCCGGGATCGGGACGATCCACGGCGCCCGCCCCAGCAGCCACGCCAGCGCCACCTGCCCGGGCGTGGCGTCCTGCCGCGCCCCGACCCGCCGCAGCAACTCGATCAGGGCCGTGTTGGCCTCCCTGGCCGACGGGTCGAACCGGGGGATCGTGTTCCTGATGTCGCCGCTGGAAAACTCCGTGTCCGTGCCGATCGTCCCGGTCAGGAAGCCCTTGCCGAGCGGGCTGTACGGCACGAAGCCGATGCCGAGTTCCGCCAGGGCGGGCAGCACCTCCTCCTCGGGGCGCCGCCACCACATGGAGTACTCGCTCTGTACCGCGGTGACCGGCTGGACCGCGTGCGCCCGCCGGATCGTCGCCGCGGCCGCCTCGGACAGGCCGAAGTGCCTGACCTTGCCGGCCCGGATGAGCTCCCCGACCGCTCCGGCCACGTCCTCGATGGGCATCTCCGGGTCCACCCGGTGCTGGTAGAACAGGTCGATCGCGTCGACCCGCAGCCGCCGCAGCGAGGCGTCGGCCACCTGCGCGATGTGCTCGGGACGGCTGGACAGCCCGGCCGTCCGGCCGGACTCGTCGAACCGGAAGCCGAACTTGGTGGCGATCACCACCTCCCCCCGGAACGGCTCCAGTGCCTCGCCCACGAGCTCCTCGTTGACGAACGGGCCGTACACCTCCGCGGTGTCGAAGAACGTGACCCCGCGTCCGGCCGTCTCCCTGAGCAGCGAGATCATCTCGGTCCGGTCCCCGGGCGACGGCCCGTAACTCTGGCTTATGCCCATGCAGCCGAGCCCGATGGCCGACACTTCGAGACCACTGGAGCCCAGCGTGCGCGTCTGCATCAGGACCGGCCCTCGTACTCGTCGTCGGTGACGTGGTCGCCCCAGGACGACTCCGCCCGCGCGTCGTCCGGGGCGACGCCCTCGGTGATGGACAGGTGGGTCATGTAGTGCTCGGGGGCCGCGCCGTGCCAGTGCCACTCGCCCGGCGGCGTGCTGATGACGTCGCCCGGCCGGATCTCGGAAATCGAGCCGCCCCGGGCCTGGATGCGCCCCCGGCCCTCGGTGACGTACAGGGTCTGCCCGACGGCGTGCGAGTGCCACGCGGTCCGCGCCCCGGGGGTGAACCTGACCGCGTTGACCCGCACCCGCGAGGGCTCCTTGCCCTGGACGATGGCGTCCAGGAAGACGTCCCCGGTGAACATGCCGGCCGGCCCCTTGGCCGTCGGCGGTTTCGGCTCTATCTGCACAGGTAGCTCCTCCGTTATCTTTGCGGGTCAACGTTACCGATAGGAGAACCATCGTGTGCGGAGCGGTCCTGTACGGCCCGGGGGACGTGCGCCCCGAGGGCTACTAATAACTGGAGTTCACGGGTTGCGATCGTTTGCGTCGTACGAGAAGCTTGCCCGCGGGGGATATCGGCGGAAGGACGGGCCGGTGACCGGCGGACCCACGGGTGGCGATGCCGTCTCGCTCGATACGAGCGTGCCGCATATCGCGCGGGTGTACGACTACTGGCTGGGCGGCAAGGACAATTTCACGGCCGACCGGGTGGTGGCCGAGCAGGTCATCGCGACGCTCCCGGAGATCCGGTTCAGCGTCCGCGCGCAGCGGGCGTTCCTGGGCCGCGCGGTGCACTACCTGGCGGCCGAGGCCGGGATCAGGCAGTTCCTCGATATCGGGACCGGGCTGCCGTCGGCCAACAACACGCACGAGGTGGCTCAGCGGGCGGCCCCGGAGTCCCGGGTGGTGTACGTCGACAACGACCCGATC
>JAJKHX010000162.1 GCA_021154785.1 Nocardiopsis sp.
CTGATCCGCACCGGGCTGGCCGTCGCCGGCTTCGCCGGCGAGCGCGCGGCGGGCGATACGGCCGTCCTCGACGATGACCGTGCCGCCGGTGCCGGTGATCTCGAGCCGCTGCGGGAAGCCGGGATAGGCGGCGGTGGTGGACATGATGGTGCCGACCGCGCCGGAGCCGAACCTGACGACGGCCAGCGCGGTGTCCTCGACCTCGACCTGGTGCGCCTGGGTCGCGCAGATCGCGGTGACCTCGGTCACCGGGCCCATGCACCAGCGCAGCAGGTCGACGTAGTGGACGCCCTGGTTCATCAGCGAGCCGCCGTCCATCGCCCAGGTGCCGCGCCAGCCGGCGCTGTCGTAGTACTCCTGGGTCCGGTACCACTTGGTGCTGGCCTCGCCGAGCACCAGCCGGCCCAGGGCGCCCTCGCCGATCAGGCGCTTCAGCTCGATCAGGCCCGGATCGAAGCGGTGCTGGGAGATCACGGTCAGCGCCACGCCGGCCGTGCGGGCCGCCTCGATGAGCCGGTCGGCGGCCGCCAGGGTGACATCGACCGGCTTCTCCACCGCCAGGTGCTTCCCGGCGCGGGCGGCGCGGATGCCGATCTCGGCGTGCAGGCCGCTCGGCACGCAGACGCACACCACGTCGACGTCCGGCCGGGCGAGCAGGGCGTCCAGGTCCGGTTCGGCGGCGCAGCCGCGGGCGGCGGCGAAGGCGCCGGCCGCCCCGGCGACGACGTCGGTAACGGCCGCCAGCCGGGCCCCCGGCAGGGTCCTGATCGCGGCGGCGTGCAGGGCCGCGATCACTCCGGTGCCGACGATCCCGAAGCCGCTCATCCCCTTGATCCTAACTGCCTAGCCACCTGGCCAGCAGGTCCAGGTGCTGGGGGAGCGCGACCTCCGGCGCCTCGATCTCGGGATGCCAGCGCTTCTCCCATTCAACGGAAAACCAGTGCGGGTAGCCGGCGGCCTGCAGCAGGCTGAGCATCTCCTTGACCGGCACCTCGCCCGCGCCGAGCGGCACCAGCTGCCAGTCCCCGCCCGCGGTGCGGCGGGCGTCCTTGACCTGGGCGAGCAGGATCCGGGAGCCCAGGTTGGCGTAGACCTCGGCGGGCGTCTCACCCGCCCGGTGCGGGTGATGGCTGTCCCATACCGCGCCCACGAGGTCCGCGGGCACCCCCTCCGCTGACAGCAGGGCCAGCAGCTCGGCCACCGTCGAGGAGGCGGAGAAGGCGTCGTGCGTTTCCACGCCGATGGCGACGCCGAGCCGGGCGGCCAGCGGCACGGCGTCCTCCAGGACCCGCGCCGCGGCCTGGAGCTGACGCTGGCGCCGGGGAGGTGGCCCCAGGTCGCCGCCGAACACGCGGACCAGCGGGGAATTCCAGTCGCTGGCCAGCTGGAGGAACCGGCGCAGTTCCGGGCCGGGATCGGTGCCGGTGATGCGGATGGAGCTGTCCACCGCGACGACGGGCAGGCCGGCCAGGGTCCGGCTGACCTGCGCGCGGCGCGCGGCGGGCATCGACGGGTCGATGAGCTCGCCGTCGATGAGCCGGAGCTCGACGCCCGCGTAACCCCAGCGGCGGCCGAGCGATACGGCCGCCGCCAGGGTGGCGTCAGGGAACGCGAGCGTGCTGAAGGCGATGCGCGGCGGCATGCTCGTCCACGGACGCGTCCCTGGGGATGCTGGCTGGGCTGGTGTTCTAGTGGAGTGAGGGCCCGCCCCCGATGGGGGGGTTACCGGGGGCGGGCCCGCTTAGGTCCGCGGAAGGATCAGCTACCGCGGAATCAGGTGGAGGATCACGACCTCATCGGTGCCCGAGCCCGGACCGTTGTTGGTTCCGGAGGGCTGACCGGTCTCGTACGGGTTGTCCTGGGTCGGCCAGCCAGTGTAGTTCTGCGAGTTGAACTCGAACCACTGCGACGAGGTGGTGGTGGGGATGATGGGCAGGTTCGCCGCGACATACTTGGCGATCGGCTCGAGCGCCGCGGTCTGGTCGGCGGTCGACTCGGCCCCGGCCAGCTTGGCCAGCATGCTGTCGACGTTCGGGTCCTTCAGCCGCTCGTAGTTGCCGGTGGCGGTGGAGCCGCTGGACAGGGCACTGTCCAGCCAGCCGTCGTACATGTTGTACGGGGTGATCCCGCCGTTGGACCAGTGCGAGGTGAGCTGGAAGTTACCGGAGGCGACGTCGCTGTTCCAGGCGTCCACGGACTGTCCCTGGAAGGTGGCGTTGATGCCGGCTGCCTTCAGTTCCTGGGCGACGAGCGCGTCGACCTGGGCGTAGTCGGTGTAAGCGGACGGGTTGGTGATCGTGATCGTGACTTCCTTGCCGCCCTTGGCGAAGAATCCGTCGCTGCCCTTGGTGTAGCCGGCCTTCTGCAGGATCTGCTGCGCGGCGGCCGCGCTGCCGGTGGCGGAGTTGGTCATGCTGGCGACCGGGCCGCCCCAGGCGTCGAACAGCGGTGAGGTCAGGCCGGTGGCGTTGAGGACCGGGTTCTCCAGGCCGGCTTCACCCTCGGAGGCGAGCAGCTGGCGGTTGATGGCCGCGCTGATCGCCTGCCGCACGGGCAGCTGGTTGGTCGGCCACTTGTTCAGGTTCGGGACCAGGCTGTTGGTCCCGCCCGGCGCCTCCCAGTAGTGGTGATCAGCCGGGTTGGGCTTGACGAAGCTCTTCTGCAGCCCGGGGATGAAGTTCCCCGTCCAGTCGATCTGCCCGGCGAACAGGGCGCTGAGCGCGCCGGTGTTGGAGGTGTACACCGGGAAGAAGACCTTCGGCACCTTCAGCTTGTCCGCCTGCCAGTAGCCGGGGTTCTTGACCAGCGTGAAGCCCTGCGGCGTGAAGCTGCCGAGCTTGAACGGCCCGGTGCCGACCGGGTTGGGGTCGGCGAAGGTCGCCGGGTTGCTGACCGAGCTCCAGATGTGCTTGGGCACGATCGCGGTGCCCGCGATGGATTGCAGGTTGGTGAACTGCGGGGTCGGGAAGTTGAGCACGACGTTATTGCCTGACGTGCTCACGCTGGAGATCTTGATGCCGTTGAGGTTGACCGCGGCGGTGGTCTTCATCATGTTGAAGGTGAAGGCCACGTCGGCCGGCGTGAACGCCTGGCCGTCATTCCACTTGACGCCCTGGCGGATCGGGAAGGTGATCGTCTTCCCGCCGTTGGACCACGCGTAAGACGTGGCCAGCCACGGGTAGTACTTCGGCGGGGCGGCCAGGTTGAACTGGATCAGCGGCTCGTAGATGAGCCCGGTGGCTCCCATGCCCCAGGGCGCCCCGGTGGGGACGAACGGGTTGAAGCTCTGGGTGATGGTGGACTCCGGGGAGCTCTCCATGACCAGGGTCTTTCCCGTGGTGGTGGCGGAGCCCGTGTTCGAGCCCGTGGCTCCTGAGCTCGAACTGCTCGACGAGCATGCGGCGAGCCCCGCTGCGAGCAAGCCGGCGGCACCTACTGCCAGGAGCCGTCTATGGCTGTGCATTCTCCTCATCGTTCTCGTCTTTCTCTCGTGTGGTGCGGTGGATGGGTTATCGGGTGGTTGCACGTCCGGGCCGCCCGGAAACCAGCTCCGGGACGGCAACGTCCAGGCGCCAGCAGGCCGCGCCGCGGGTGTCAGTGATGGGCATCAGGGCCGGGTCCTCGGCCCGGCAGCGGTCCTCGGCCAGCGGGCACCGGGGGGCGAACGGGCAGCCGGTCGTGGCCACCTGCCCGGTCAGGCGCGGCTTGGCCGGCCCCAGGCTCCCGGCGCCGCTGGCGCCCCGGCCGCGCAGGACGCTGCCCAGGTTGTCCGGGTCGGGAGCCGAGGCGACGAGCAGCTGCGTGTACGGATGGGCCGGCTGCTGGGTGATCTCCTCGGCCGGGCCGCGCTCGACGATCTCCCCGGCGTACATCACCAGGATCTCGTCGGCGAAGTACCGGGCCGACGCGATGTCGTGGGTGATGTACAGCATGGCCAGCCGGAAGCGCTGGCGCAGGTCGTCGAGCAGGCTCAGCATCTCGAGCCGGATCGAGACGTCCAGCATGGAGACCGGCTCGTCGGCCAGCAGCACGCTCGGCTTGGCCGCGAGCGCCCGGGCGAACGACACCCGCTGGCGCTGGCCGCCGGACAGCTCGTGCGGGTACTTGGCCAGGAACTGCCTCGCCGGGGTGAGCCGCACCTGCTCCATCAGCGCCGTGACCTCGGCGTCCATGTCGGCGATCTTGCCCTGGTGCAGCTTGATCGGGCGCTCAAGGGAATAGCGCACGGTGTGCACCGGGTTCAGCGAGGCGAACGGGTCCTGGAAGACGTACTGGACCTCGCTCTTGTAGCGGCGGAAGTCGTTGCGGCCGGTCACCTCGACCGGCTTGCCGTCCAGCTTGATCGAACCGGAGGTCAGCCGCTCCTGGCCGGCCAGCAGCCGGGCCGCCGTGGACTTGCCGGACCCGCTCTCGCCCACCAGCGCGACCACGGCGCCGCGGTACAGGTTGAAGGACACGTCCCGGACCGCGTGCAGTGTCTGACCGCGGCCGATCTTGAAGTCCTTGCTGAGCGAGAGCGCCTCCATGGCGAGCGGCCCGCGCGCCGCGGCGGCCGACGTCAGCACCCCCGCCTGCCCGTTGACGCCCTGCCCGATACCCTGCCCGTTGACGCCCTGCCCGTTACCGGCACTGTGCTCGCTCATGCTCCGGGCTCCTCGGTGCTCTGCGACGGCGCGGCCCCGGCCTGCTTCGCCCCCGGCAGGGGCGTCTCCGGCAGCACGAACGGGCACGCCGTGACGTGCTCGGGATCGGAGGAGGAGGCCACCTGCAGCAGGTGCATGTCGACCTCCTCGCACGCCGACGTGCCGTACCCGCAGCGCGGCAGGAACGGGCAGCCGGGCGGCGGATCGCGCAGGTCGGGTGGCGAGCCGGGGATGCCGGCCAGGGTGCGCTTGGTTCCGCGGAGCGAGGGAAACGAGTTGAGCAGGCCCTTGGTGTAGGGGTGCGCCGACTCGCGGTGGATCTCCGCGGACGTCCCGATCTCGAGCAGCTGCCCGGCGTACATGACCGCGATCCGGTCGGCCAGCTCGAGCAGCAGGGACAGGTCGTGGGTGATGAAGACGATGGAGAAGCCGAGCTGCTCCTTGAGCTCCACGATCTGGGCCAGGATGTCGCGCTGCACCACCACGTCGAGCGCGGTGGTCGGCTCGTCCATGATGACGACCTCGGGGTCGGTGGCCAGCGCCATCGCGATCATCACCCGCTGCCGCATGCCGCCGGACAGCTCGTGCGGATAGCTGCGCAGCCGGGCCCGCGGGATACCCACCAGGTCGAGCAGGGAGGCGGCGCGCTCCCTGGCCTCATCGCGCGGCATCCGCAGGTGCGCGTGGATGACGTCGAGCAGCTGGTCACGGACGTTGAGCACCGGGTTCAGCGCGTTCATCGCGCTCTGGAAGACGATGGCGATCTCGCGCCAGCGCAGCTTCCGCAGCTGGTCCGGGCGCATTCGCAGCACGTCCACCGGGCCGGCCCCGCCGGCCATCCGCCGCCCGTTGTACCTGACGCTGCCGCTGGTGATCAGGGCGGGTGCCCGCAGCAGCCGGGAGGCTCCGTAGACCAGCGTGGACTTTCCCGAGCCGCTCTCGCCCGCCAGGCCGACCACCTCGCCGGGCGCCAGGCTCAGGTTCACCTTGTCCACGGCCCGGACGTCCCCGCCCGGCGTGCGGTAGACGACCGACAGGTCGCTGATCTCGAGCACCGGGTCCTGGCCCAGGCGGGGAGAGGCGGCCAGCGGGACTGGCGCCTGGTCTGGGTTCGCCGTCATCGGGCCCGGCTCCCTTCGGTGTCATCGAGCAGCGAGCTGCGCGAGAAGGAGTGCAGGAAGCCGGCCACCCGGCCGCGCTGGTTCGCGATCTCGCCCAGCACCGGCGTGGGATCGGCCGGGCGCAGCCAGCGGCCGGCGATCTTACTGGCGCTGGCCGCGTCGCGCAGGCGCGGGTTGCCGAGCTCGTCGATCCCGGTGTTCAGCAGGACCAGGCCGGTGCGATGAGCGCCACCGCCAGTCCCGGCGGTACGAACCACCACCAGGCCCCGAGCTGCAGCGCCTGCTGGCTCTGCGCCCAGTAGAGCATGGTGCCCAGGCTCCAGCTGTTCAGGTTGGTGACGCCGATGAAAGCCAGCGCGACCGACGCGCCGATCGCGTAGAGGACCGTGTTCACGAAGCTCGCCGCGATCAGGCTCACCTCGTTCGGCACGATCTCGTGGGAGATGATCCGCCAGGTTTTCTCCCCGGTCTCCCGGGCCGCCGCGACGAAGTCGCGGTTACGGATGGCCAGCGTCTGCGCCCGGATCACCCGGGCTCCCCACGGCCAGCTAAGCAAGCTGAGCACCAGGATCGTCGCGCTCTGGCCCTTGCTCTGCAGGTAGCCCAGCAGCACGATGAGCAGTGGCAGCGCCGGGATGACCAGGAACACGTTGGTGAGCAGCGACAGCACCTCGTCCCACACGCCGCCGAGGAAGGCGGCGGTGACCCCGACGAGCACCGAGAGCACCGTGGCGACCAGGCCGACGAAGAACGCGAGCTCGAGGGTGAGCCGGATCCCGGTCAGGAGCTGGGACAGCAC
>JAJKHX010000163.1 GCA_021154785.1 Nocardiopsis sp.
CGGTCGCGCACGGCCACGGGCTGTGGCTGGTCCACGAGCTCGCCGACCAGGCCAGCCTGGCCTCCGGGCCGTCCGGCACAGTCGCCGTCGTCAGCTTCCGCATCGGATCTGCCCGCGCGACATCTCGACCGCTGCCCCGACAGGAACCTTGAGGGCTCGCTAGGGAGCTACTGGCGGGAGCCGTTGTGGCTGGCGGTCACCGCCGCGGGCAGGGTAAATAGCGCGGTTACCTGATATCCGCCGTGCCAGGGAACGACGCTGAGCTGGTCGGCGACCTGCCGGACGATCCACAGGCCGTGTCCCTTGGAGCTGGGCCACGAAGGCGGGCTTCCCTCGGTGCCGCCGGGGTGGCCGTTCCGGCTGGCCGTGCCCGCGTCGAGGACCTGGCACTGCAGCACGCCGGGCCGGGCGTGGATAAGCAGCCGCCCTGCGCCTGCGCCGTGCCGGACGGTGTTGGCGGCCAGTTCGTGGGCCACGATCATGATGTCGCTGGCGCGGTGTTCGGGCAGCCCCGCCTGGACGGCGTGCGCGAGAACCGCGGCCCGCAACTGGTAGAGCGTGTCCGCATCGAACGGCTGCTCCAGCAGCAGGCTGGCGGGCGCCGTATCGTCGCTGGACCTGGGCGGGTCGGCCAGCGGAGCTTCAGCCGTCATCGGCACCGGCCAGCCCGGCGCAGGGCAGTTTCCCGCGCATGTGGACGAGCGCGTCGATGGCCGATCCCTCCCTTTGCGCCGTCAGCAGCGCCGCCGGGGAAGGTACCGGGGTAATCAGGCGGATTCCGGACCCGGTACACCTCTCGTTCAAAAGTACCTGCCGCGCCGTCGGCGTCAATAGCTCAGCCGGACCATCTGGGCGGCTGTCAGGTGGCCTCGGGCTCGGCTTCGGCGCTCGTGTCCGGGCGTACGGTGGCGATCTGGTCCAGGCTCGTCAGGCTCAGCACGCGGGCTACCGTTGGCTGCGGGCGAA
This sequence comes from Nocardiopsis sp., assembly GCA_021154785.1. GTDB lineage: Bacteria > Actinomycetota > Actinomycetes > Streptosporangiales > Streptosporangiaceae > Palsa-504. The sequence goes on from JAJKHX010000163.1 coordinate 967, forward strand.
GCAGGACCATGTCCCCGTTCCGCTCCCGCAGGGCGCGGGCCGTCAGGGCCAGGGCGCGCATGGACGGCGAGTCGGCGAATCGCAGTTCGGAGATGTCGACGGTCAGGTGCCGCGCGCCGCTGGCGAGCTGGGCGGTCAGCGCGCCGCTCAGCTCGGCGACGGTAGTCATGTCGGTCTCGCCCGCCAGCACCAGCACCGGACCGGATTCGCCGGCGGTGACGGTGATGCGGAGCAGGCCCACGGGTGCTCTCCTGTCACATGCACCCGAGCGCCACACCCGGGGCACCCAGGAGTCCATCTGGCTTCTTTATGAGCTGACAACGGTAACTATGCCAGCGAAGACCACGCGCCGGCCAGCCGTCGCCATTGTTTCGTGTTCGGGCGGGATCCCGGTCGTTACGGCCTGGTCCCGGTTTCGTGGTTGGCTGCCTGGGCGCTGGCTGAGTCGATGTCGGGGAGGATGGGAATTTTCGCGCTGATCCCGGCGAGCCGGATCGTCCGGGAGAGCACCGAGCTCGCGGGTACCACGATGCTGACCGGAATGTGCTCGCTTGCCCGGTAGATCGCCCGGAAGGCGCTGGAGTCGATATAGCCAAGCCCGCTTACGTCGATAATGACCGGTACCTTGCGCTGGGCCGCCCGGGCCAGCGCGCTGTCAAGCTGGCCGACCGAATAGGCATCGACCTCACCTTCCAGGACGAGCACGGTCACGTGATCTCTGGCGTCTGTGGATACAGTCAGGATGTCGCCGGTCATGTCATTCCTTGTCACCGAGGCTGCGTTCCGCCGCGATCGTGGTCCCGGCGGGTCCGGTGATGACCTGGACCCGGTCCATGAGCTTGCGGATGAGCGGCAGTCCCTGGCCGCGGGCAGGATCGCCTGATCGCGGGCGCCAGCGGCCGGAGTCGCGGATCGTTACCTGGACGTGATCGCTGCTGGCTGACGCCTCGATCGTCACGGACTGGGGCTGGGTGCCCGCATAGGCGTGCTCGGCGCAGTTCGTCAGGGCCTCCCCGACGGCGATGCATAGTTCAGCGCGCGCCTGCCCGCTGGCGCCGATGGCCTGGAGCCAGTCCCCGAACGTGCGGCGCAGGGCCCGGATCCGGGCCGGCTCCGCCCGGACGGTTTCCGTCAGCCGCGCCGGGCCGTGAGATAGCAGGCGCGCGCAGACCACAGCGACGTCGTCGTTGTGGAACGATTCGCTGACCAGCTCGCGGACCAGCCGGTCGCTGAGCCCGCCGATGCCCCGGCCGCTCTGCTCGGCGGCGGTTACGGCCAGCCGTTCCAGGCCGGCGTCCAGCGGCATGCCCCGGCGCTCGATAAGCCCGTCGGTGTACAAGATGATCGTGGACCCCACGGGAAAATGCAGGCGAGTGGTCTTGCGGGCGGCGTCGGCGAAGCCGAGCGGCGGATCCTGTGCGTCCTCGAAAAAGGAAGCCTGACCGCGGTTATCGATGACCAGCGGCGGCATGTGCCCGGCGACCGAGACGGTCAGGCTTTCGTGCCTGGCGTCCAGGAACGCCACCACGCAGCTGGAGAACTGGGCATCGGGGACGATAGACGCGAACTTGTCCAGCGCTTCCAGGGCGGCCGCTGGCGGCAGCCCGGCCAGCACCAGGCCCCGGAGCGCGCTGCGCAGCTGACCCATGGCACTGGCCGCGCTGATGCCATGGCCGACGACGTCGCCGACGATCAGGGCCATGCATTCGTCGGTCACGGTCAGCACGTCATACCAGTCTCCGCCGACTTCCAGGTCGGTGGTCGCAGGCCGGTAGACGGCGTTCACCTCGACGCGGCTATCAGCGGTTCCGGCCGGCCGTATCATCGCCTGCTGCAGCTGGTGGGCCACGGCGTGCTCGGCTTCGAACTGCCGGGCCCACGTCAGCGCCTGCGCCACGTAACCCGCCACCGCCGCCAGGAACTGCTGCTGCGCCGGACCGAGCAGCCGGGGTTCTGGCCAGGTCACCGTCAGCACCCCGGTGACCTTACCGGCGCTGAACAGCGGCACCGCCAGGCACGAGCCGGTCCCCGCCGCCATCCGGGCTGCGGCGAAGTGCGGGAATTCCGTGTCGATGGTCTGGGGGTCGGCGAAGAAGACCAGCTTGCCGCTGCGCCAGGCCCGCACCGCCGGGCTGTCGTGCGTTGCGTCCAGCTCCGTCCACTGCCGGGCCACGTCGTCCGGCACGTCATGCAGGTTCACGTACCGCAGCACCGGCCGCCGCGGGTCTGCCTCGACCAGGATCGCCAGCTTCACGCCCACGGCCCGCCGCAGCCATCCCGCCAGCGCCTGCGCCACCTCGGCCACCGTGACCGCCTGCGACAGCTCGGCCGCCAGAGCCGCCAGCTCGGCGGCCTGCTGGCCGGCCTCCTCGGCTTGCTGCTCGGCCAACGCGTCCCGGATGAACCACGCCCAGCACAGCGGCTCCCACCCCAGCACCACCGCTCCGACCTCGACGGGCACCCGGCTGCCGTCCTTGCGCCAGTACTCCTTGCGGAACGGGGTACAGCTCCCCGTGGCCTGCAGCTCGGCCAGGGCTGCCTGGTCTGCGGGGGCCCACTCCGGCGGCGTCATCGCCCGCCAGTCAAGCGGACCCGCCGCCAGGTCGGCCTCGCTGTACCCGACCAGCCGCAGGAAAGCGCCGTTGGCTTCGGTAATGCCCTCCATCGTCGCGGTCGCCACCGCGATCAGGCCCGATTCCGCCAGGCGGCGCAGCGTAACCTCCGCGCCCGTAGCCGGTTTCACGCCGCCTGAGCCAGCCAGCTCACTGCTGCCCACCAGGTCGCGCCTTTAGGAAATTCTTCCGCGACCGCAGCTATCCAGCGCCGCCCGCACATGCGTCAGCCAGCTGGAAACCACAGCTGGCCTGACTATCATGACCCGAAGCTTGGCACACTCACCGATGACTGTCCACCGCCACCTTGTGGAACTCGATTACTGGATCCTCACCGGGAGGGCCAGGCTCATCACTGGATGATCATTTCGATCGTCTACCTGCTTGTTCGCTGCCTGATCGCCTGGTCCCACCACACCGCCTTAACGGGTACCTGTCACGTCCTGCATCTGCGCGGTGTCCACGTACTGCTGGAAACTCGTGATCTTGCCATCCCGGATTTTCCACACGTGGCAGACCTGGGCGTCGAATTTCCGGCCGGTCTCCTTGTAAGTGCCCGTGTAACGGCCCTCGACCACAACGGCAGAGCCCGCGTCATGGAACTCCCGCGGATGAGCGGTAAAGCCATCCCATTCCGTGGCGAGCCTCACGAAGAGGTTCTGCATGACAGCGTCGGGCCCTCGCCATACCTGATCGCCGGGATCGTAGGGATTACCCTCCGCTTCGTGCCACTCAATGCCAGCGTCCATCGCGCTCAGCACGGTCGGGATGTCCCCCCGGGCAAAGGCATCGTACAAATCCCTCATCATCTGCACATTGCTCATCACCCGGCTCCTTTCAGGCCCTGGTACGGGACGATACGCCGGTTCGACGGTCCTTGGCAGGCCTGCCATCGGCATCTGCTGCACACACGGTCTCAGGAATGTGCCGCGGCGTTCGGGACTCAGCTCGGCCGCTCGAAGGCCCGAGGCTGGGTGTGCCGCCAGGATACTGACATCAGGGCGCCGCCCAGGCTGGAGTCGCCTACCAGCCAGCGTCCGCCGGTCGAGCGCACGATGGAGTCGCCGATGGCCAGGCCGAGGCCGGTACCCGAGCCGCGCTCGGTGGCCCGGTGGAACCGGTCGAAGAGCCGGGACCGGTCCGCCTCCGGGATGCCGGGTCCGCTGTCCTCCACGACCAGGCTGACCCGGCTGCCCTCGGCCTGGACCCGGATCCGGACCCGGCCTGCGGGGCCCGCGTAGCGGCACGCGTTGTCGACCAGAACGCCGGCCAGCCGGTCGATCCACTCGGGCGGCGCGTTGATCAGCACCGGGATGCCCGGCGTGTCCGCGGTCATGGCCGGACCGACGGACCGGAAACGGTCCGCGCAGACCAGGGCCAGCATGGCCAGGTCGACCGGCTCGTCACCGGGGGGCGGCGGCCGGGAGTCGAACCGGGCCAGCCACAGCATGTCCTCGATCAGCTGGTGCAGCCGCTCGGTCTCACCCTGGATCCGGGTCAGCACGTCCCGGTATCCGGCTGCCTCCCGGGGCGCGGACAGAGCTACGTCGGTCTCGGCCCGGATCACGCTGAGCGGGGTGCGCAGCTCGTGCGAGGCGTCGGCGGTGAACTCGAGCTGGCGGCGCCGGGACTGTTCAACCGGGGCCAGCGCCCGCAGCCCGACCACCAGCGCGCCCGCGAACATAGCAGCCAGTACGAGCGGTCCGGCGATGATCTCGGCGTTGCGCAGCAGGTTCTGGGTATGGACATCGTCGGCCAGGCTCTGGCCCGCGACCGTCCAGCCGGTCGTGGTCCGGGCCAGCTTGAGCCGGTACCGCGCGGCCCGCGGGCCGAGGCCGGCCATGACGGCGCGGTCGCCGCCGGCCCGGTCGTGGCGGAACACGGAGGCGGGCAGCGGCGGCGCGCCCGGGCTGTGCGCGGTTACCGTTCCGGCCGTGTTCGCCGCCCACAGGTACACTGGCGCCGAATCGGCGTCCAGGTCGTCCGGTTGACCGGCGCCGGGGCCATTGGCAGGCCGGGTGAGCTGGGACGGGTCACGCCGGACATCGGAGAGCCGGACGGCCAGCCGGGCTTCGCCCTGCCCGGTCAGGTGCGCGCCCACCAGCAGGTTGAGCAGGAGCACAGCGGCCACGTAGATCGCGGCCAGGACGGCCGTGGCGACCGTCGCCACCTTGACCGCCGGGCCGGGTCGCATCCTGGCTTTCATGCCGGCTCAAGCCGGGATGATCCGGTAGCCGACTCCCCGGACGGTCTCGATCCGGATTCGGCCGCCGGCTAGCTTGGCTCGCAGCCGGGCCAGGTGGACGTCGATGGTATTAGAGCCGAAGGCGTCGGCCTCGTTGTCCCAGACGTGCTGGGCGATCGAACG
>JAJKHX010000164.1 GCA_021154785.1 Nocardiopsis sp.
CCACTCGGTCGCGCCCCGCGTGGTGAACGGCACGTACTCCATCGACGCGAACTTGACCGGCTGCTGGCTGGCGATCGCCCGGGCCGCGGTGTCCCCCACCGCGATCTGGAACGGCGTGGCCACGGCGGCCACGGTGAACGGCAGCAGGAAGCCGAGTCGGTGATACCGGTCACGCCGCCCGCGCAGCAGGCCCACCGCGTACGGCGTCGCGGTCAGGCCTCCCGCGACCATGTACGCCGCCAGGATCATGTGCGGGACCTCGTAGTAGGTGGCGCCGTTGAAGAACACCGCCACCGGGTCGACGCGGGTGATCCGGCCGTGGGCCACGGTGAAGCCGGCCGGGTCGTTCATCCAGGAGTTCGCGGCCACCACCGACAGCGCCCCGCCGATCCCGGTCACCGCCACCGGCACCAGGCTCCAGAAATGGGCCCACGGCGGCAGCCGGTCCCAGCCGTACAGGTAGATCGCGGTGAAGATGGCCTCGAGCAGGAAGAAGATCCCCTCGAAGCTGAACGGGATGCCGATCGCCGCCCCGTACGTCCCCATCAGACGGGGCCACAGCAGCCCCATATCGAACGACAGCACGGTGCCGCTCACCGCGCCCACCGCCACCAGCACCGCCATCACCTTGGCCCAGCGCCGGGCCAGCCGCAGCGCGTCCTCGTCCTGCCGCCGCAGACCCCGGTAGTGCGCGGCCATGACGATGGCCGGGAACGCGATCCCCATGCAGGCCAAGATGATGTGAAAGCCCAGGCTGGATCCCATCTGGGCGCGGGCCGGCACCACCTGTTTGAGCGGCAGCGCCAGGCCCAGGGGCGCTGCCAGCTGTCCCGTCACGCCGATCCGCCTCCTTGGCCGGTGCGCTGCCCTGCCCCCCGCCCGGCTGGTCAAACCGGCGTAGTTACCGCCTGCAGAGGATTAGCCCGGCCGCCGGCGGGTAGCGGGCGCAACTCAACGTCAGGAAAGGCAGGAACACCGATGACTGACTACCCAGGGCCCCCCTCTTCGTCTTATGAACCCGGTCCTTACCAGTCTGCCCCCGGCCAGCTCTCAGCTGACCAGTCCGGCGGCTCGACCACGGACGTCGCGCGCAATCAGGCCGCGGCCGTCGGCCAGTCCGCCAGCGAGGCGGGCAGCCGTGTCACCCAGACCGCCGCCGACCAGGCCAGGGAGGTGGCCTCCGAGACCGCGCGCCAGGCGCGCGACCTGCTCGGCGAGGCGGGCGGGCAAGTCCGCGACCAGACCTCCGCCCAGCAGCAGAAGGCCGCGGGCCAGCTCCATTCGGTGGCGGACGAACTGCACGAGATGGTCGCCAAGGGCGGCCAGTCCGGCCTGGCCGCCGAGGTCGCGCAGCAGGCGGCCGACCGCCTGCACGGCGCCGCGTCCTGGCTCGAGCAGCGTGAGCCCGGGGACGTGCTGCAGGCCGTCAGGGACTTCGCCCGCCGCCGTCCGGGAATGTTCCTGGCCGGTGCCCTAGCCGCAGGCCTGGCGGCGGGACGCCTGACCCGGGGCATGACCGACGCGTCCCGCTCCGGTAACCAGCAGGGCACGCGGCAATCGTCTCGTCAGCTACCGCCCGGCGCGGCGATCCCGCCGCCTCCCAGCCCGAACTGGACCACCTCCGCCCCCGGCTACCCCGCGGACACCGTACCCGGAGCCACCACGGGCATTGGCGCAACCGGTACGGCCGAGCCGTACTACCCCGCGGCCGGAGTCTCCGGCCCCGGCGTCGCCGGGTCCGCCGAGGGCATCGCACCGGGCCATTTCCAGGACGGCGATGTCTCCTACCAGGAGACCGCCTACCCGGACAACGGTAGCTACTCCGACAGCGGCTACTCGGAGAGCTCCCCGGAGACTTACCGCCCCGGGCAGCAGCCGTGACCCCCGGGGAACCAGACCTGCGGGCTAGCGCGGTCGCTAGCCACGCCAGCCGTGACGTCAGCAACGCGTCGGTCGGGGACCTGATCGGCGAGGTCACCCGGGACATGTCCACGCTGATTCGCCAGGAACTCGCCCTGGCCAAGGCGGAAGTCAGGCAAGAGGCGGCCAAGGCGGCCAAGGCCGGCGGCATGCTCGGCGCGGCCGGCTTCGCCGGGTACATGGTGCTGCTGTTCTTGTCGTTCGCCGCCTGGTGGGGGCTGGCCTCGGTCCTGCCCGCCGGTACGTCCGCCTTCATCGTGGCCGTCATCTGGGCGATCATCGGCGGCGTGCTGTTCGCCATCGGCCGCAAGCGCATGAGCGAGGTCAATCCCAAGCCCGAGCGGACCGTGGAGACGGTGAGCGAAGTGCCCGGCACGCTCAAGGAAGGCATCAGGAGGTAAGCATGTCAACCGACCCCGACCAGATTCGCAGCGAGATCGATCAGACCCAGCGTGAGCTTAGTGCCGACGTCGACGCGCTCACGGAGAAGATCAGCCCGCCGCGGATCGTGGAACGGCGGGTGCAGCGCACCCGCGAAGCGATGACGAACGTGAAGGACAAGATCATGGGCAGCACATCGGACGCTTACCAGTCAGCAGGCTCGGCCAGCTCGGGCGTGGGGGAGAGCGTCAGCGCCCGGGCTTCCTCCGCGCGGGACACCGCCGCCGGCGTGGCGTCCTCCGCGCGGGACACCGCCTCCGACGTGGCGTCGTCAGCCGTGGACACGGTCCGCTCGGCGCCGGAAACGGTACGCCGTCGCGCGACCGGTAACCCGCTCGCGGCCGGGCTTATAGCGTTCGGCGCCGGCCTGCTCCTGTCCTCCCTGATCCCCGCCAGCGAGCCCGAACAGCAGGTCGCGACGCAGGTCAAGGACTTCGCCACCGAGCAGGGCCGCCCGGTGGCCCAGCAGCTCGGCCAGGTCGGCCAGCAGGCCGCCCAGGAGCTGAAGGAGTCCGCGCAGGAGCGGGCCGAATCGGTCAAGCAGACGGCCGCGGACGCCGCGTCGACGGTGAAGGGGGAGGCCCAGTCGGCCGCCTCCGACGTGAAGGGTCAGGCCCAGGACTCGGCTGGCCGGGTGCGGGACCAGGCCGGGTCGTCCTAGCGTCAGGCCAGCCGGCGCTCAGTGGCCCATCTGGTCAGCTGGTGGCGGGTGGACAGCTGCAGCTTGCGCAACACGGAAGAGACATGGCTCTCCACCGTCTTGACCGAGATGAACAGCTCGCGGGCTATCTCCTTGTACGTGTAGCCCTGGGCGATCAGCCGCAGCACCTCCCGCTCCCGGCTGGTCAGCTGCTCGAGTTCCGGGTCGACGGACGGCTTGACGTCGGCCGTCGGCCCGGACGCGAACGCGTCCAGCACGAAGCCGGCCAGCCGGTGCGAGAAGACCGCGTCACCCGCGGCGACCCGCTTGACCGCGTCGGCCAGTTCGGCGGTGGAGATCGTCTTGGTCACGTAGCCCCGGGCCCCGGCCCGGATCACCGCGATCACGTCCTCGGGGGCGTCTGAGGCCGACAGCGCCAGGAACTTGACCTCGGGGTGCCTGGCCTTGACCGCCTGCAGGACGGCCTGGCCGCCGCCGCCGGGCAGGTGCACGTCGAGCAGTACCACGTCGGGCAGCAGCTCGGAGATCAGCTCGATCGCGGGCTGCACGTCCTCCGCCTCGCCCACCACCTCGACCTGGCGGCCGAGCTCGGACCGGACGCCGGACCGGAAGATGCCGTGGTCGTCGACCAGCACCACTCGCGGCATGCTCATGACCGGCCAGCTTCTTTATTCCGGGGGGAAACCATCCCCCCGGGCACCCCTGGAACAGTGCGCGACATCCTGACCGTCACCTTGGTGCCCTCACCGGGGGCGCTGTTCACGGTGGCGGTCCCGCCGCGCCGGGCCATCCGGCCGCGCACCGACTCGGCCAGGCCTTTGCGGTCCTCCGGGACCATCTCCGGGTCGAAGCCCTTGCCCCGGTCCCGCACCACGATCGCCACCTCGTCCGGCTCGACCTCGGCGAACAGCGAGATCACGCCGGCGCCGGACCACTTGGCCGCGTTGACCGTCGCCTCGCGGGCCGCGGCCAGCAGGGCGCCCAGGTTGTCGTCCAGGTCGCAGTCGCCGACGGTCACCGCCTCCACGGGGACACCGTACCGGGATTCGATGTCCTCCTGGATCTGCCGCACCCCGGCCGTGAGGGTGACCACTTCTTCGGTCTCGTTCGGGTCCTTGCCCTCGAACAGCAGGGAACGCAGCTCCCGCTCCTGTTTCCGGGCCAGCTGGATGACCTTCTGCGGGTCGTCCGCGCGCCGCTGGATCAGCGCCAGCGTCTGCAGCACCGAGTCGTGCACCCGGGACGCGATGTCCAGCCGTTCCTGCGCCAGGGCCTTGCCCTGGCGTTCCATCGCCAGCTCGCGGGCGATCCGCAGCCACCACGGGCCGAATATCAGCACGATGGACGCCACCACCAGCAGCACCCCGCCGAGCGGCTGCAGCAGCGCTAGTTTGGCGTGGACCGAGAACAGCCAGCCCAGGCCGCCGGCCAGCAGGATGCCCGCGAGGACCAGGCGGACGACCGTGCCGCGGCGCCGCCAGCTCCCCTCATACGTCGCGTCGCCCGTGGCGGCGCCGAGCGGCTCGAGCAGGTGCCGCAGCGTGGCCTGTTCCTCGGCCGGGGCGTTGCGCCAGATCAGCACGAGCCCGCCGATGCTGAATACCTGCGGCCAGGCCCAGCTGACGAACCAGCCGCCGTTGAGCGCGCCCGCGACCAGCAGCACGAAGATAAGCAGCGAGCCGAGGCCCAGCGCGAGCCTCATGCCCGCGGCGTCGGTCCGGGCCTTGGTGAAGATGTGGGTGTCAGCGTCCCGGGCGGGCATGAAGAGCCAGGCCGCGACGTACAGCGGCACCCCCCAGCCGGCCGACACCAGCGTGGCCAGCACGAAGGCGATCCGGACGACGGTCGGGCTGAAGCCCCGCCACCCGGCGATGCCCGCGGCCACGCCGCCGCCCAGGCGGTCGGTCGGGTCGCGGCGCGGCGGGCCGTCGTAACCGCCCCGCGGCCGCAGCCAGGAGGGACCGCGGCGCCCGGACGGCCCGTGCGGGCCGAACGGGCCATGCGGACTGAGGGGTCCATGCCACCCGGACGAGCCGCGATCGCTGTCGCGGTCGCGGTCGTCGTGCCAGGGTGCAGGATGCTCCACAGTTCCATCATGGACCAGCCATCCCGTGACGGCTATCAGGGACATCCCTGATGCGACCCTGAGGCCCCGACAGCCGGGTCAGGGAGACATGGGGGTTCCTCACCGATGTGCTGACCCACCCCGCGGAGCCACAGTAGAGCCATGAACACCGACACCATGAACCCGCAGGACACCGACAGCCAGACCGACACCCCGGCCGGCCCCCCGGCCGGCCACCCCCAGCCCGGCTCCCGCTACGAGCTGCCGTTCGGCTCGAGCTCGGCCCTCCGTCGGCCCTTCCAGGACCGCATGGTGGCCGGCGTGGCGGCCGGAGTGGCCCGCCACTTCGGCGTCGACGTGACGATCATCCGGATCGCCTTCGCGGTCCTGACCGTCGTCGGCGGCGCGGGCATCCCGCTCTACCTGGCCGGCCTGCTGCTGATCCCGGACGAGGGCAGCGACCAGTCCATCGCCTCCTCGATCATCGAGTCCCTCCAGAACCGCAACCGCTAACCCACCTGTAAACCCTCCTTGGAGAACGACATGCCTTCCCAGTACCAGCACCAGCCCTGGCAGAACCAGCCCTGGGCCCGCGGCTTCTCGCCGCTGTTCGGCGGCCCCGGCTCCGACGACCACATGCGGGTCTCCGACGCCGAGCGCCAGGCCGTCACCGACCGGCTGGCCGAGCACTTCGCCTCCGGCCGCCTCGACCAGGCCGAGTTCGACGAGCGGTCCACCCGGGCCATGAACGCCAAGACCCGCGCCGACCTCAACGGCCTCTTCGACGACCTGCCCGAGGGCAGCCAGCCGGGAATGGGCCGGCCGGGGATGGGCCTGCCGGGAACAGGGGCTCCGGCAGCCACGGGCTTCCCGCGGCGGCGTCACCGCCACCCTGTCCTGCTCGTCGGACTGATCGTGCTGGTCGCCCTGGCGGCCGGTCACGTGGTCTTCCCGCTGCTGTGGATCGGCTTCCTCGTCGTGATCGTCCTGGCCGCCACGGGGCACCTCGGCCGCGGACGGTCACACCACCACCACGACCATCAGTAGCACGACCGTAACGGGGACGAAGGCCGGGCGACCACGGGGGTTAGCCCGGCCAGACTCCTGTCCAGGGCGCCGCGATGCTCAGCGGCGGCGGATGTCTAGGGTGCCGCGATGCTGGGCGGCGGCGGAATACTCGAGCAGCCCAGCGCCGTCTTCGGCGGCGGCGGCACCGCCGGGGAAGACCCCAGCGCCGTCACCGGCAGCGGGGGCACAATCGAGCACGACGGCAGCGCCGTCACCGGCGGCGGGGGAATCGCCGAGCAGGACGGCAAGGCCGTCACCGGCGGCGGCGGGATCGCCGAGCAGCCCGGCAGCGCCGTCACCGGCGGCGGCGGGATAATCGAGCAGGACGGCAGCGCCGTCACCGGCGGCGGCGGGATAATCGAGCAGGACGGCAGCGCGGTGACCGGCGGCGGCGGGATCACGGACCCGCCCAGCACCGTACCTTGCGACGACAACCTTGGCGCCGAACGGAGTGGGCTATCCGCCCCCGGCCACGAGTACTTCCGGACCTCGGTGAACGCCAGCCCGTCCGCGAGCCCGGAATCCTCAGCCATCCACGCATCAGATCCCATACACCTCATGGTGCGCCCGATACTCCGATTCCGTAACCCCCCGTTTCCGGGTTACCCGCCGGGCTTCAGCCGTCCCCCGGCATCTCCGAGGTCCACATGACGATGCGGGTGCGGTCGCCGCGGAACAGGTCGCGGGCGAATTCCAGCGGTTCCCCGGAGCGCGCGTAGGCGATCCGCTCGACCTGCATGAGCGGTGCCCCCTCGGCCACCTCGAGCGCCTCCGCCTCGCGCACCCCGGCGGTGACCGGCTCCAGAACCTCCCGGGCCCGGTGCGGCCGCAGCCCGAACTTGACCTCGATCAGCTCATATAGCGAGCCGTCCAGCCGGAACTCCAGCAGGCCGGGAAACCGGGCAGCCGGGAACAGCGACCGTTCCAGCGCGATCGGCCGCCCGTCGCCCAGCCGGACCCGGCGCACCTCGTACACCGGGTCGTCCGAACCGAGCCCCAGCGCGGCCGCTGCCGCTGGCCCGGCGAGCCGGAAACGCGCCGACAGCACCCGGGCCCCGGCTTCCATCCCGTGGCGGCGCAACTGCTCGGAGAACCCGGCCAGGGTGGTGAGGTCCTGCTCCAGCTTGGCGGCGGCCACGAACGTCCCGCCGCCGCGTCCCGCCGTCCTGGTCACCAGCCCGCGCCGGGCCAGCTCGGCCAGCGCGTGCCGCAGCGTCATCCGGCTGACCCCGAACCACGCGGCCAGCTCCTTCTCAGCCGGCAGCCGGTCACCCGGGGCGAGCGCCCCGCCCGCGATCTGGCCCGCCAGCCAGTCCTCGATCTGGCCGTGCACGGTGGTGCCCGGCTCGCGCACGATCCGCGGCGGCGGCCCGGACCCGGTCCGCGGTGGGATCACGCGACCCCAGTGTCAGCCAGCCCAGTGCCAGCCAGCGGCGCGTCGTCGTCCGCCGACGGCGACACCACCGGCGGGAACGTCTTGCGCCGCCCGACCGCCAGGTAGTAGACCGCCCCGATCAGCGCGATGAAGATCACCACGGTCCACAAGATCGGGACCCCGTCCAGGAAGTTCAGGTGCAGCAGGCCGCCGGTCTGGCTGGGCTTGGGGTTGCTGGCGGCCCGCGGCCAGGCGAAGTTCACGAGCATGGCCCCGCCGTAGATCAGGGCCACGATGTTGACCAGCATGCCCCAGCGGCCCAGCTTGAACGGCGCGGACAGCCGCGGCCAGCCG
>JAJKHX010000165.1 GCA_021154785.1 Nocardiopsis sp.
CCGCCCGGCCCCTTCGACCCGGATCGTGTCCCCGGCCGGGCGTGCGTGGAGCGGTGACCAGCCCCGCGGGCTGGAGTACTGGGTCCGGCTGCACCAGATCTACCAGCGGGAGATCGTCGATGAGCGGGACCGGTTCTACCTGGCCATGCTCCGGCAGCTCGGCATCGAGAAAGGAAAGCCCTTCGCCCCCCATCCGCGGCTGGCGCGCATCCTGGCCGAGGCGACCGCGGCGAGCGAGCTGATGGCCCAGGCGAACTCGTTCGCCAAGCGCTTCCCGGCCGCGCGTTACTGGCCGGACCGGCAGTGGGATCTGGCCGTCCAGCTCGACCACTCCGATCAGCGCGGCCCCGGCTATGACCAGCTGCTGGAGCGCGCCGCCTGGTTCTATGAGGCGGTCAGCTTCTCCGAGGCGATGAAAAGCCAGACCCCCGGCGCCGGGCAGGCCTACCTGGGCGCCTACACCGACGCCAGCGGTGACTGGCTCGACGGCGCCCAGGACTACACGCTGCACATACCGGCCGACCCGCCCGCCCAGCTGTTCTGGTCGGTCACCGTCTACGACATCGGGACCCGCTGCCTGATCGACAATGACCAGCAGCGCGGTGACCGGGGCTCCCGTGACGCCGGCCTGGCCCGCAACCCCGGCGGCTCAGTCGACGTGCACTTCGGCCCGGCCGCTCCGCCGGGGCGGGAATCCAACTGGATCCAGACCATCCCGGGCCAGCACTGGTTCTCCTACTTCCGGTTCTACGGCCCGCTGGAAAGCTACTTCGACCGCAGCTGGAAACTCGGCGACATCACCCCCGTCACTACCCAGACGCCATAAATGACCGGAACAGCGGCACGCTGGCGGAACACCGACCGCCGGATCTGGCGGCCCGCATGATGAGATGGCCGGTGTTCACATCGCTGGGCGGGTACCGGCCGGGGTGGCTGCGCGGTGACCTGATCGCGGGCCTGACGGTCTGGGCGTTCCTGGTCCCCGAAGCGCTGGCGTATGCCTCCATCGCCGGGGTATCACCGGTCGTCGGCCTGTACGCGGCACCGGGCGCGCTGATCTTCTACGCGGCGTTCGGCAGCTCCAGGCATCTCGTCGTGGGCCCGATGGCCGCCACTGCGGCACTGTCGGCGGCTGCGGTAGGCAATATCGCGGCGGGCAAGGCCGGTGTTTTCGCGGCGCTGACTGTGACGCTGGCCCTGACCACTGGCGCGCTGGCGCTCGCCGCGGGCCTGGCGCGGCTGGGGTTCGTAGCAAACTTCATCTCCGAGCCGGTCATGAAAGGTTTCATCGTCGGCCTGGCGCTGACCATCATCGTCGGTCAGCTGCCCAAGCTGGCCGGCGTGGAGAAGGGGTCCGGCGACTTCTTCCGGCAGCTGTGGGATTTCCTGACCCGGCTCGACCAGATCAGCTGGCTTACCTTGCTTGTCGGGCTCGTCTCGCTAGCGATAGCGCTGATGCTGCGCAGATTCGCGCCGGTGGTGCCCGCGCCGCTGGTGGCCGTGGCGTTCGGGATCCTGGCCGTGTACCTGTTCCACCTCCAGCACCATGGCGTGAAGATCGTCGGTCATATCAGTAGCGGCCTGCCGTCGTTCGGCCTGCCCAGCGTCCCGTCCGCGGACTACCTCAAGCTCGCCGGGCCAGCCGTCGGGGTGATGCTGGTCGGGTTCGCCGAGGGCCTGGGCGCAGCGAAAACCTATGCCGCCAGGAACGGATATGAGATCAGCCCGAACCGCAAGCTGATCGGCCTGGGCGCCGCCAACATCGCCAGCGGCCTGTCCAGCGGCATGGTGGTGAACGGGTCCCTGTCGAAAACGGCGGTGAACGGCTCGGCGGGTGCCCGGACCCAGGTCTCCGGCTTGTTCGTCGCCGTACTGACCGTCCTGACGTTGCTGTTCCTGACCGGCCTGTTCCAGAATCTGCCGGAAGCGACGCTGGGCGCGATCGTAATCGCTGCGCTGGTCGAACTGGTGGACATCGCATCACTGCGTGTCCTTTACCGGACCTATACCTCGCGCCTCGGCCAGATCTACGGTCTCGCCGCCCGCGCCGACTTCATCGCCGCGCTCGCCGCGCTGCTGGGCGTCCTAGTCTTCGACACCCTGCCGGGGCTGTTCATCGGGATCGCCGACTCGCTGCTGCTGCTCTACCGGGTATCGCGCCCGCACGTCGCGGTCCTGGGGCAGGTGCCCGGCAGCGATGGCCGGTGGGCGGATGTGACTGGTCACGCCGAGGATCACACTGTGCCGGGGGTGACGGTGCTGCGGGTCGAATCCGGGCTGTTCTTCGCCAACGCCGACCACATCCGCGCCGCCATTCTGCATGCCGCCACAGCTGATCACGCCCGCGCGATCGTCCTGGACTGCGAGACCATCCCGTCCATCGACGTCACCGCAGCCCGCATGCTCAACCAGCTGACCGCCGACATGAAAAGCCGGGGAATACGGCTCGTAGTCGCCCGCGACATCGGCCAGGTCCGCGACATGCTCGCCCTCGCCGACCAGGCCAGCAGCGCCCCTGAGTACTTCGGCTCCGTGGCCGAGGCCGTGAACGCCGTCCGCTCCGGCCCATCCAGCGGATCTGAGGTGGCCGATTGACGGGGGCCAGTCCATCGTTCTGTGAGCCTCTTCGATCACCTGGAAGGCAGCACAGATACGGGCGGTACCGTCACCAGCAACCGGCAACCGATTCAGCCAGGAAGCGGAGTCGACATGCTAAGTCAAGCCATCGGTGATCTGCTGCCTTCCGCAGTGGGCGTCGCCCTCAGTCCGGTGCCGATCATCGCCGTGATCTTGATGCTGTCCACTCCCCGGGCACGAGGAAACGGCCCGGCATTCGCGCTCGGCTGGATTGCCGGCCTGGTGATCGTCAGCGTCATCGTCCTCATCGTCGCCGCCGGTTCTAAGAACCCCGGCAGCACCTCGTCGGATGTCGTGAACTGGATCAAGGTGGTTCTGGGGGTGCTGTTCCTGGCGATGGCAGCCAGGCAGTGGACCAGCCGGCCGAAGAAGGGCCAGGAGCCCGCCATGCCGAAGTGGATGCAGGCCATCGACGGGTTCACCCCGGCCAAATCGCTGGTGCTGGGCGGCGCCCTGTCGGGTGCGAACCCGAAGAACCTTGCCCTTACCCTCGCCGCAGCGGCGTCGATCGCCCAGGCCGGGCTCAGCGGTGGGCAGAGCACCATCGCCGTGGCGGTCTTCGTCGTCATCGGTTCGCTGACGGTGGCTGGGCCAGTGCTGTTCTTCCTCATCGCCGCTCAAGCTGCCGCCAGGCCGCTTGAGGCGATTAAGGAATTCATGTCGGACCACAACGCCGTCATCATGATGGTGGTGCTGCTGATCCTCGGCGCGAAGCTCGTCGGCAACGGGATCACCGGACTCGCCAGCTGAACCACCAGGACACCCGAAAGGGGAACGACATGCCAGGTGCCATCACCGGGCTCAGCATGAGCGAGCAAGAGGTCACCGATGCCTATATCTACGTGCTGGGGCGCTACCTGGTGATCCGCCAGGAACATCTTGACCTGTCCGAGAGCGGCACCGGTTACAACGTCATCAAGCACAACCCGCCTGTGCTCGCCGGGTCGGACTCGGGTGCCGCGCCGGCTTTCGTCAACCCGAATCTCGACGTTGTGTACTCAGAAGCCTGGATCGCCGTAGACGACGACACGCCTGTCATCCTGGAAGTACCTGAGGTGCCGGCCGGGTTGTACTACACGGCCCAGATCGTCGATGAGTGGGCGGAGATCCTGCATAACGTCAACGAGCGCAACTTCCCCGGCCACCCTTCCGGCCGGTTCGCGATCTGCCTGGCCGGTTCCAGTCCGGTTGTCCCGGCCGATTGCGTCCGGCTGGATATCCCGACAGCCAAGGCCAAGCTGCTCGCACGGGTCGAGATCGGCGATGACCTTGACCGGGCGGTGCAGCTCCAGCACGGTTTCGCACTCACCTCCACCGGAACTGCGTCGATCACCCCGGCCGTCCGCATCGAGCAGTTCACCAACCGGGAGCTGCCAGGCGCCTGGATGTTCACCCAGCCGCGCCTCGGCCAGGCCCTGGCCGCAGCAGATTCTTGTCCCCGAACTGGCGACGTGCGCCCGCTGGCCGACAAAATCGCCGCATTCGCCGCAGCCAGCGACGACAACCTTGCCGCTACCGACGAGCTCATGCACACCGTGGCGATTCCGGGGTTCTTCCGGCACCTCGCGGGCTTCAGTGTCCCGGTCAACGGCTGGGGGTCGACCGGCAACCGGCACAACTTCGGCGACGACTGGGGATTCCGCACAACGGCCAACTACGCCGGAATCTGGTGGAATTCGGCGCTCGAAGGGCTCTACCTCCTGCTCACCCCCGACTCAAAGGGACACTGGCCCAGCGGCGACGGCAACTACACAGTCCACTTCGCCGGCCATGACAACCCGGCGCTGCACGCGAAATCGTTCTGGTCCCTGACTCTGTACTCGCACCCCGACATGTACCTGGTGCCCAACCCGATCAGGCACTACTCACTCGGACGGCAAAGCGACATCACCCGAGACGGCGACAGCTTCACTGTCTATATCGGACCAGAACTGCCCGAAGGCGCACCCGAGACCAACTGGCTCCCGACCCCGAAAGGGAGCGAGTTCACCATGTGCCTGCGCCTCTACCAGCCCGCCGACGATGTGCTTGCCGGCCACTGGAGCCCGCCGCCGCTCGTCAAGGCGACCTGATGGCAGCGACCTCACCGGCAGTCCCGCTGGCACGGATCAACCGCTGACCGGATTGCTGCCGTTCCGCATCGCAGGGCGACGTTCCGGAGCATGGGCTGCGGTCCAGAGCCGGGCATTTCCCGCAGGTTCCCGTTCCTTCTCCCCGGCTTTCTCGCAGGCGCGAAATCCTGGTGAGTAGGCGCCGCGTCATGGCTCAGCGAAGCTGACCGCACAGCGACGCCGCAAGCGGCCTGTGCCGGGGCGGCACCATGCGACGAGCGATCACTAACCGGCGGTCGCGAACTCGGTGAGCCACGCCACCGCCGACCTGGAGGCCGCCGGGATACGGCTGCGGCCCGACACCATCGCCCGCCGCATCGACGTGGCCGACCGCAAGCTCCTGGTCACCACGGCTGGAGGCGGCGAGGAGGTGCTCGGCTACGACAAGCTCGTCGTCGGTACCAGGCCGTCCCGGGCCGCCCGCCCATCGGCGGCCTGGCCGGCCCCGATGCTCTCGGTCCCGTCGACGGGATGCACCTGCTGCATTCGATGGGCGACACCTTGCCGACGCCGGGGCCACGCTCGGGGTCAAGGGAGCGATCGCGGTCGATCCGATAATGCGGACCGGCCTGCCCGATATCTTCGCCGCCGGAGACTGCGTGATTACCCACCACCGGCTGCTCGGCGAGACGTACCTGCCGCTGGGAACCACCACGCACAAGCAGGGCCGGGTCGCCGGGGAGAACACCCTCGGCGGCACCCGCCAGTTCGCCGGGAGTCTGGGCACCCAGGTCGTCAAGATCTTCGGCCAGGCCGCCGCCCGTACAGGCCTGCGCGACCACCAAGCCGCCACGGCCGGGTTCGACCCGGGCACCACCGAAACCCAGGCCGATGACCACAAGGCCTACTACCCGGGCAGCCACCGCATCAACCTCCGCGTCACCGGCGACCGCGCCACCGGGAGGCTCCTCGGCATGCAGCTGTTCGGCCACCAGGAAGCCGAGGTCGCCAAGCGCGTCGACATCGCCGCCGCCGCCATCTTCCACGGCATGACCGTGGACGCGGTCAGCGACCTGGACCTGTCCTACACCCCGCCGCTCGGCAGCCCTTGGGACGCCGTCCAGATGGCCACCCAGGCCTGGGTCCGCCAGACCCGGCCACGCTGAACTTCCCCGCTCAACGCGCAAAGGAGCACCACCGTGCCAGGCATACCGCCCAGCGCGGCTCCAGAACCCACCGCCCAGCACAGCTTCCGCAGTAGCCGCAGCCAGCCCCGGCGGCCACGCGCCCACCCTCACCGGGGCGGGGATCGACGTTCGACGCCGTTCTTCTCCGTGGCCTTCGCCCGGTACCAGCAGCAGCATTCCCGCGTGACTATCGGCTACTCCGAAGTGGGCAGCAGCGCGGCCATCACCGCGCTCAACCCGGGCGTGTCCCTGGGCTCGAACCTCAGATCCGTCAGCGGCTAGGGTGCTGGCTTGGCATGTCTGGCACCCAGCCGGCCTGGATCGCGGATGAGGCCTGGGCCAGCCTGTCAGGCTGGCCCAGGCCTCTCATTCTGGTCAGATCTGGATGCGCAGGATCTGGCCTTGCCCGGCGCCGGAGCCGAAGCCCTTGTTGGAGACATAGAACGCTCCGTCCGGGCCGACTGTCATGCCGGTCGGGAACGTCAAGCCCGAAACGACCGTCTCGGGTGGACCGTGCCGGTCGACCCGTACGATCGCCCCGGTCCCCGGGGTCGGGGCGCCTGCGGCGGTGCTCATCTCCAGCGCGTACAGCTTGCCTCCGCGGAAGGCCAGCCCGAGGACCTTCTCTACCCCGGTCGCGCGGACTTGGAGCGTGCGGTGGCCGGTCAGCCGCCATACGTGCTCATCACCGGCACGATCTGTGGGATCAAACACGCCCAGGTTCGCGATGTAGATGCCGCGATGGTAGGTCAGCGCAGTGGGAACCACGTGCCCCTGGCTCGCCGAGATGTCGATCACCCGGCTGATCGTGCCGGATTGCGTGACCCGGTCGAGCTCGCCGTGGTTGGAGTCCATCGGGTACAGGGCACGACCGATGGCGATCATGCTGTACCACGTCCCGTCTGGGTCGAAGTCCTCCGGATCAGGATGGGCAACCGGATGCGCCATCTGGAAGGCGCTCAGGTTTGCGATCAGCTTCCACCGGCCGTGGTGACCCACCTTGATGACGCCGTTCGGGACGGTCGGCACGCCGTGCGAACAGCCGGCGCCGGACAGCAGCGCGTAGAGCTGGTGGCCGATGAAGGCGACACTGGAGACGCCGCTGACCAGGCTGCCGCTGGCCGGGTTGGTCTGGGTCGAGGGCAGCGCGTTCACCACCGTCGTGACCACGCCGGCCCGGCTGATCTTCGAAATGCGCCCGCCGCGCACCGGATCATTGGTGCTTCCGGTATAAGGGGCAGCCGCACCCGCGGCCTGCGGGCACAAGCCAACCGTTGAATGGGTGCCGCCAAGACCACCTTCAGCGACATACAGGTTTCGGTCGGGCCCGAATGTCAGCCCACGCGGATTGTTGAGGCCTGTCGCGAAAACAGAGACCACTGTGGCGCCATGGTGGCGCGCGGTCAGCTGGCGAGCGGATGCTTGGCCACTTCCCGCCAATCCCAAAGAACCGGCGAATGCGACGGCGAGCAACACCGTCAAGAACCGTCTCATCTTGCCCCCCTTTCACAAGGGATCGTGACTTAATGTGCGTTCGTGACGCAATTCGCGGGGAGGCGTTTACGGACACTACACCCAGACAATCCGCAGATGCAACAATCAGGACGAGTGGACATCAAGTTCGATGGCTGTCCGCCGCTTGGACTAACGGCGGCCGACGGGAGGCCCTTACCGCCGTCTGCGGTGTCATGACCCACGAAGAGGCCGTCGATGGTTGGCCAGCTGTCCGGGTTCATACCGGCACGGCGACAGGACCGTCGTGGCCCGCGGCACCGCCGTGGCGCACCTGCCAACCGGGAGTGGTCATCGATCCCGGTCGCGACCTTGATCTCGGCTCCGCCGACCAGGAAAACCTGGCCCATCATCCATCTGCCACAAGTCCATCGCCCGCGGCCGCCCCGACCGCCGTAATCCTCCCGTCGGCGCCGCCTGCGCGCGGCTACCGGGCCATGACGCACCAGCGCCAGCTGCATCGCCACGATCCGCGCCTCACCAGCGCGGGCATCTGATGCGGGCACGACGCCGGCCGAAGGCCGGTCCGCCCGCCCACCCACGTCCCGAAGCCAACGCGCGAGGAAATGTACCAGCTACTTACTCTGGCTGACCTACCTTGCAACGTCCGTGGACGTCCGCCGACGTCCGCTGGTGTCAGGCGTCGTTGTTACTCAGTTGGTTATTCACCGGCTCGGGGCGCCGCCAGCTTCTGATCCGCAGATCATGCCGCTGGTGCCCATAGTTTCCACATGTCTGACGTGGTGGGGATGGCACTCACCAGTGTGCGTTGTTAGCCTGTGTTCCGCGGTGCTGTACGGCCAGGTTCACGCCGGTGCAGACCAAGATCTGGTGATCTGAGGGGGAACCAGTTATGGCGAAGTACGTGTGCTTCTTCACCTACACCAGCGACGCGTGGGCACGGATGATCCAAAGCCCTGGCGACCGGACCGCCACGATACGGCAGGTGGCTGACTCGCTGGGCGGGTCAGTTGAGTGCGTTTACTGGATGTTCGGCACTCACGACGGGATGGTCATCATAGATGTTCCCGACTCGGTCAGTGCCGCCGCCATGAGCGTCACCGCTGGCAGTTCGGGTGCCTTTAAGACAATGGAGACGCGTGAGCTGCTGACTCAAGAACAGCTCGGCCAGGTCCTGTCGCGATCGAAAGATGTCACGCAGGCTTACCAGCCCCCGGGCCAGCAAAGCTAGCGCGGTCGGTGCGCTTCGCGAATTCGGACCTTCTGCTTTTCAAGAGAATGCGCCAGTCCATGCGAGCCCACCACAGGCCGCTTGAGCAGGCCAAACGATGTATTTAGGGCCCTCGGTGTCCAGGATTGACCTCTCGCGTCCACAACCGTTGTTAGCACTGTGTTAGCAGGTGGCCTCTGGCCAGAGAGCAATTCAACTTGACCCTCCGCCTCTGAGGCGGGGAGTCAAGCTCGCGCGGTCACTACCGCGGCGCGTCTCCCACGTTTGATTCGCTGGCGTTAGCCTCTGTTCAAGCTGGATCGCGGGGCGACGCCGCGACAGCACCTGCACGCCGGGCGGTGCGCCTTCGGTGACGCCGGACCGCGGTGACGATAACGAGCGCCCCGGCGCCGAGCCCAATAACCAGGATGGCGACATCGTGCCATGTATGGTGGCCTGTGGCGAGCCTGCCCACCCCGTAGGCGCTGGCCGCCAGCGCCACCGTCCACATGAGCGAATCGAGCAGGTTCCAGAAAGCGAACCGGTACGGCGGCATCTTCGCCGTGCCCGAGACGATAGCGGGGGTGACGAATACCGCCAGCCGGCCCCACCGGGCATACAGTCCCTCGCCGCGCTCCATGATCTTCTCCCGGCGTGCCTGGTGCCTGCCGGGGCGTTCCAGCAACTGCCGCCCCCAGCGGCGGCCGATGGCGTAGCCGCAAAGCCCGCCTGCCTCACCGGCGACGACTGCCACGGCGATCACCGCCGCCAGGTCCAGCCGCCGCTGGCTGGCGGCCACCGCGGCAGCCCCCAGGGCAGCCGTGCCGATAGCAGGCACGCCCGCCCACGAGGCCGCAACCAAGACGAACAGCAGCAAGTACTGCCACCACGTGTTTCCCAAGCCTGCGGCCACTATGTGCTCCCGCCTCACCTGACGGTACTCCAAGCTTCCGGTCAGGCCCAGCAGCTCCGAGGTCCCGGTGAACAGGCAGTTGTGCGGGTTGACAGAATGACAAGCTCCTCCCGAGCGTGCTGACCAGGTGCATGGCGCCGCTGCGGAAGACCCAGATCGTCCCGGCTGACGTCCGCGGGATCGGTGGACACCTGTGGGTGGGGAGCTCGGCGAACCGGCCGACCTCTCTGAACACCCCCTGGCGACCACGACGCCGCTGACGGCCGTGCCGGGTATTGATACCCGGCACGGCCCGCGAACACGCTGACCCCGCCGGCTGTCTCGCTCCCACTCATCGCTGCGGCCGCAGGCATGGCTGGCGCGGCCGAGATAGCCAGCGCGGTCCCAGCGGCCAGTGGTTTCATGCCTTGATCGTTCGGTCGCCTATTCTCGGGCGAGCATGGCTACGGCTTCACGCTCGAGGTCGATGTAGGGGTCGCCGCTGACGTCGACGGCGACGCGCTTGATGGTGCCGCCGATGAAGTTGTGCGGGTGAGGGCCCGGGTAGTCGTCGGTGACGGGTTCCCCGCTGTCGCGGCCCACGCACAGGCCCTCGCCTGCCAGGGAGAACGAACCGGGCTGGGTCTTGATGCGGCCTTCGCCGACCTTTGTGTCGCCGTGGTAGAGGGACAGGATCCCGGTGGACACATGGGGCGGGTCCTCGCCGTCCTTTTCGAAAGACGCCGAAAGGATCAGATTCTGCCCGGTGGGCAGGTCCTCGGTTGCGTCGATCTTCTGCTCCATCATGCCGACGAAGTTGTAGGCGTAATGCAGCCGGTTGTCCTTGACGTACAGGGCATGCCCGCCGAAGCGCGAACCGTGCGCGAACAGCACACCCTGCGCGCCGGGGGCGGGTATGTCGGCCAGCGCGCCGATGGTGTAGGAGCGGTTGCGGACGTTCACCGCCTGCGCCTCGGGCACCTCGGCGGTGCCGGGGAAGTAGACATAGCGGTCGCGGGGCGAGGCCAGCTGCGGCCGCGGCGTGCTGAGGATCTCCAGCGGGGACCGGTCATCCAGCGGGAACGCCCCGTTGTCGCCAGCCTCCGCGAACCACAGGTTCACCAGTTCACGGAGCTTGTCCGGGTGCTCGGCGGCCAGGTCGTGCAGTTCGGCGCGGTCGGTATCGGTGTGGTACAGCTCCCAGGTGTCGTCGTTGAAGTCGCTCCACCCGCTGAGCGTCGGGTGGGTAGTAACCGCCTTCCAGCCATCATGCCAGATCCCGCGGGAGCCGAGCATGGAGTAGAACTGGGTCTTGCGCGCCGACGGCGCAGACGGATCGTCCACGCTGTAGCGCATGGTGACCCCATCGAAGCGGCTTTGCACGTGGCCCTTGATCGTGGCCGGCGCCTGCACCCCGAGGGTGTCCAGGATGGTCGGCACGATGTCGATGGCGTGATGGTACTGATGGCGCAGCTCGCCCCTGCCCGCCGTGGCCCTGGGCCAGGAGATGATGCACGGGTCGGCGGTGCCGCCGTTGAACTCGTACCGCTTCCACATCTTGAACGGCGTGTTGAACGCCATCGCCCACCCGTTCGGGTAATGGTTGTAGGTCCTGGTCCCGCCCAGCTCATCCAGCATCGCCAGGTTCGCCTGCATATTGTCGGGGATGCCGTTCGCCATCAGGTTCTCGTTCACTGACCCGTCGGGGCCGCCTTCGCCGCTGGCCCCGTTGTCCGACACCAGGATCACCAGCGTGTTCTCCCGCTGCCCGGACTCCTCCAGGTAGTCAAGCAGCCGGCCGATGTGATGGTCGGCGTGCGCCAGGAACCCCGCGTACACCTCGGCCATCCGCGCGAACAGCCGCTTCTCCTGCTCCGACAGGGAATCCCATGGCCGGGTGACGTCCAGCGGCGGGAACGGCTGGCCCGCAGGCCCCGTGCGGGTCTCCGGGGTACCGATCGGGTTGACCGGGGGAAGCTCGGTATCGGCCGGGACGATCCCCAACTGCTTCTGCCGAGCCAGGGTCTGCTCCCGGATCGCCTCATACCCCATGTCGAAACGGCCCTTGAACTTGTCGGCCCATTCCTTGGCGACATGGTGCGGCGCGTGGGCGGCGCCAGGCGCGTAATACAGGAGGAAGGGCTTGTCCGGCGCGACCGTCTTGGCGTCCTTGATGAACTCCAGCGCCTTGTCGGTCAGGTCCTCGGTCAGGTGGTAGCCCTCGGCCGGGGACTTCGGCTGGTCCACCGGGTGGTTGTCGTAGACCAGGTCCGGGTACCACTGGTTCGTCTCCGCCCCCAGGAACCCGTACCAGCGCTCGAACCCCCGCCCGGACGGCCAGTTCCGCCGCGTCGAGGCGACGTTCATCTCCACGGTCGGGCACAGGTGCCACTTGCCCACCATGTAGGTGTTCCAGCCTTGCTCGCCCAGGATCTCGGGCAGCATGCCGTTTTCCGGCGGGATGGTCCCGCTGGCATTCGGGAACCCGATCGCGGCCTCGGTGATGCACGCCATTGAGTTGCGGGTGTGGTTGCGGCCGGTCAGCAGGCACGACCGGGTCGGCGAGCACAGCGCCGTGGTATGCCACTGGGTGTACCGCACCCCCTCAGCCGCGATCCGGTCGATGTTCGGCGTCTCGATCGGCCCGCCATAGCTGCTCATCGCGGAAAAGCCCACATCGTCCAGCACGATGTACACCACGCTCGGCGCCCCGTCAGGGGCCTTCGGCGGCTCGAACGGCGACCAGTCCGGCACCGAATCACGGATGTCGACATTGATCGTGCCCTTGAACTGCTCGCTCACTACACTGCCACCTCGCCTGAAGACGTCTCGCTGGCTTCCCCGACGTGATCATTCAGAAATCCGGCGGGGCTGGCATCATCCACGCGGCTCTCGCGCCCTCACGACGTTCGGCACACTCATCCTCGCAGCGTCGTTACCAGCCGGGCATCCCCCCGCCGGGGTGAGAACCCCGCCATGGACAGCACCGACCGGGCAATAAATCTCCGCCCGGCTGACACCCACTGCCGTTCGTGATCCACGACGCCGGCGTCCTGCTCCCCGTGACAGCGGGAGGCCAGCTGGCCCTGAGTCAGCGATACTTCATCCTGCGGCCGACCGCAGTGCTGAAGCCCGGTGCATGGAACCGCCCGCACCGTAAGAGAACCCTCCGGAACGCAGCCAGAACTTGTCGCAGATGGCCAGAGCATCCTGGCGGCAAGCAGTCGCTTTCCACCAGAAGGGCTACGAAGAGTTTTGCTGTGCCATTACCGTGCCAGCCTGTTACATCACCGCTGGAAGGCGATCGGCGGGAGCATCCCTGATGCGACCAGAAGCAACGCTGAGCCATCCAGATCGTACGACGCGGCCCTAACTGCAACGGGAGTTAGACATCCGGGTAGATGGTGGCCCAGTCGGCGGCCATGTCGATCACGGTCCACTTGTGCTCGGCGGCGGCGAGGATCTGGCCGGTGCCGCTGCCCAGGATTGGATCTCGGTCATAGGCGTACTCCCGGTCACCGTCGGTATGGTGGACGACCAGTTGCAGGGTCCGGCACGGGCTGGCTGCGGCCCACTGAAGCATGGCCAGATCGCCATCGGTGTTCCCGGCGGCCAGGATCGGGCGCTGCCCGACGTGCCGGTGGATCGAGCTGGGCTTCTGCGGGCCGTCGTCGACGACCTGGACGGTAGCGCTTTTGACAAGTTCGGGCCCGTCGTCGCCGACACGGAAGTCGGTGGCGCCGACGCTGCCGATCACCCGGTGCGGGGGCAGCCCGTAGACATCGCCCGCCCAGGCCCGCATGAAGTCGGTGCCGCCGCCGGAGAAGATCCAGCAGGAGAAGCCACGGCGGTCCAGCAGGCCGAGCAGCTCCAGCATCGGCTGGTAGACCATCGCCGGGTAGGGCCGCCCGAACCGCGGGTGCCGGGCCGAGGCCAGCCAGCTACGGCACGCGGCGTCGAATTCATCGGTGTTGATGCCCGCGTGGGTGAGCGCCACCAGCTTCATCAGGGCCGACATCCCGCCCGCGTGCAGCTCTTCGAGGCTAGTGGGATGGCCCAGCTCAGCCGCCCGGTCCAGCGCGAACACCAGCTGAGCGTACGCGGGCTGTTCGGTCCACAGCGTGCCGTCATTGTCGAAGACCGCAATACGGTCGCGTTCGGGGACGAAATCCGGCGAGTCATGATCGGTCACCGCTTCGACGAACCGCATGATCGACTGCTTCGCGGTTGTCTCACGCCAGCTCGGCAGCTCATCGGTGCTCACGGCCCGCTCCCCCGTGCCTGATGCTGATCTCGGCCCTGATCGGCTCATCACCCGGAGCTTAGGCGGATTGTCCTGCAGACGACTCATCCCGTCCGGGTGATCCGCCTAAGAAAACACCGCTCCTCGTCGGACAGCCATAGCGTGCCGCAAGGTAACGAAGCGTGATAGGCGGGTCGAATCTCCTCCGACGCGATCGGACGGCGCTTGTCGGGATGCTGGGTGAACTCGAGCACCGGCAGGCCGCCGTTCGAATTGACGGCCGCCAGGAGCGGCCGACGGCTGAAACCCAGGCTCCGGCACATGGCACCGGCGAGCCTGCAATAGAGCGGACCTCTCACTCCCCGGTACCCGCGGCGGCCGGCTGCAGA
Organism: Nocardiopsis sp.; assembly: GCA_021154785.1. Classification (GTDB taxonomy): domain Bacteria; phylum Actinomycetota; class Actinomycetes; order Streptosporangiales; family Streptosporangiaceae; genus Palsa-504. Next base: position 14,083 of record JAJKHX010000165.1, read on the forward strand.
ACTCTGTCCCCGCCTGCGCGTACCCCTGTCAACGCTTCACCTGCGCCCTCACGGACGCCTGCGCATGACTCGGGGCCGTCGTGGCTCGCTAGGCCTTCGACGTAGAGCTCTTTCATCTCCTCCTCCAGACCGGTTTATCCCGGCGCACGCCTCTTCGTCCCGAAGCCAACGCGCGACGTTACTGACCACCACTCTTACTCTTTCTGACCTGCCTCGGACCGTCCGTGGACGTTCGCTGGTGTCCGCCGGTGTCTGCGGCGGTTGTTACTCATTTAGTTACTCACCCGCCAAGGGCGCGGTACTGGCCGACGGTGCCCGAGCGCTTCGCTTCCGCTTCGTTCACCACCCTGGCCTGGAGTGCGGTCGGCCTATATCGTTTGACCTCCGGGCCATGGACAGGGAGGGATAAGTCATGGCGATCGAACTGGTGCCGTTGTGCACGATGCGGATTCAGGCCAAGCCGCCAGTAGAGGTCGGCGCGGGACCGGCCGGAACGCGGATCATCTTTGAGGAAGCAGGCGTCGAGGTCCACGGAGACCGCCTGCGCGGGCAGCTGGAGGGATCTGCTAGCGACTGCGTGCTCGTCGGCCCGGACGGGACGGGGACGGTGGACGTCCGCGTGACGCTTCGCACCGATGACGGCGCGGCCATCTTCGTGCAGTATCAGGGCCGGGTGGACCTGTCGCGGGGTTTTCAGTTCCCGCTGACGGCCTACGTGGCGCCGCGCTTCGAGACCGGCGACGAGCGCTACGCGTGGCTGAACCGGATCCAGGCGGTGGGCAAGGGCACCGTCAACGAGGGTCTATCGGTTGACTACGAGTGGTACGAGGTCCGCTAACTGCGGCTGTTACCGAGTGGATGCTCCGGCACAGCCGCGCCCACTACCTGCTCACTCTGGCGTTGACCTGCTGGATTAACCGTCAACGATGCGCAGCAAGCGGCGGGCGTTGAGCATCGTTGTAAAGCCAAAATAAGGCAAGCCATGCCAGGCTATGCACCAAGTGGTCGGACCCGCGCGGGCGGCTAGTGACCGGCAGCGGTGCCGAACAGCACGATCGTCAGACCGCCAGCCAGGAGATAAAACACGAGCCAGAGGAAGAACGACCTTTCCTCAAACCAGTCGGCCAGTCGACCGAGCAGCAGAATGATCCCGACGACGACGACGATGCCGATGACTAGTTCCATGATGTGTCTCCGCTCGTAGCCCGGGAAATCGGGGCCAATGTAAGTACGAGTGAATGCGGCTAAGCGGAAATACATCCCCCGGGAAGGCAGCTGATCATTACCTCGGTGCGCGCCCGCGAGGGCAGGCTAGTGCGCTGACACAAACGGGCCTGCACCGCCGCCGGTACCGCATGACCGACCAGGCCGAGCAGGTGGTGGCGTCCTTACTGCTGGGGAAGGAGGTCGAGATGGTTAGCAGGCGCCCGGCAGATCGGCCCCGGGGGTTATCGGGTACTCGACGAAGTTCACTTCGCTGGTCCCAGGCACGGTGATCATTACGTCGTCTGGAGCCTTCCCGACGATGGCGAACCCCGCGTTGAGGTCGCAGGAGTCGCCCGCCGTCACCTGGTACTGGCCCGCCGGGAGCTGGATTGCGTACCTCCCGCTGCCGTCCGTTATCACGTGGGCTTCCTTCTCGTAGCTGGCGTTCACGAGCCATCCGAACCGGACATATGCATTCGGGTATGGCTCCCCCATGTCGCGGCGCGTGATTAGCCCGGACACCGTGCTATAGGCGCCACTGCTCGGACCGGCGCTGCTCGGACCGGCGCTGCTCGGACCGGCGCTGCTCGGACCGGCGCTGCTCGGACCGGCGCCGGACGAGCAGGCCGCTAGTCCCAACATCAGGATCACGACGAAAAATATGCGCTTCATGTCGCCCCCAAGCATCCGATCGTGACTGCGTTCGCGCCGTCACTTACCCGGAGGCCAGGACCTGCCGCGCAGATACATCCACGACCGTCGTTCTCGGGACTACAGCTTCAGGGATGTTACTCCTGGGACATGACGGACAGCTGATGTTCACAACGGCCGACCAGGCGCTTAACCGCAACGCTTTAGCTGCGTATGGCAGGCCGCCTGGTGGACGGTGGCCGCCATGAGTAGGCATCTTGATTGGTCAGGGTCCTGTCACCTCAGTCCATACGGCGGGTCAGCCCGGCCGCTCATTCCCTCTCATCCGCTCGCGTCCGCCCTTCGCTGTTCACGGCCGGGCCGTCAGGCCCGGCGCGCCGAAGGTGCGCCCTTGATGATCGTGAAGAAATCCTCACAGCATCGCCATGGTGGCTGTCGAATCGTCCGGACGCAGGCTGGCTACGACTGCTCGCCTGGGTCATGCCGACCCGGCTATCACCCTCCGGGTCTACGCCCATGTGATCAGGAGCGCCGAGGCTGCCGCTGCGGACATCTTCGCCGAGGCGGTCAAGGCAGCCTGTTAGCAAACCCGTTAGCAAGAAAGCCCCTTCCAGGATCGGAAGAGGCTGGTGAGCTGGGAGCCGCCTATCGGAATCGAACCGATGACCTACGCATTACGAGTGCGTCGCTCTAACCGACTGAGCTAAGGCGGCAGCGCCGCCCGGCTGGACGACGCGATGAGTCTACCGGAAGCCGCGCCCGGGTCCGGCCCGGCCAGCCGGGTTGCCGCTCGTAATATCCTCAGGCGTGCGGCTACCCGGAGGCGAGGACGCCGATCCTGACGGATCGGCGGCAGCTGGCCGCCCCGCGGCAGCCGCCGGCCGGGGCCTGACCGGGGTGCTGCGCAGGCACTGGATCTTCGCGGGACTGGTGGTACTCGCGGCGGCGCTGCGGGGCGTGGTGCTGGTGGCCTATCATCCGGCGCTGATCTTTCCGGACAGCGTCCGGTACCTGCAGTACGCGCACAACTTCACCGCCGGGCACTGGAGCCCGGACGCGCTGCGGCAGAGCGGGTACTCGGTCGCGATCATCCCGGTGCTGCTGCTGCGCGCCCTGTGGCTCATCCCGCTGGCGCAGCACCTGGCCGGGCTGGCCACCGCCGGGCTGGTGTACGCGGTGCTGATCCGTTTCGGGACGCGGCCCTGGCTCGCGGCCGTCGCCGCCCTGCCGGTGCTGTTCGACCCACTGCAACTGGTGCTCGAGCAGTACGTGCTGACCGACATCGGGGCCATGCTGCTGATCATGGCGGCGCTGGTCATCCTGGTGTGGCGGCGGGACGGGCCGCGGAAGCGGGAGACGGCCGCGGCCGGGCTGCTGCTCGGGGTGGCGGTGACGTTCCGGGACCAGGACCTGATCATGATCGTCCCGGCCGTGCTGTTCCTGCTCATCCAGGTACGGCCAGGACGCGTGCTGCTGACCCGGCTGGCCGCGGTGACCGGGTGCTTCCTCATCCCGGTGATCGGCTACCTCGGCTGGTTCGCGGCCGCGCACGGCCAGTGGAACTTCACCACCTTCGACGGCGCGTTCCTCTACGGGCGGGTCGCGGACTTCGCCTCCTGCTCCGGGCTCGCGCTGCCCGCCGGCGAGCAGCCGCTGTGCCCCGCGCAGCCGGTCGCGCAGCGCAACGCCGACTTCTACACCTGGAACCCGCAGTCGCCGCAGTGGACGTCCGCCCCTCCGGCCGGGATGTCCAGGGATGCGGTGGTGCGCGATTTCAGCCTGCGGATCCTGCGGCATCAGCCGGCCAGCTACGCCGAAGCCGTCGGCCGCGACCTGCTCTACGGCTTCTCGCCGGCCCGCGGGGCCGGCCCGGAACAGTACTCCCCCGTCTATCTGCAATTCCGCACCTCCGTCCGGCCCGACCAGGCGGCCTACGCCTCGATCGCGAAACTCGGCTACCCGGCCCCAGCGGCCGAGCCGGGACCGGCCGCCTTCCTGACGGGCTACGGACGGTGGGTCTACCTGCCCGGGCCGGTGCTCGCGGCCGGCCTGGTGCTGGCCCTGGGCGGGCTGGTCACCGGCTGGGTCAGGCGACGAGCCAGCGGAGGGTCCAGTGGACAGGGCAGTGGACGGGACAACTACACAGCGACCCTGCTGTTCACCGCCAGCGCGATCCTGATCCTGCTCCCCCCGGCTATGTTCGCCACCTTCGACTGGCGGTACCAGCTGCCGCAACTCAGCCTGATCCCCGTCGCGGCGGTGCTGGGCTCTCACGAGATCGTCAGGCGGCGGTCAGCAGGTACCCAGGCGGGCCGGCCAGCCTGACCTGGTGACGGCCACCAGGAAGACAGCGCATCCGCCTGCGCTGGACCAGGAGGACGCCGGGGCCGCGCGAGCACGCGGGATGGGCGGGGCGGGATGGCGGCTCGTTCGGCGGCATTGGTTTTTTGCTTTCCTGCTGGCGGGCGGGGTGGGCCTGCGGGTCCTGGCCATGGTCGCCTACCGGCCGGCGCTGCTGTACATCGACTCGTCCAAGTACCTGGACGGGGTGGCAGGCACCGCGCCGCAGGGGTACCGGGCGCTGCTGCGGCTGCTCGACCCGGTCGGCGGGTTCGCGCTGGTAGCGGCCGTCCAGCACCTGTCCGGGCTGGCCATGGGGGTGGCGCTGTACGCGCTGCCGCGGCGCCGGCCCGCCCTCGGCTACAGGGCGCCGCGGTGGGTGGCGGCGCTGGCCGCGGCGCCGGTGCTGCTCGACGCGTACCAGCTCCAGCTCGAGCAGACGATCATGCCGGACGTGCTGTTCGAGACCATGATCACGGCGGGCCTGGTGCTGCTGCTGTGGCGGCCGGCGGCTAGCGCGCGGCTGGTCGCGGCGGGAGCCCTGGTGCTGGGGGCGGCCGCTACGGTGCGGGAGATCGGCGCGGTGCTCGTGGTGCCCGCCGTGATCTTCGCCGTGATCGCCGCCGGGGCCGGGGCGGGCTGGCGGCGCCGGGCGGGCCGGGCCGCGCTGGCCGCGGGCTGTTTCGCGCTGCCGGTGCTGGCCTACATGACCGGGGCGTACGTCACCGGGCAGCGCTTCGGGCTGGGCAGCAACGGGCCGGGGCCCGAGTACGGGCGGGCGGCGGCCGCGGCGGACTGCGCCACCCTCGTGGTCCCGGCCGACGAACGGGCGCTGTGCCCCTCCCCCGCGCAGGTGCGAGCCCTGGGGGGCATCGACGGGCTGCTGCACGACCCGTCCTCGCCCAGTCACACTGTGCCGGTGCCGCCGGGCGTTACCCGGGGCGAGCGGCTGGACCGGTTCTCGGTGGCCGTCGTGCGGCAGCAGCCGGACCGGGTGGCGTGGTCGGTCATCCGGGACTCGGTCCGGCTCTTCGCGCTCACCCGGGACGGCAATCCGCAGGTCACCCCGATCACGCGCTGGCAGTTCCAGACCTCCTACCCGGTCTACCCGCGCCGGTACTCGCTGGCCTTCTTCACCAGGCTCGCGCAGCAGAACAACAGCGGCGGCGACCTGGCGGCGGTCCGGCCGGCCGCCGCCATCCTGCGCGGCTACCAGCTCGGCGGCGGTTACACCCCCGGGCCGCTGTACGCGGCCTTGCTGGCCGCCGGGGTACTCGGCGCCGTGCTGGAACGGCGGCGCCCGGCTGGCCTAGCCGGGGGCGGGGACCTGGCCGGAGGCGGGGGGCTGGCCGGGGCTTGCGTGCTGGTCACGCTGGCGGCCGTGATCCTGCTGGTCAGCTCGGACGCGTTCGAGTTCTCCTGGC
>JAJKHX010000166.1 GCA_021154785.1 Nocardiopsis sp.
ACCAGGTGATGATCCACCGGCTCGGCTGGACCCTCGTGGTCAACCCGGACGGCACCACGACCGCCTGGAACAAGGACAAGACCAAGGTGCTCCACAGCCACGGGCCGCCAGCCCGCGCCGGGTAGGGTAACCCCCGGGGGCAACGGGTGACCCAAGGGCAAGATGCCCTCTAAATGCCACGATCGCGGCCGGATTAGTCTCGCTTGAGGCTGCCGATACTGAGGGAACCGCTACGGGAGGCCTGCTCGCCTTTCTCCGCCTCCACTACGTAGGTGGCCGGGTCCTTGTCGACGGGCTGAACTCCGGCGAAGTTCAGTGCTTCGTAGGCGGCGAACGAGACGGCGAGCTGATGGCGGCGCGTCAAGCTGGCCAGGCGGCGGAAGTCGGTCAGGCCCTCGCGCTCCTCCTCTCCCATGTGATCGCTGTTAGCCAGGTTCGCCCCGGCGACCGCGGCGAACCACTCGTCGGTGCCGACCTGGTGGCGTGCCACCTCGGCGACCGCGTCCCTGATCTCGTTGTGGTCGCTGATGGCGTCGAGGGTCTCGTCCTCCACCCCCGCCTTCCGGTTGGCCGCCAGTCCCACCTGCAGCAGCGCCGGGTAGAAGATGGCCTCCTCGGCGGCTGCATGCAGCTCCAGGAAGGAGCCCAGCCGGTCCCAGATCGCGGAGAGCACCCCGGTGTCCGCGCGGTCGATCTGCTCCAGGATCGCGAACAGCCGCCGCTGCTCATGATGGTCATCCAGGATCAGCTGGGTGATGTCCACAAATCCCTCCCTGATGCCGCGACTCCCTGACCGCCTGACATGCCCGCCAGGAGCCGACGATAACGCACGCCACGCCAGTTCCGCCGCGACGCCCCCCGGACCAGAGCCGACTGTGAACGACAAACCCTAGCCCTGCACGTTCAGCTGCCCGATGGGGTCAGTGGGCATGTGCATCGCTTCGAGCAGCGCCTGCAGCTCGTCTCGCTCGTCAGGAGTAACAGGCGTCTTATGCGCCGCCAGCGACGCCGCGAGCTCGATCGTCAGCTCCCCGTACTCGCCGCCGCCACGCATGCGCTTGATGCTCCAGAGCGTGCTTTCCGTCACTCGATCCGCGAATCGGTCGGGGAGAGTCTCCGCACGCTCGATGATCTCGTCTTCGGTCATGATCTCCCCTCACGGATTGCGGACCACACCCGGGCCACCCTCTTCCGGCCACGACGTCCAAGCCTCTCCACTGCGCAGAACGATAACCGAGACTTCGACGTCTTCTCGAGTGCCGGTGCAAATCCAACGGTCATTCCAGTGCTGGAGAGTAGGAGCGCAATCGGGACGCCGGGCTACGTCGAGGACATGGTCCATGATTTTCTTATCGTCCCAGCTAGCGGGAAATTCTGTCTTGCCTGACCTGCCGGTGCCATGCCGGTGACCGCCTCCACCGTCCGGCTCGCCGTCGAGTATGTGTGCGGTCCGCTCGGGGCTGACGCGGATAGCTTCCGCGGGCGGCCGGTCCGCGGCCTCTACCTGATCCCAGCCGCCCCGATCCGATCCCGCGTCGGCCCTGCCATGCGACCTGCCGGGCGCTCCGTCGGACGCTCCGCCATCGGCGGCTCGCCGCACCTCGTAGTACTCCGCGCGCGTCAGCGATTCCGCCCCTCGAGCCGCTTCCGCCGCCCCGGGTGGTCTTACCGGAACATCGCCGCCGGTTGCCTCGGGTCTAAGGTCCCGCACCGATCCGTGAGTGAGATCCCCGGCCTCGTAACTATGACGGTCCAGTGCCATCAAGCGCTCCGGCATCATGCACCACAAGCATCACGCACCACAAAGAGTATTTCAATAAACGCAATGCGTTAATGCTAAACGTCCTGGCGGCCATACCCGCAATTCGCCAAGCATGGTTCGAAGGCCGTAATATCCCGGCGCCGCCACTCAAGGCACAAGGCACAAGGCACAAGGCACAAGGCACAAGGCACAACGCGCAACGCGAAGGCGAACAGCCGACACCAGAAAGACCCGGGACTACTTGAGCATCTCCCGCGCGATGACCAGCTGCTGGATCTGTGAAGTCCCCTCGTAGATCCGGAACAGCCGCACGTCGCGGTACAGCCGCTCCACCGGGATACCCCGGATGTACCCCGAGCCGCCGTGGATCTGCACCGCCCGGTCGGCGATCCGCCCGACCGCCTCACTGGCGAAGTACTTCGCCGCCGAAGGGGCCAAACGCTGATCCGTCCCCGCCTCATACCTGTCGGCCGCATCCAGCACCAGGGAACAGGCTGCCAGGTACTCGGTCTGCGAGTCCGCCAGCATCGCCTGGACCAGCTGATATTCGCCGATCACGTGGCCGCCCTGGGTCCGCTCACGCGCATACGAAACGCTCTCGTCGATCAGCCGCTGCGCGACGCCGACGCACATGCCCGCGATAACCAGCCGCCCGTGGGCCAGGCTCTTCATGGCGGTGCGGTAACCGGCCGCGGCCGCCTCGCCGACCAGGGCCTCGCGCGGCACCCGCACGCCGGAGAAGGACACGTCGGCGGTCCACGCTCCGGCCTGCCCCATCTTGTGATCGCGAGCCGCCACCGAGACCCCGGGCAACGAGGAAGGCACGATGAACACCCCGATGCCCCGCCCCCGCGGCGCCTCCGGGTCGGTGCGCGCGAACACCATGAACGCGTCGGCCGCCGGGGCGTTGGTGATGTACCGCTTGAGCCCGTCGATGACCCAGCCGTCCCCGTCGGCCACCGCCGAGGTCACCAGCGAGCTAGGGTCGGATCCGGCGTCCGGCTCGGTCAGCGCGAACGACGCCACTACCTCGCCGGAGGCCAGCCGGGGCAGCCACTGCTTGCGCTGGGAGTCGGTGCCGCCCATCACCAGCACTTGCCCGGCGATGCCGTTATTGGTGCCGAACAGGGACCGGAACGCCGGACTCGTATACCCGAGCTCGATGGTGAGCAGCACCTGCTGCCGCACGGACAGGCCCAGCCCGCCGTACTCGGACGGCAGCGCGTACCCGTACAGGCCCATCTCCTTGGCCTGCGCGATCAGCCGGGCCGGGATCTCGTCGCTCTCGTCGATGCCGGCTTCGGCGGGCATCACCTCACGCCGGATGAAGTCCCGCAACAGTTCAATCAGTTCATTGAATTCGGTCTCGCTCACCATGAGCCCAGTGTCCGGCCGGACCGGCGCGCTGTCCAGGTACGTTCGGTCACACCGCTTGCGCCGCCCGGGAAGGCCGAGCTGATCCTCGAGACCATGGTGACCAAGGTCCCGCTCAGCACCTCGGGCGCGACGGGGAAAGCGACCGGCGTTCACTGGACCAAGATGACCGAACGAGGTCCCATGACCGCGGTCGCCACCGCCGGCATCGTGGTCGCGGTGGCCTTGCGTAACCTGCGCCACCTGACGGGGAGCTGAGACGGACCGTTACTACTAGTCCGCGCCGGCGGTTTCGGCCGGGCGGGCGGTGCGGCTGATGGCGCCGGCGCCGGCTACCCGGGCGGCCAGGATGACCGGGATCAGGGTCAGCGCGATGACGATCGAGACCACCGCGTTCACCTCGGGCAGCTGCTGGCCGAGCCGGATCGCGCCGAAGATCCACAACGGCAGGGTGTTCTGCGCGCCCGCGGTGAACACCGTGACGATGACCTCGTCGAAGGACAGGGCGAAGGCCAGCAGCGCGCCGGAGACCAGCGCGGTCGCGGTCAGCGGGAGCGTGACGAAGCGCAGCGTCTGCCAGCCCCGGGCGCCGAGATCCTGGGACGCCTCGGCCAGCGAGCCCGGCGTGCGGCGCAGCCGGGCGATCAGGTTGTTGTAGACCACCACGATGCAGAACGTGGTGTGCCCGATGATGATGGTCACGGTGCCGAGCTGGATCCCGGTGAAGGAGAAGAACGAGTTCAGCGCGATCCCGGTCAGGATGCCGGGCAGCGCGAGCGGCAGCACCAGCAGGAACGAGATGGCCTCGCGGCCGAAGAAGGCGAACTTGCTGAGCGCGTACGCGGTGGCCGAGCCGAGCAGCATGGCCAGCGCGGTGGCGATCACGCCGACCCGCAGCGACAGCAGGAACGCGCTGCGGACCTGGTTGTCATGCCAGGCCACCGCGAACCAGTGCAGCGAGAAGCCCGCGATCGGCCAGCTCTCGATGTTCGAGGAGTTGAACGCGTACAGCACGATCAAGATGATCGGGATGAACAGGAACGCCAGCACCACGGCGACCCAGACCCGCAGCCCAGCGCGCAGCCAACCAGACTCCATAAACCTCAGACCGCCTCGAACGCGCCCAGCGCCCGCGCGCCGAGCAGGTAGGCGGCCATGATCACGATCGGGATCATGGCCATGGCCGCGGCGAACGGCACGTTGTTGGCCACGCCGATGTTGGAGTAGATGATGTTGCCGATGAAGGTCGAGCTGGTCCCGCCGACCAGCAGCGGGGTGATGTAGTCCCCGAGGGTGAGCGAGAAGGTGAAGATCGAGCCGGCCACGATGCCCGGCAGGGCCAGCGGGAACAGCACCAGGCGGGTGGTCCGCCAGGTCCGCGCGCCGAGGTCCTGGGACGCCTCGATCTGCGAGGGCGGGATCCGCTCCAGCGCGGCGTACACCGGGATGATCATGAACGGCAGCCACAGGTAGCAGAAGACGGTGAACACGGCCCAGTTCGAGTAGATCAGGTGGACGTTCAGGATCGAGCTGAGCACGCCGCCCTTGGTGAAGATCAGCAGCCAGGAGTACACCTTGGCCAGGTAACTGGCCCACAGCGGCAGCAGGATCGCCACGAACAGGATGGTCCGGGTCCGGGGCGCGGCGATCCGCGCCATGAAATAGGCGAACGGGAAGGCGACTACCGCGTCGGTCACGGTGACCGCGGCCGCGATCCCGACCGTGCGGCCGATGATGTTGCGGTAGGCCGGGCTGCTGAAGATCTGGCTGAAGTTGCCGAAGCTGAAGACCCGCTCGATGTTGGTGGTGAACGGGTTGATCTGCCAGAACGCCGTGATCAGCAAGACGACCAGCGCCGCCACGTAGAGCAGCAGGAACCAGGCCAGCGGCGGGGTGAGCAGCAGGGTGGCCCGCGCCCACGGGCGGCGCCAGAGCACCGCCGAGGCGCGGGACCCCCAGCTAGCCCTTACTTGACCTGCGTGTTCCACGCAGACACCCACTGGGCGTAGGGCACGCAGTTGTTCTGCCCGTTGTCGCACGTCGCCAGCGGGGTCTTCCACAAGCTGATCGCGTCGAAGTAGCTCTGCGGCGCGTTGGCGTGGTACTCAGCGCACGATCCGGCCGCCAGCTGGTTCATGATCGGGCAGGCCAGCTTGTTGTCCGGGGTCTCGCCGTAGGTGACGGCCTGCTGGGCCTGGACCTTCGGCGTGCTGATGTACTGCATCCACCGGTAGGAGCAGTTCGGGTGCGGGGCCTTGGCCGCCAGCATCCAGGTGTCGGCCCAGCCGGTGGCGCCCTCGCCCGGGATCGTGGTGCCGATCGGGAAGTTGGCCGCCTTGAGCGCGCTGACCTGGTAGGGCCAGCCCGCGCCGAGGACCGCGTTGCCGTTCTTGAAGTCGAAGATCTCCTGCGACGCCAGGCTCCAGTACTTCTCGATCAGCGGCTTCTGGCCGGCCAGCAGCTTCACCGCCGCCTGGAACTGCGGCTGGGTCAGCTCGTAGGGATCGGTGATGCCCAGCGACGGCTGGTGCTTCTTCAGGTACACCGCCGCGTCGGCGATCTGGATCGGGTTGTCCGGGACCGTGACCTCGCCCTTGTACGTGGAGTTGTAGATGACGTCCCACGACGTCGGCGCGGTCTTGAAGTCCTTGGTGTTGTACATCAGCACGTTCGGGCCCCACTGGAGCGAGACCCCGTAGTGCACGCCGTTGATGGTGTTGAAGGCCGGTGACTGGAACGCGGGGAAGAAGTCCTTCCACGCCGGGATCAGCTTGATGTTCACCGGGTGGGCGTCGCCCGCGTACAGGATGCGCAGGTCGGCGTCGCCGGAGGAGGACACCATGTCGTACTGGCCGCCGCCGCCGTTCTTCATCAGCGAGACCATCTCGTCCGAGCTGCCCGCGTACTTGGCGTTGACCTGGCAGCCGGTCTGCTGCTCGAACGGCTTGACCCACTTGGGGTCCAGGTAGCCCTCCCAGGCGATGAGGTTGAGCTGGCCCTCGCCCTTGCCGACCTTCGGCAGGACCGGCAGGCCGGCGGTGGGCACCGTCTGGCCCGCCACCGCGCCGCCGCCGTTCTGGGTCGCGCTGTTCGCGGTGGCGCCGCCGCCCGCACTCGAGCTGCCGCCGCTGCTGCACGCGGCCAGGACCGAAAGGGTGGCGAGTCCGACGGCCATCGTGATCGAGCGGCGCGTAGGACGGGCGCTGCGACGCCCGCTGGTTCTTCTCATGAGCCCTCCCCTGAAGGGATAGTGAATGCCTGCTCGGGCCGCCACGCGATGCGCACCCGGGCGCCCCGCAGGTCGCCCGAGGCGGCGGGTGCCTCGGTGTTCTGCCGGCTGACCACCAGCTCGCCGCCGCCGTCCAGGGCGACGATGTAGCGGGTGAGCACGCCGGCGTAGATGACGTCCTTGACCTGGCCGGGCTCGGCGTGCGTGCCGGGCGGGTCCGGCTCGTCGCCGGTGACCAGGGTGATCTTCTCCGGCCGGACGGTGATGGTGCGGCCGTCGCGCTCGACCAGGTTGGAGACGCCGATGAACCCGGCCACGAACGCGCTGGCCGGCCGCTCGTACACCTCGACCGGGTCGCCGACCTGCTCGATCCGGCCGCCGCTGAGCACCGCGACGCGGTCGCTCATCGTCAGCGCCTCTTCCTGGTCGTGCGTGACGTAGACGAACGTGATGCCGACCTCGCGCTGCACCCGCAGCAGCTCCAGCTGCATCTCCTGGCGGAGCTTGAGGTCCAGCGCGCCCAGCGGCTCGTCGAGCAGCAGCACCTGCGGCTCGTTGACGATGGCGCGGGCCAGCGCGACGCGCTGGCGCTGCCCGCCGGACAGCTGGGCGGGCTTGCGGCCGCCGAGCCCCGGCAGCCGGACCATCTCCAGCGCGCGGGCCGCGGAGTCCCGGCGCTGCGCCTTGGCCACCTTGCGCACCCGCAGCCCGTACTCGATGTTCTGCGCCACCGTCATGTGCGGGAACAGCGCGTAGTCCTGGAACACGGTGTTGACGTTCCGGGCGTACGGCGGCACCGCGGTGACGTCCCGGCCGCCGAGCTCGATCCGCCCGCCGTCCGGCCGCTCGAAGCCGGCGATCAGCCGCAGCATGGTCGTCTTGCCCGAACCGGACGGGCCGAGCAGGCACATGACCTGACCCGGCGCGACGGCGAGGTCGATGCCCTTGAGCACCTCCTGGCGCCCGAAGCGCTTGTGGACGCCCTCGGC
>JAJKHX010000167.1 GCA_021154785.1 Nocardiopsis sp.
CGGTCGCCAGGCTCCGCACCCGAAGGCCGCCAGGCTCCGCACTCCGAAAGGAGCCGGATCGATGGAGCATCGTGCCGGTTGTGGTCGGCTCAATGCTCCATCGATCCGGTTGCGGGTAATGGGCCCTCCGGCTTACGAGATTCCTACGCAGACGGTGGCCAGGACTTTTCCGTCACCCTGCACGGAACCGCACACGCGTCCTGGCCGCACGGTGCCGTGAATATGCGTCGTCCAGTTCTGGTTCCCGAATCTCCAACCCCGGTTGGCCGGCAGCTTCGGCGATGTCTAGTGGCGCAGCCATTACCGGTGCCGGCCTGGGCGGGGCCCACCGCGATCAGAGTTGTCCCGAGCAAAGCCGCGCTGGTCATGGCCGTCGCCAGGGCGGCGCGCCGCCTGCCAGACGAGCGGAACCGTTGTCCCATCACGAAAATTCCTCCCTTATGCGATGCCTCGAGCGTGCAGGCCGGCACCTATGCCACTACGCAGATAAAGGACGAGCATAGAGGCGCGAACGATTGCCCGGCGTATGTCTCGGGTAAATATCTGGCCGGCAAGTTAGATGCCCCTTACCGGAAATATAAAATAAACGCATGAGAACGGGCGAAAGCGCGAGTAATGACGCCCGGGCTGTCTCACCACGCGAAACGACGCGACGCGACGCGACGCGACGCGAAAGGACACAACACGACGCGATGCGACGCCAGCCGGGCGGGGCGTCGGGCTGTCCCGTCACGCGCCGGAACTGCGGGGCAAGGCGCCCGGCCGTTCCGGCGCTACGGGTACCGGGCGTCGAGGGTGGTGGTGATGCGCCCGGTAGCGATGTCGTACACGTGGCCGGAAACGCTCACCGTCGGCGGGACCAGGGGCGAGGCGAGCAGGCGCTCGACGTCGGCCTTGACGGTGAGGTGCGGGTCGGTGACGGCGGAGGCCTCCAGGACTGCTGCGGAGACACCGGTCGCCTCGGCGGCCTGATCCCGGAAGCCGGGGTCGGCGAGGAAGCCTGTCCCGCACTGCGTGTGATGGATGACCGCGACCTCGAAGAGTGAGTCCCCGGTATCCTGCCCGGCGCCGAGCAACTGCCCGGCCAGGAACGCGAGGAAGGAGATGTCCTCGATGACGGCCTGGGTAACGCGTCCTCCCGCGTTGCGGATGACAGGCGCGTCGCCGAGCTGGAGCCCGAGGACGATGGCGGGGTCGACCCGGTGGTCGAGGCAGCTGACGACGATCATCTGCGCGGCGGGCAGGCCGAGAGCCGGAGCGGTGTAGCCGCGGGCGAACTGCTCGTTGCGTGCGAGCAGCGGGGTGATTCTGGTCATGAGATTCCTTTCCCCGTATTTAGTGGACGTTGTACACATTATCAAGGCAAAGTGTACGCCGTCCACTTTGTTATCCTGGCCCGGTGACGGCCAGCCGCCCAGCGAAGGAGACGCACCAGGTAGAGCGGCGTCGCCGCCCGCGCGGCGCGGTCCGTGACGGCCTGGTCGCCGCCGGACTCGAGCTGGCCCGTACCGGCGGCCCGGACGCCGTGGTGCTCCGCGAGGCGACCCGGATGGTGGGCGTGGTGCCCAATGCCGCCTACCGGCACTTCGCCGACCGGGACGAGCTCCTCGCCGCGGTCTGCGCGGCGGCGATGGACGAACTCGCCGCCCGGATGGCGGCCGGCGTCGCCCGCGTGCCCGGAAGGCACGGTGACCCTGACGCGGCCCGCGGCCGGCTGGGCGCGATCGGCACCGCGTACCTGGCATTCGCCCGCGAGGAACCGGGGCTATTCGCCACCGCGTTCGCGTTGCCGCACCAGCACGCCTATGGCATCCCGGACACCGCGACCGGCCCCGACCGCACCGGCCCGGAGAGCACCGGCCCGGAGAGCACTGTCCAGGACCGTACGCCGCTGGGGCAGCTCCGTACCGCCCTCGACGAGCTGGCCGACGCCGGCCTGCTCGACCGGAGCCGCCGCGACGGCATCGAGTACCCCGTCTGGGCCACTGTGCACGGACTGGCCGTGCTGGCCGGATCAGGGCCGCTGCGCGACGTACCCGAGGCCGCCCGGCACCATCTCGACGAGCTTATTTTCGGGTTCATCCAGGACGGCCTGGCCGGAGGTTAGGCAGCCAGCCGGGTCCGTCGCGGCGCACGGCCAGCAGGCGTCGTGAGCGTGCGGCCCAGAGAAGCTCCGGCCGGTCAGCCGGTGGCCGCGGCGAGCGGATCCCGCTGCGCGGGCGTGGCGTCGTCGCGGTCGGTGGAGATCGTGAGATCGCGCCAGGCGGCGTCGGACTCGGCCCGCGCCCAGGCTGCCGCCGTCGCGTAGGCGTAGGCCTCGCTGCCCAGGATCAGGCGCAGCGGCGGCTCGTCCATCCCGGCGACGGCCAGGACGACCTGGGCCACCTTGGCCGGGTCGCCGAGCGCGCCGGAACTCCCCAGGTCGCGGTGCGCCCGGGCCATCGCGCCGACGGTCGGCTGGTACGGCTCGCTGATCGGCGGCACCTCCATGGACGACCCGGCCCAGTCGGTCTGCATGCCGCCGGGCTCGAGCACGGTGACCTTGACGCCGAGCGGGCCGGCCTCCCGCGCCAGTACCTCGGAGAAACCGCCGACGGCCCACTTCGCCGCCTGGTAGGCGGACAGGCCGGCCGTGGCCAGGCGCCCGCCGATCGAGGAGACCTGGATGATGTGGCCGCCGCCCTGCTCGCGCAGGACCGGCAGTGCCGCCTTGGTCACGTTGACCACGCCGAACAAGTTGGCGTCGACCTGCGCGCGGAAGTCGGCCAGGGTGATGTCCTCGACCGCCGCGAGGTTGGCGTAGCCGGCGTTGTTGACCACGACATCGAGACGACCGAACGCCTCGGTACCCGCGGTCACTGCCGCGGCAGCGGCCTCGGGGCTGGTGACGTCGAGCGCCACCGGGAGGATCTGGCGGCCGTAACGGTCCGCCAGGTCAGCCAGGCTGGCGGGCTGCCGGGCGGTGGCGACCAGCTGATGCCCGGCCGCCAGGACCGCCTCCGCGATATGGCGGCCGAGGCCGCGACTGCTGCCGGTGAGAAAGAAGACCTGTGACATGAGCCCCGACGCCCCTTCACGAAGCGAGATATTTAACGCAACGACGGTTTGATAATAACAGAACATCGTTGCGTTAGATACGCTAGGAACTGTGGCAAGCGCGGAGACCTTCCAGCGGGCCCGCCGCCCCGAGCAGAAACTGCGGCGCCAGGACGCCATCCTCGGGGCCGCCCGCGAGCTGGCGCTGCGGGATGGCGTCCGCAGCGTGAGCCTGGCCGACATCGCCGGGCGGGTCGGCATCCACAAGTCGGCCCTGCTCCGCTACTTCGAGACCCGCGAGCAGATCTTCCTGGAGCTGACCGCGCAGGCCTGGCAGGACTGGGTGCGGGCCGTGCACGCTGAGCTCGATAATGCCGAACGGGGTTCCGCCGAACTGGTCGCCGATGTCTTCGCGCGCAGCTTCGGCGACCGGCCGCTGCTCTGCGATCTGATCGCGCACACGCCGCTCAACCTGGAGCGCAACGTCTCACCCGGGGCCGTGCGCCGCTACAAGCTGACATCCCTCGCCGCGGTCGACGAAGCCGCCACCCTCGTGCAGCGGGTCCTGCCCGAGCTGACCCTGGCCGAGGGTCGTGAGTTCGTCGCCGCCATGGCGTCCCTGGCCGGCGCCGGGTGGCAGATCGCCAACCCGGGGCCAACCCTTCAAGAGCTCTACGCGTCGGATCCGGCCCTGGGCCACGCTTGCGTGGACCTGATACCCCGGCTGCGCCGGACCGCGGAAATCCTGCTCGCCGGCCTGATCCCGAGCCGGCCCCCGGCCTAGCTCAGGGCCACAGCAGCTGCCGGGTCCAGGCGCTTCCGGCCCGCTGGTAGCGCAGCCGGATGTGCCGCCGCTCCGGGCTGCCTTGCCAGAACTCGACCTCCCCGGCGGTCAGCGCGTACAGGGTCCAGGCCGGGGCGACCAGCCCAGGGTCGGCGCTGACCCGTTCGTAGGACACCCGGAAGGCACGGTCGAGCTCGGTCAGGTCGTCCAGTGGCTCGGACTGGTGACCGACGAGCCCCTCGGCCCGCGACGCTGGCGGCCGGGCCAGGAAATCGGCCGCGCTGGCCTTCGCCCCGGCCGGGACGGCCGGGCCGCGGACCCGGATCTGGCGTGCCTGCTGGGGCCACCAGAACGACAGGGCCGCGCCCGGGTTGACGGCGAGATCCCGGCCCTTACCGCTGGCCGCGCTGGAGGCGAAGTACCAGCGGCCTTCGCCGTCGACGTCCTTGCAGATCAGCACGCGCGAGGAGGGGCGTCCTCGTTCGTCGGCGGTCGCCACCGTCATGGCGTGCGGCGCTAGGACCCCGTCCTGGATGGCCGCCTCGAGCCAGCGCAGGAACAAGGTGACCGGATCGTCCGGCGCCGCGTCCGGATCGAACTCCGGCATCCCCTCGGGGAACACCTTCTGGGCACGCAGCAGGTCACGCAGGCCGGTGGGCTCGGTCGTCATCGGTGACGTCTCCCTTCTCAGTGCAGCAGCGAGTTTCCGCTGACGGTCGTACGGCCGCGATCGGTGGTGACGACGACGTAGCCGGTGATGGCCCCGTGCGGGTCGGCGGTAGGCCACCACGCGGTCCACCGGCCGCCCTGGAGGGTAGCGGTGATGGTCTGGCCGGCGTCGTGGATCGTGACGGCGGTGACGTCGCGGCCGGCCAGCCCTTCGACGTAGGTGTAGCCGGTGCTGCCGTTCCCGTGGCTGCCGCCAGAGTCCAGGATGATCTGCCGGGCGCCCGGGGTCGCCACCGGGGTGCCCGGGTCGGCGATCGTCTCCCACAGACCCGTGCCGTCGCCGCCCGTCAGGCAGAGGAAGGAGAAGCCGGCCCGGCTGATCACGAGCGAGGCGACCTGCCCGCGGATGTCGGTGTTGGTGATCGTCGCCGGGCGGTCCGCCGCCGGGGCCGAGGTGAGCTGGCCGAGGCACCAGTGCTCCGCGGCTCCGCCCGCGGCCGAGTGCACGTCCAGCCGGTGCGGGGCGCCGGTCCAGCTGGCCAGTTCGGCGCCGGTCAGCCCGCCGGTCCCGGCCCGGTCGGCCCGGTACAGGGCCAGGCCCGCCACCAGGGCCACCGCGGTGACGGCGGCGGCGAGGATCGTCGCGCCGGCGAGCGTGAGCCGGCGTACCGGCCCCCGGGCGCGCCGGGTGCCCCGGGTGATGGCACGCGACGGCCGGGGGTCGGCCAGGATGCGCCGCAGCAGCTCCGCGCGGCGGGCGTGCTCGGCCGGGCCGGGTGCGATGGCGGGCGCCGGGTCGAGGAGGGCCAGCCGGGTCATCGTGTCCTGGTTCATGTCGTCGGGTCCAATCATTTCGCGCGGGCAGCGGGGGAGCCGGCCGGGGCGGCGGGGAGGAGACCTCGGCCGGGGCGCGCAGCGGGCGGCCGTGCGCGTCCGGCGGGCCGAGCAGCACGCCCAGGCGCCTGCGGGCCCGGGACAGCCGCATGCTGTAGGTGGCGCGGGCGCAGCCGAGCACGGCGGCCGCGTCCCGGTCGGGCAGCCCTTCCCACACGTGCAGCGCCAGCACCTCCTGGTCGGCCGGGGACAGACGGCGCCACGCGACCGACAGGTCGATGAGCGACTCGGCGTCCGCCAGCGGCTGGACGACGGACAGGGACAGGTCGGCCTGAGCCGCGATCCGCACGGCCAGCGAATCGTGCCGGCGGCGTCGGCGGCGGTCGTTCAGCAGCACGTTGCGGGCGGTCCTGAACAGCCAGGGCCGCGGGTCCGTGGGCAGCTCACGCCGCCGGCGCCAGGCGATGAGGAATGTCTCCCCGATCACGTCGTCCACGCTGGGCGGGTCCGCCCGGCGGCGGACGAAGCGGCGCACGTCGTCGAAGTGCTCGTCGTACAGCGCCCTGAACTCGGCCTCGTTCGAGATTGCCATCGTGCTCCTTTTCTGGGGGCACCTGTACGTGTCCGCCGGGAGCGGTCGTGCAACACCCGGCTTCAGGACGGGCCGGCTAGCAGCCGGGCGGACGGCACCCACCGCAGGTCCGCGTCCCGGCTGCCGGTCCCGGCCACGCACTCATCAAGCAGGCGACCGAACGGGATAGGCTCACCCGTCACGTTGAACACTCCGCGCAATCCTCGCCGGCGCCGTCGGTAATAAAGCTGCCTAGGTCCCGGACGTCGACCTCGGGGTCGTAGGCGGCCACGTCTACGACCGCGTCCCAGCGACGGGTGGACAGGGCGGTCAGGTCACCCGTTCGGTCGCCGATGATGGTCTCGGCCTGCAAGCGACTCCAGACGTAATCGATGACGGCAGGCTAGGCCGACCGTACCCCGGGGTCCGCGCCGAACCGGCGTCGTACTACCACCTGCATGCCCGGGGGGTTATCACCCTGCCGTAGCCCGGTCCCGCCAAGGGAAACTGCCGACAGGACAGCGATCGGCGGCGCTCGGCCGGGCGGAGGGGTGGGGTCCGATGAGGGACGGTTCCGGTGGCCGTCGGATGCGCGCGTTCGGCTCGCTGACGGGCAACAAGGTGCTGCTGCGCGTGCTGGCGGCGTACCTGCTGTTCATCCTCACCGAGTACGCGGTCTGGATCGCCATGCTGGTGTTCGCCTACCGGCGGGGCGGCACCGCCGTCGCCGGGTTTGTCGCGGTGGCGCAGCTGGTGCCGGCCGCGATCGTGGCCCCGCTGGTGGCCGCCGCTGCCGACCGGCGGTCACCGGCGGTCTTGCTGGCCGGCGGGTACCTGGCGCAGACCGCGGGGATGGCGGGCACGGCGGCGGCGATCGCCGCGGGGGCGCCGCTGGCGGCGTACGCGGCCGCCATCTTCGCGTCCACGGCGGTGACGGTCACCCGGCCGGCGCAGTCCGCGCTCATCCCGTCGGTGGCCGCCACTCCTGACCAGCTGACCGCGGCCAACGTGGTGGCGGGCTGGCTGGAAGCGGTCGCCGTGGCGGGGGCCGGGCTGCTGGCCGGGGTGCTGATCTCGCTGGCCGGGGTGGCGAGCGTGTTCGCCGTGTGCGCCGGGCTCGGCCTGGTGGCCGTGCTGCTCGTGACCCGGTTGCGGGCGGCCGGGCTGGCCGGGGCGGGCGCCGCGGTGGCCTCGGGGGCCGGGCGGGCGGACGGCGCGGAGCCGGCGGCGGGCGAGACGGCCATGGGAATCGGCACGGGACTGCGGCTGGCGGCCAGGCAGCCGCGGGTGCGGCTGATGCTGGCGCTGCTGACCGCGGACTCGGTCGTCGTGGGCGCGCTGGACCTGCTGGTCGTCATCCTGGCCATCGACGTGCTCGGCCGTTCCTCCGGCTGGGTCGGCTACTTGCAGTTCGCCTTCGGTATGGGGGCGCTGCTCGCGGCCACGGTGAGCGTGATCCTGGTCGGGCGCCGGCTCGGCGGGCCGATCCTGATCGCCGCGCTGGCCTTCAGCGGGGCGCTGGCGGCGGTGGCGTTCGGCCTGGGGCTGGGCGGGACGATGGCCCTGCTGGTGGTGGCCGGGGCGGGCCGCTGCCTGCTCGAGGTGGCTACCCGCACGCTGCTGCAGCGTTCGGTGCCACCCGAGCTGATCGGCCGGATCTTCGGCGTCCTCGAGGGGCTCATGATGGCCGGGCTGGCGGTGGGCGCGCTGCTCGTCCCCGCGCTGGCGCACCTGGGCGGGAGCCGGCTCGCCGTGCTCGGGGTGGCGGCCGTGCTGCCGCTCGCCCTGGTGGCGGGCGGCCGCGCGGTGTTCCGCCTCGACGCCGGTACCGCGGTGCCGGTCGTCGAGATCTCCCTGCTGCGTTCCCTGCCGTTGTTCGCCGAGCTGCCCGCGCCCGCGATCGAGGGCCTGGCCGCGGCGCTGCGCCCGGTGGAGCTGAGCGCCGGGGACACGCTGATCCGGCAGGGCGACCCGGGCGACGCCTACTTCGCCATCGCGGCGGGCGAGCTCGACGCCGTGCAGGACGGCCAGTGGCTGGGCCGGTACGGCCGGGGTGAGGGCGTCGGCGAGATCGCGCTGCTGCGTGCGGTCCCGCGCACGGCGACGGTGGTCGCGCACACGGCCGCCACCGTCTATCAGCTGGACCGGGATCTCTTCCTGACCGCGGTGCTCGGGCACGCACCGACCCAGCGGCACGCCGACCAGATCGCCGCGACGCGGCTCGCCGCCGGCCCCGCCGCACCGCGCCGCTAAGCCCAGAGCACCCGCACTAAGCCCACGAGCAGAGGAGGCGCGGCGGTGGATCATCCGCTGGCGATGGACGCCGAGGCCATGCGGCGCGCCGGTTACGCGACCGTCGACGCCCTGGTGGCCCGGCTGGCCGACCCGGAGGCCGATCCGGTGCTCCGCCGCGGCGACGCCGCCGAAATGCGCGCGCGGCTCAGCGGACCGCCGCCGGAGCCGCCCGGGGACTACGGCACGGTCCTGGCCAGGGTGCTCACCGACGTGCTGCCCTACGGGGCGCGGACCGATCATCCCGGCTACCTGGCCTTCGTCCCGAGCTTCACCACCTGGCCGGCCGCGCTGGCCGAGCTGACCGCCGCCGCGGCCAACCTGTACTGCGGCGCCTGGATGGAATCGGCCGGCGCCGCCCAGGTCGAGCTGGAGGTCATCGACTGGTTCCGCGGCTGGCTCGGCCTGCCCGCCAGCACCGGCGGCGTACTCGTGAACGGCGGCTCCGCCGCCAACCTGACGGCGCTGCTGGTGGCCCGGGAGGCGGTCGGCGGCCCGTCTCCCGGCTCCGTGGTGTACGTGTCTGACCAGGCGCACTCCTCCATGGCGCGGACCGCGCGGGCCATGGGGCTGCGCCCGGAGCAGGTACGGGTGCTGCCGACCGATGACCGCTGGCGGCTGCGGGCGGAGACGGTGGCGGCGGCCGTCCAGGCTGACCGCGGCGCCGGCCGGATCCCCTTCGCCTTGTGCGCCAGCGCCGGGTCGACCAACACCGGCGCCGTCGATCCCCTCACCGATCTCGCCGACGTCTGCGCCGCCGAAGGACTGTGGCTGCACGTCGACGCGGCTTACGGCGGCTTCGCCGCGCTGACCGCCAAGGGGCGGACGGCGCTGGCCGGCATCGACCGGGCCGACTCGGTCACGCTCGATCCGCACAAATGGCTGTACCAGCCGATGGAATGCGGCTGCGTGCTGATCCGCGACGGGGCCCGGCTGGAACGGACGTTCGCCATCCATCCCGACTACCTCGACGACGACGCCACCCAGGGCGCGGGCGAGGTCAACTTCGCCGACCGGGGGCTGCAGCTCTCCCGGGGCTTCCGGGCGCTCAAGGTGTGGGTGACCGTGCAGACCTTCGGCCTGGCCGCCCTCCGGGCCTGCGTCCAGCGCAACCTCGAGCTGGCGGAATTCGCCGAGGCCCTGGTGCGGGAGCAGGCCGGGCTCACCCTGATGGCGCCGGCCACCCTCGGCATCGTCTGTTTCCGCCGCGAATGGCCCGGCCGCGGCGAAGCCGAGACCGAACGGCGCGGCCTGGCTCTCGCCGCGGAACTGGAGCGCGGCGGCACCGCGCTGGTCTCCACCACCCGGCTGGCCGGCCAGCACGCCATCCGGCTCTGCATTCTCAACCCGACCACCACGGCGGAGCACGTACGGCGCGTCATCGAGCACTTCGCCACCGCCCCCGCCCCGGCGGCCGCGCCGCATCCCGGCCCGGCCGGCGCGGGCGCCTCCGCCGCCGGCGTCCGGGCCGGCACCGTGGCGGACTCCGGCCCGGACGAACTGCGGGCGGCCCCGCTCCTGGCGGGCGTACCCGCCGCGGCCCGGCACGCGGTCCGGGCCCGCGGCGTGTGCCTCGACGTCACCGCCGGGGAGGAGGTCATCCGCCGCTGGGATGCCGACCGGTTCTTCTACATCACCCTGGCCGGCCGCTACGACGTCTTCATCGAGGACCGGTTCATCCGCACCCTCGGCCCCGGTGACCACTTCGGCGAGCTGGCCGCCCGCGACTGGGGCGGCGGCTACGGCTACGCCCGGCTCGCCACCGTCCGCTGTACCGAACCGGGCCGGCTCCTGCGGCTGACCAGCGAGGATCTCCAGTGGCTGGTCGACACCCAGCCGACGGTCAAGGCCGGCCTCGCGGCCACCCTGGCGGAGCGCCTGCAGAATCGTTAGCGCTTCCCGCGCCGGGACGGAACGCGAGCACGCATAGCTTCGTCCTTGGCGGGCGAGGAGGTGATGGCGTGGGCCGCGACGACGACGGCACGGGACCACCAGCACGCCGGCCGGCCCGGGACGAGGTGGAACGGCTCCTGGCCGAGCGCGGCGAGCACCTGATGCGCGCCGCGATCGCGCTGACCGGAAGCCGTTCCGACGGCGAGGACCTGCTGCAGGCCGCGCTCGAGCGATTGCTGCGGCGCTGGGACCAGATCGAGGGCGACGCGGAAGGCTACCTGCGCCGCATCCTCTACAACATGGCCGCCGACGGCTGGCGGCGGCGCGGCGCCTGGCTGCGCAAGCTCCCGCTGGTCCACGCGAGCAGCAGCCAGGGCCCGGGCACCGACGCGGTGGACGCGGTGGACCTGCGCGACGCGCTGGGCCGGGCGCTGGCGCAGTTGCCGCCCCGGCAGCGCGCCGTGCTGGTGCTGCGCTACTGGGAGGAACTCAGCCAGGCCGAGACGGCCGAACTGCTCGGCTGCGCGGAAGGGACGGTGAAATCCGCCGCCGCCCGCGGGCTGCAGCGGCTGCGTGAGCTCACCGCCCCCTGGCATGACCACAGACCGCAACTGACGGAGAAAAGCTCATGAGTGACACCGAGACTGACCTTTTGCGCGCGAGCATCGACCGGCTTACCCAGGACGAACGGCCTCCCGCCGGGCTGGCCGGCCGGGCGTTCCGGCGCCATCGCCAGCGCACGATCGCGGTCCGCGCGGCCGCCGCCGGAACCGCGGTGATCGCCGCCGGGGTGCTGGCCACCGCGGCCCTGCCCGGTGCCGCGCCGCAGCCGGGGCAGCCGGGCCGCCCGGCGTCGGCCGCGGGGACGGCCCGGAACCCGGCCGCCCAGACGCCGGCGGCGCTGACCGCGGCGTACGTGTCCGGTCAGACCGAGCGCGCCCTGGCGGCGGCCCAGCGAGCCAACCTCGTTGAGGAGATCCACACCGTGGGCCAGAACTACCCGCTCGGCCTGACCCAGGTGCTCAGCTTCCCTATCGACGGCGGCGGCACCGGGCACCTGGTCAAGCAGGCGGGCCCCACGGCCGCCCAGGAAAACACCTGGTCTTACCGCGGGCAGTTGCGCGAACAGGGACTCGACCCGGCCGGTAAGCCCCTCTTCGACGCGACCAGCACCACGACGCGGTCACCGGCCGGGTCGCGGACCGTCATGAACGTCAGCGGCACCGGTGCGGACTACCGGTCGCGCACCTGGTGGCGCAGCTCACTGCGGCTCAGCCTGCCTGCTACCGGGCAGGCGACGTGCGCGTCGGCCTTCCTCCCGCCCCCGGTGGGGACCACGCTGGACTGGGCCGCCGCGATCCGCACGGCGCTGTCCTGCGGGCACTTCCAGCTGGCCGGGCACGAGCAGCTCGATGGCGTCAATGCCGTCAAGCTGGTCTCGACGAAGGTCAACGGCCCCTACACGGCCACCGCCTGGGTCGACCCGTCAACCTACCTGCCGGTGCGGGTGACCTGGAACTGGCTCGACCCCCGGGCCCAGGGCCCGGGCACGCTGACCGGTGACTTCCGGTGGGTCCAGCCGACTCAGGCCAGCCTGGGAGCACTGCGGGTGACCGTCCCGGACGGGTTCAAGCAGGTTCAGGCCGGCGGCCTTCCGGTTCCCGGCATCAACCTGTAGCCCCGTGGCCCTGGCCGCTGCCCATCAGCATCGACGTGATGTCGAACGCGGGGAAGCCGAGGAACTGGTGCATGACGTCGACCACGCGCTTCAGCCGGACCACGTCCACGCTGCCGGCCGGCCCGGTGCTGACCGGGTAGCTGTCCAGGGCCATGACCGCGGCGGTTTTCGCGGACACGCCGAACGGGGCGGGCATATCCACCATGGCCTGCTCGACGGCGGCGCGGCTGACTGTAGGGAGTCACGCGATGGCTGAGGTGATCTGGCGCGTGACGGCGTGGCGACCTGCCGTAATCGGAGAGCTCGCAATTCGTCCGCGCGCCGGAGATCCTTAGGCCGCCCGACCCCTTCCCGCATCCGGATCAGGTCCTGGCGGCCGATGTAGCGGATCATGAATTCCCCGGCCGACGCTACCTCACAGCGCCCGATGAAATCCATGACGGACAGGCCGCCCCACGGCAACGCCGGAGTGCCGCGTCGTCGTGAGCATCGTTCCGGCGATGCCGTCGGCGTCCTCCTGGCTCCGCCCGGTCGGCGGACGGCCGAGCGTCTGCTCGGCCAGCCGGCTCAGCGCCTCCCGCAGCCGCCGCGCGGGCGGGCTGGTGTCTGGCATCACCGGATTATCCGAAGCTGGTGGCGCCGCCGTCGAGGATCAGCGGGTGCGCGTTGACGTAACTGGATTCGCCGGACAGCAGCCACACCGTGGCGTAGGCCACCTCCCAGGCGGTCGCCTGCCGGCCGAACGGCAGGCTCCGCGCGGTACGGGCCGCGTTGCGGCGTGACGCCTCCCGCCCGAGCGGCGTGTCGACCAGGCTCGGGACCACCAGGTTGGCCCGGATTGCGCGGTCCATGCCCTCCCGCGCGACCTGACGGCAGATACCCAGCAGCGCCGCCTTGGACGCGTCGTACGCGGGGACCCCGGTCGCCGCCCGCAGGCTCGCCGCCGAGCTGACGAACACGACCGCCGAACCGGGCGCGAGCACCGGCAGGGCCGCCGCGGCCACCAGGAAGTGCGCCCGGGTATTGACCGCGAACACCTCGTCCCACTGAGCGGCGGTCGTCCCGGCCAGGCCGCGGCCGAGCCCGATGCCGACGTTGAGGACCAGGCCGTCCAGGCCGCCCAGCGCCGCCGCCGACTCCGCGACCACCGACGCGCAGGCGTCCGGCGACGCCACGTCGGCCAGCACCACCGCGGCGTCCTGGTTCTCGTCACGGACCAGGGCGGCGGTCGCCTCGGCAGCCCCCGCGTCGCGGTCCGCGCAGGCCACCGCCGCGCCTTCGCGGGCCGCGAGCACCGCGATGGCCCGGCCGTTGCCGAGGGGCGGGTCCGGTTCGGGTGACGGCCGGGTCCCGGCGCCGACCACCAGGACCCGCCGCCCGGCCAGCCGCCCGCGGCCGGGCGCGGAGCCGACGGCTTCGGCCGGCAGCGTCACGACGGATCCCACATCGGCGCGGCGCCCGGCGGGAGCGGCACCTCGAACCCGTTGAGCAGAAACGAGATCAGCGTGTAGTACCCGCACAGCGACACCAGTTCCACCATCCCGGCGTCGCCCAGGAAGCGGTGCGCGGCGTCGTAGACCGCCTGATCCAGGTGCCCGGACTGGCCGAGCTGGCGGGCCACCGCGTAGACGGCCCGTTCGTCGTCCGCCTCGAACGGCGGCTCCTCGCCGCGCCCGATCGCGTCCACCACCGCGTCGGCGACGCCGTGCTCGCGGGCCATCGGCGCGTGCGCGAACCACTCGAACTCCGCCCGCCACCGCGCTCCGGTGGTGATGATGGCGATCTCGGAGAGCCGCCGCTCGATGGACGTGCCGAACCGCAGCTCCGCGCCGAGGGCGGACAGCCGCCGCCCGGCGGCGGGCGCCGTGACGAACGCGTTGAACGGCCCCGCCAGGCCGCCCTCGGCGGTCACCACCAGGTCACCGCGGCCATCGGTGATGCCGTCCCACAGCTGCTGGCCCTCGGGCCCCAGCTCCGCACGCCGCACATAGGGAATCCGGGTCATAAGCCGAACAATAACCAATCCGGCGCACACGGAACCGGCCAGGATCGGGGGACGTCGATCCTGGCCGGGTGCAGCCCGGCCAGGGGGCTGCTGCTGCGGGCCGCAGGTCTTACGGTGCCGCTATGCCAAGCTTGGCCGGGCCGCTGGAACGGCACTGACCCGGCACTGAAACAGCTGCTAGGGGCGGGCCGCGCCGACCAGGGTGGACGCATACCAGCCGGCCAGCGGGATCTTCTCGACGTCGCTCCCGGTTTGCGGGGCATCGATAATCTCGTTGTTGCCCACGTAGATGGCGACGTGACCCACGCCGTCGAAGTACAGCAGGTCGCCGGGCTCCAGCGCGGACGTGGAGATGTGGGGCAGGGCGGCCCACTGCTCATAGGTGGTACGCGGTATCGCCACCCCGGCCGAGGACCAGGCGGCCTGCGCCAGGCCCGAGCAGTCGAAGCTGCTCGGCCCGGTCGCACCCCACACATACGGCTTGCCCAGCTGCTCGTAGGCGAAGGCCACAGCCTTTTCCGCCTGGGTCGAGGTCGGCCCGGTGTACGCCGCCGAGGTGGTGCCGGTGCCGGTCGCGCCGATCGTGTTGGTTTGCACCGTCTGCTGCTCGGGCGCGGTCAGGCTGGCCAGCGTGGCCTCTTCGGTGCCGATGAGCTTGCCGAGCGACTTCTTGTGCGCGGCCAGCTGGGTCTTCAGGGCGGTGATGCCGGACTCGGTGCGCTGCACCTGCTGCTCGGCGTCGGCCAGCTGGCCGGCCGCGATGCCGAGCTGCCTGGTCTGGGCGTTCCGGTTGCCGGACAGCTCGAGCATCATCGATCCCTGCTGCAGGACCGACGTCGGGTTGCCCGAGGTGAGCAAGCCCGCCACGGACGTCGAGCCGGTGTCCTCGAAGGCGGCCGCGGCGTTCTGGGCCACGCTCGCCTGGGCCGCCTGGAACTTGGCGTTGGCGGTGGTGAAGCGCGTGCGCACCCCGGTCAGCTTGGTCTGCGCGGCCGACAGCTGCTGACTGGCCTGGTCGAGCTGCTCGCTGACCTTGTCGAACTGCGTGGTGAGCTGGTTGATCTTGGCCTGGACCTGGCTCACGGTCGGCTGCGGCGCCGCCGCGGCGATCCCGCCGTAGGTCAGCCCGCCCACTGCGGCCAGTGCGGCCAGCAGGGTGGTGCCGCGGCGCAATCCGGAAAACCTCGTCGGCACTATGCCCACGTACCGTCACGCTCCTTTCGCGCTTGGGTAGCCCGCCGGAGACCCGGCTAGGACCTGCAGCGGCCCGTCCAGACGCTCAGATCAACGTAGTGATAGATAATCTGCCTGCTCAACCGGTTCGCGAAAATATCACGGAAGTATTACAGGCCGCGACAAGAGGGTTTGGCGCGGTCCGGTATGCCCGGATAAGCCGTGCGGGCCCTCGAGATCGGAGCCGGTGAGGCCGAACGGGCTGGCCGAGTCGCACCTGCCGTCCCGTTCCACCCTGTGAGTCATTCGCCGCCTGGACGCTGGTTGCCTTCGCGTTCGGTGCCTTCCTGGGCCGGATCATCCCGGCTATGGCCGTCACCCCGCAGGATCCGTGGGTGCTGAGCCGTTGGTCCGCCGGGCGGCGTAGGTCAGCGGCCGCGGAAAGTCGGCTGGCGTTTCTCCGTGAACGCCCGGGCGGCCTCGCGGTGATCCTCGGTGAGCCCGGTGTGGACGTGGTGGGTCACCTCCAGGTCCATGCAGTCGCCGAGCTCGCCGAAGGTCGCCCGGTTCAGGTTCTCCTTCATGTAGCGGTAGGCGATCGACGGTCCCTCCGCCAGCTTGCGGGCCCGGTCCATGACCTCCCGCTCGAAGTCGCCGGCCGGGAAGATGGCGTTGACGATGCCGAGCCGCTCGGCGTCCTCGGCGCTCAGCCGCTCGGAGAAGTAGTAGAGCTCCTTGGCCTTGCTCGGGCCGACCAGCCGGGTGAGGAACCAGGTCCCGCCGTAGTCCCCGGCGAACGCGACCTTGGCGAAGGCGGTGGTCAAGATGGCCCCCGGCACCGCGTAGCGCAGGTCGCAGGCCAGCGCCAGGGACAGGCCGGCCCCGGCCGCGGGCCCGGGGATGGCGGCGATGGTCGGCTTGGGCATGCTCCACAGGCGGCCGCTGGTGGCCCGCTGGCTCAGCCGCTGGCGGTGAATGGCGGCGTCGAGGCCGGAGCCGTTCCCGTCATCCGACCGGGCCGCCATGCTCTTGACGTCGCCGCCGGCGCTGAACGCGCCCGCCGCCCCGGTCAGCACCACGCAGCCGACCGCCTCGTCGGTCTCCACCTGGGCGAGGACCGTGCCCAGGGCGGAGATCATGCCGGTGGAGAAGGCGTTGCGCCGGTGCGGGCGGTTCATGGTGATCACCGCGACGCCGTCCTTGATCTCGGCGAGCAGTTCCTCGGTCCCGGTATCGAGCGTGGTCATGTCATCCTTCCTCGCCGGCGAAGCGGACCCCGCCGATCACCCATGGCCCCCTGCCCGCCTCCCGCTGCCCCTTCACTGGCAGCCCGGCGATGGTCACCTCGGTAATTCCCTCGCCCTGGCCATCCCGGGCGGGGACGAACCGCAGTCGCTGGCCCGAGGACTCCAGGTGGACGGTGGACCCATCGCGGCCGGCCGGGATCCCGAGCACCGCGGCCCAGCGCTGCGCGGCCGCGGCCGGGTCCTTGACCTCGATCGTCAGGCCGGTCACGCCGCCGGGGGCATGGCCGGGCGCCTGCCCGGTCCAGGCCGGGCCCGCCCAGTGCCACGATTGCTCCGGGGCGGCCCAGTCCAGGGAGACGATGGCGCCGGGGACGTCCCCGGGATGCAGGTGGGTCCCGGCGATGTCGGGCAGGTCGGCGGTCCAGACCACCCGCACGCCAAGGGCGGCGACCCGGCGGCGGGCCGCCACCAGGTCCGGGACCTGGAATATCGCCATGTACCCGCCGTCACCGCCGCGCCGCTCGAGGTACCGCCCGGCGGTCGTGCCCGCCTGGACGGGCGCCACCACCTCCACGAACGTGTCACCCGCCGCGAATACCGCGTTGGTCAGGCCGAACTCGCCCACCCCGGGATCATGGAAGGGCGGAGCCCAGCCGAAGGCGCGGCGCAGTTCGCTGGCCACCCGGTCGCAGTCGCGTGCCACCAGGGCCACCTGGCGCAGGCGCGGTCCGGTCAGCACACTCCCACCTTAAGGCGGAAGTTCCGCCGCATCATAGGGCGATCCGGCTTGCGCCGGGCCACGACCTCGAAACCGTGGCGGGCGAAGGCCGACGCCGTCCCCGGAAACAGGTTGCGGCTGTGGCCCGGGGCCTGCGTGTCGACCGGGTACGCCTCCATGGCCGGGGCCCCGGCCGCCGCGGCCACGCCGATGGCGGCCTCGATCAGCGCTCCCATGACACCGCGGTCGCGATGCGTGCGCCGCACGTAGAAGCAGGGTAGCGACCACACCAGCAGGTCATCGACGGGCTGGAGGTAGCGGGCGTGTCCCAGCCATGCCAGGCCGGCTCGCGGGGCGAGTTCGGCCCATCCGACGGCGTCGCCGCCGCCGTCGTCGCCGTGGCCGTCGCCGTCGCCGTCGAAGGCGAGCAGCCCGGGCGGCGGTCCGGAGGCGGCCAGGTCCCTGAGGTCGTGCCGGTTCGGGCCGCTGGTGCCGGAGGGGCCAGTCCGGGCGGGAACACCTGCCGCTCGGTGCCGGGCCAGAGCCGGATCGCCGCTTCAACGGCCAGGCGGCGGCCATGGCTCACATTTTCACATTCCACACCCTTCCTTGCCGCGGGTGAATGTCCACGGCGACGAGCGCTGTCAAAATATCGGCACATGGGAAACTGTCCCTGGCCGAGGGCCGCACGGTTAACCTGCTGACGCTCCCGCCGCCCGCCGGAAAGCGCGGAGACCGGCATCGCCGCCGCATTTCCCTTGATCGTGAAGGGTTTTTAGTCTGCCCGGACTGAGAACCCTCCGCGATCATGAAGGTTGGCTGGAAGTACAAGGTAAGGGGACTTCAGGGGCCGGTGTGACTGTAAATGCAGCGCCCTGATGGCGACTTCCGTCCATGTGACCGACGGGTCGGATACTCGCGGCGGCGGAATGCATGTGCATTATCCCCGCCCATGCTGGCATTCTCGATTACGCGTCGGTGTCTGGGAGGGTGAGCCAGTCTGCCCAGGACAGGTCGCGGCCGAGGTAGCGGGGCTGGGTGAAGGGCCAGTCGGCGGCGATCCACCGGGGCACCAGCGCGTCCAGGTCGCGCTCGAGGCCGGTGCCGGCCTGGCCGTCGACCACCCACCAGCTGATCTCGGCGTCGGCGCCGCGTTTTTCCGGCGGGTCGATGTAGACGCAGCCGAGCAGGGCGGTCTCGGCATCGTCGAAGAGCGCGTAGTTGAAGGACTGGTGGGCGGCGATCTCGGCTTCGTGCCGCGCGAGGTCCTCCGCGTCGTGCTCGTAGGTCATCGAGGCGGCCGGCCATTCCCACGCCGGGCCGAAGATCGACCACAGCCGCGCCTGCGAGCCCATCACGGCCGGGTAATCCAGGTCGGCATCCGCAGCCGTGATCGGCCGCAGGTGATAGCCCGCACCCACCGGTACCCGGGTGGGATGGGCGAAATCAGCAGGTAGCCATGCCATGCCCGAAGTCTGGCCGGGGATGGCGTCGGAAGGCAAGCGCGCGGTGTGCGCGGGGATGCCAGGATAGGTCCGTGCCCGTCGGCTGATCGGAGAAATGTCGTGTTCGGTGGGTGGGCGGCCGCGGACATGCCCGACCAGGAGGCGCGCACGGCCCTGGTGACCGGCGCCAACTCCGGTATCGGCTTCCAGGTCGCGGTGGAACTGGCCCGGCACGGCGCGGAGGTGCTGCTGGCCTGCCGTGATACCGGCCGCGGGACCAGGGCCCGGGACCGGATCAGGGGGCTGGTGGCGGGGGCCGCGGTCGAGCTGGTCGCGCTGGACCTGGCCGACCTGGACTCGGTCGAGCGGCTGGCCGGCCAGATCGCGGCCCGGCCCGAAGGGCTTGACCTGCTGGTCAACAACGCCGGAGTGATGGCGGTGCCCCGCCGGCAGGTCACCGCGCAGGGGTTCGAGCTGCAGTTCGGCGTCAACCACCTGGGGCATTTCGCGCTCACCGGGCGCCTGCTCCCGGTCCTGCTTGCTCGCCCCGGCAGCAGGGTGGTGACGGTCAGCAGCATCGTCCACCGGTTCGGCTCCATCCGGCTCGATGACCTGAACAGCGAGCACCGCTACAGCGGATGGCGGGCGTACGGCCAGTCCAAGCTGGCCAACGCGCTGTTCACCCTGGAGCTCGACCGCCGGCTGCGCGCGGCCGGGGCGGCCACCCTCAGCGTCGGCGCCCACCCCGGCTACACCAGCACCGGGCTGATGCACAGCGGGCCGCAGCTGGGTGGCGGCGGCATCTTCGCGCACGTGATGGGGATGGCGGCCCCGTTCACCGGCCAGCCCGCCGCGCTGGGGGCACTGCCGGTGCTGCGCGCCGCCACCGACCCCGGAGCCCGCGGCGGCGACTACTTCGGGCCCCGCGGGCCGGGCGAGATCGCGGGCGCTCCCCGCCGGGTCCGCTACACCCGCGGCGCCCGCGACATCCCGCTGGCCGGACGCCTGTGGCGAGCGTCGGAGACGCTCACCGGCGTGACCTTCCCGGTTTAGGTTCACGCGTCGAGCACCTTGTCCTCGGCATGCAGTGACCGGGTGTGCGTGCCTGCTGAGCCGGGGCTAACCCCGTAGCGATTCCTTTCCGGGCCGACGGCGGTCTGCCTGATCAGGAGATCTGAAGGGAGACGGGACGATGCCGAGTAAGCAGTCCGAGGCGGTCAGGAAGCACTGGGAGGCGGCCCGGCTGGCCGTGACGCAGCCGGACGCCGGGGGACCGGACGATGAATCCTGGGGGGACCTCACCGCTGAACCACGTGAGGTCGACTACCTGGAGACCGAGGCGGGCGGCGTGCCCGCGATGTGGGCGGTGCCGAAGGGCTGCCGCCCGGACCGGGTCCTGCTGTGCCTGCACGGCGGCGGGTTCGTCAGCGGCTCGATCTACACGCACCGCAAGCTGTTCGGCCATCTGGCCAAGGCGGTCGGCGCGCGGGCACTGTTGCCGGGCTACCGGCTGCTACCCGAGGGCGGCTGCTATCCGGTGCCGGTGGACGAGGCCGAGGCCGCGTACCGCTCGCTGCTCGGCCAGGGCGTCGCGGCGGAGCACATCGCGTTCGCTGGTGATTCGGCCGGCGGCTGGCTGGCGGTGACCGCGCAGCTCCGGGCGCGCGAGCAGGGGCTGCCGGGGCCGGCCGCGGCGCTGCTGCTCTCGCCGTTCGCGGACCTGGAGGCCAGTGGCGAGTCGTTCGAGACCAGCACAGACCCGCTATTCACCAGGGAATTCTGCCGCATGCTGGCGCACGGCTTCCTGGGCGAGTCCATCGGCCTGAGCGATCCGCGGGTTAACCTGCTGTACGCCGACCTGAGCGGCGTCAGCCCGCTCTACATCCAGGCCGGCGGGGACGAGGCGCTGCTCGATGACGCCCGCGGTCTCGAAGAGCACGCCAGGAAGGACGGCGTCGACGTGCGGCTCGACGTTTTCCCCGGCATGCTGCACACGTTCCAGATGGCGGCCGGGCGGGCCCCGGAGGCCGACGATGCGATCCGCCGTCTGGCCGACTGGGTCCGGCCTAGGCTGGGTCTGTGACTCCCGACGAGTTCGGCCTGCGGACCGAGCCGTTCCGGCGCGAGCTGCTGGCCCACTGCTACCGGATGCTGGGCGCGGCCGACGAGGCCGAAGACCTCGTGCAGGAGACCTACTTGCGGGCCTGGCGGGCCTATGGTGACTTCGAGGGCCGGTCCTCGCTGCGCACCTGGCTGTACCGCATCGCCACCAACGCCTGCCTGACCGCGCTCGAGCAGCGCGGCCGGCGGGCGCTGCCCTCCGGCCTGGGCGATCCGGCCGGTGAGCCCGACGCTCCGCCCGCCCCGGCCGAACCTGGCCTGGCCTGGCTGCAGCCGATCCCGGACGCCCTGGTGACGCCCGGGCCGCAAGACCCGGCGGCGATCGTGACCGCCCGGGAAGACCTGCGGCTCGCGCTCATCGCCAGCCTGCAGTACCTGCCGCCCCGGCAACGGGCCGTGCTCCTGCTGCGGGAGGCGCTCGGCGTCCCGGCCGCGGAGGTCGCGGACATGCTCGGCACCTCGGCCGCGGCGGTCAAGAGCATGCTGCAACGGGCCCGGGCCCGAATCGAGGAGGCGGCCCCGGCGCCGGACGACATGATCGAGCCGGCCGATCCGCGAGCCCGGGAACTGCTCAGCCAGTACATCGCCGGCTTCGAGAACGCCGACATCGCGGCCCTGGAGAAGGCACTGCGCACCGACGCCGCGATCGAGATGACCGGGACGCGTACCTGGTTCTCCGGCCGGGTGACGTGCCTGCGGTACCTGGCCCAGGTGACCGGCGCGCCGGGGGACTGGCTGATGAACCCCACCGTGGCCAACGGCCAGCCCGCGGCGGCGGCCTACTACCGCGACGACGACGGGGCCTACCAGGCCCTGGGCGTGGCCGTCCTGACCGTCACCGCGGCCGGCATCGCCCGCATCACCGTCTTCGGCGGCGGAGCCAGCCTGGTTGCCAGGTTCGGCTTCCCCGCCCGGCGATGAAACACTGCGCAATCCGGCCGCCAGCGCCGCGATAGGCGCCGGCGGCCGGATCCGGTGTCAGCGCGCGGCCGGGGTGTAGACGAGCTTCTTGTTGACGAACTCGTCGATGCCGGACGCGCCGAGCTCCCGGCCGAAGCCGGAGCGCTTGGTCCCGCCGAACGGAAGGTCGGCCATCGAGCCGGTCGGGCTGTTGATCCAGACCATGCCGGTGTCGAGCAGCGCGGCGACCTCGGCCGCGCGGTCCGGGTCGGCGCTGTAGACCGCGCCGCCGAGACCGAACGACGAGGAGTTGGCCAGCTCGACCGCCTCGGAGACGTCCGCGACCTTGTAGACCACCGCGGCCGGGCCGAACAGTTCCTCGTGGTACGCCCGCATGTCCGGGGTGACGTCGGTCAGCACCGTGGGCTCGACGAACGCGCCGGGCCGGTCGAGCCGCTTGCCGCCGGTGCGGACCGTGGCGCCCTTGTTCACGGCGTCGTCGATCTGCTCCATCAGCCGCTGGGCGGCCAGTTCCGACGAGAGCGGGCCGAGGTCCGAGGCGGCGTCGGTGGGGTCGCCCGGCTTCAGCGAGGACATCGCGGCGGTGAACTGGTCCACGAACTCGTCGTAGAGGTCACCGACGACGATCATGCGCTTGGCCGCGGTGCAGGCCTGGCCGGCGTTGCCCATCCGGCCGGCCACCGCGCCCTGCACCGTCTTGGAGATGTCGTCGCTGTCCAGCACGATGAACGGGTCGGAGCCGCCGAGCTCGAGGACGGCCTTCTTGAGGTTGCGCCCCGCGATCTCGGCCACGGCCTTGCCGGCCCGCTCGCTGCCGGTCACCGACACGGCGGCCACCCGCGGGTCCGCGATCATGTCCGCGACCTGGTCGTTGGTGGCGAAGATATTGATGTAGGCGTCTTCGGCCAGGCCGGCGTCGTGGAAGATCTGCTCTATGGCCAGGGCCGACTCCGGGTCCTGGGGCGCGTGCTTCAAGATGATCGTGTTGCCGGCCATCAGGTTCGGGGCGGCCAGGCGGGCTACCTGGTAGTAGGGGAAGTTCCACGGCATGATGCCGAGCAGCGGGCCGATCGGCTCCTTGCGGATCACGGCCTTCCCCCCGGCCCGCGGGCTGAGCGGGGTGTCCGCTAGCAGGTCGGCGCCGTTCTCGGCGTAGTACTTGTAGATGGTGACCACGAGCATGATCTCGCCCTTGGCCTCCCGGGTGGGCTTGCCCATCTCCCGGGTGATCAGCGCGGCCAGCTCGTCGATCCGCTCCTTGTACAGCTCGGCCACCCGCAGCAGGACCTTGGCCCGCTCGTCTTTCCCGGTGGTGCGCCAGGACCGGAAAGCGCGGTGAGAGCGCTCGAGTATCTGCTGGACCTCAGCGTCAGTCGCCTCGGCGAACTCACGCTCGACCTCGTTCGTGGCCGGGTTGACGACCTTGTACTGGCTCACTAATGCTTCCCCTTCGGACGTGCTCGCGTTTATAACCCTGTTACTCACGATAATCCCCGGCCGTCAGCGGCGCCGAAGTCAGATCACCGAGGAGAGCTCCCCACGATCAGCGACGGCCCCCGATGGCCGCCATCGTTAACCGGACGGAGGAAGCCTGCCTCGTTCGGGATATAGCTGAGAACGGTTCGTCCAGCTCGTCGCGTGGCTGGGAAGCTCGCGGGCAGCATTGCCCGTCCCCGCGCCAGCGCAAGCCTGTGGGATTCCTTACGGAGATGTTACCGACAGAGTTTTTTCAGGCTTTGAAGAAATTAGAAATGATGTATTGACGGCCTGCGGGTGTGGAGTTATGTTCATTTCTACCTAATAGGAAACTTTCCTTACAGTAGGAAGGGAACAGGCCGCGCATGAGCAGATGGCGAGCACGAATCCAGGGGGAACAACCGATACCGAGGACCGTCCGGCTCGGCCGGATCGTCCCCGGCCGGATCGTCCGGAGCGCCGCGACCGGGGTGGCCGTGGCCGCGCTTCCGGTGCTCGCGCTGGCCGCTCCCGCCGCGTCCGCCCAGACCACGGCGACCGCTCACGCGTCGGCGCTCGCGGCGCCCAGCGCCGTACCCGGCCCGCCGTCCGGCTGGACGACCCAGTTCAGCGACGACTTCAGCGGGTCGTCCGGCGCGGGCGCCGGCTCGCAGTGGAAGTACGACACCGGCCCGGGATCGAGCTTCGGCACCGGTGAGATCGAGACCATGACGAACTCGGCCAGCAACGTCCATCTCGACGGCAACGGCGACCTCGACATCACCGCGCTCGGCTCCGGCAGCAACTGGACATCCGGCCGCATCCAGACCACGTCCGCCAACGTCGGGGCGCCGGCCGGCGGTGAACTGGAGGTCACCGCCTCGATCGAGCAGCCCAACCCGGCCAGCGGGCTCGGCTACTGGCCGGCCTTCTGGATGCTCGGCCCCGGCCAGTGGCCGGCCACCGGCGAGATCGACATCATGGAGGACGTCAACGCGTTGTCCGAGGTGGCCGGGACCGTGCACTGCGGCGTGGACCCGGGCGGCCCCTGCAACGAGACGAACGGCGTCGGCAGCGGGCTGCGTGCCTGCTCAGGCTGCCAGACCGGCTACCACACCTACACGATGATCGAGAACCGGACGAATACCTCGAACGAGTCGATCACCTTCTACCTGGACGGCAGCCAGTACTTCTCGGTGACCGAGAGCCAGCTAGGCACAGCGACCTGGCAGGCGGCGTTCGATCACAACCTGTCCATCATCTTCGACCTGGCCATGGGCGGCGGGTTCCCGAACGGCGTGTGCAACTGCACCACGCCCACCAGCTCGACCACCTCGGGCGCCACGATGAGCGTCCAGTACGTGGCGGCTTACACCACGTCCGGC
>JAJKHX010000168.1 GCA_021154785.1 Nocardiopsis sp.
CGAGACCGTCAAGGCCTACGTGAGCCTGCGGCCCGGCCAGGAGGCCACCGCCGAGGAGCTCATCGCCTTCTGCCGCCAGCAGCTGGCCGCCTACAAGTACCCGCGCCAGATCGAGTTCCTCGACGAGCTCCCCAAGACCGTCTCCGGCAAGCTCCTGCGCCGCGAGCTGCGCGACCGCGACCCGGCCTGATCCGGTAGCCAGCGGTCAGGTACCGGGAAAGCCAGCCGCCACCATGACCCGCAGCGCGTTGGGCACCAGCGTGATCGAGGCCGGGGTCTGGCCGCTGATCTCCCCGTCGATGTCCAGCGGCAGCGGCGGGTCGGTGTGCAGCCACACCTGCGTGGCGGCCAGGAACGCCGGCTCCGCCTGGGTCCGGCGGGCGCCGGTCAGCGCGTGCCGGACGGTGGCGCCGATCAGCCCCGGGCGGCCGGGGCCGCCCAGGCTGTAGGCCAGCAGCAGCCGGTCGTCGGCGCTGGCGTCGCCGGTGATGGGGCGGCCGGCGTGGAAGCTGCCGTTGGCCACGTTGAGCTGGTGCGTGGTCAGGGTGCGGGTCCGGCCGCCGGCGGTGACAGCCGCCCGGAACGGGCGGTGCCGGGGCAGCCGGGCCAGGGCCGTCAGCGGGTAAGCGGGCCGGCCGAGCAGGCGCTTGAGCTGGGGCCGGACGGTGGCGGCGACGTGGCCGGACAGCCCGACGCTGACCAGGTTGGCGAAGTAGGTGCCGTTGACGTGGCCGAGGTCCACGTCGGCGACCTTCCCGCCGGTCAGCACGCCGACGGCGCCCGCCACGGTCAGCGGGAGGCCCAGGGACCGGGCGAAGTTGTTGGTGGTGCCCGACGGCACGATGCCCAGGGCGATGTCGCGGTGGGCCAGGTGCCGCGCGGCCAGGCTGACGGTGCCGTCGCCGCCGCCCGCGATCAGCAGGTCGGGCGCCAGGTCCAGCGCAGCCGCGAGGCTGGTTTCCAGCTGGCCGGGCCGGCTGACCGCGAATGAGCCGAGCAGGCCGAACCCGGCCGCCTCCAGCTGCCGGCCCGCGGCCTGGTACATGCGCGCGCCCCGGCGCGACCGGGTGTTGACCACCAGCACGGCACGCCGGTGCTGTCGGATCGCGGCCTGAAGATCGCCCTTGCTGCGCATAGGACCAGCACACCGCGGTGATCTGCAACCGCTATGCAGGCGGCGTGTCCGCGGCGTGGAGAAAGTACTGTCGACCCCGGCGACCGCCTGGGTCACCCGGCGGTGCGCGGGATGACCAGGCCGGCCTGGAAGGCGAAGACCACGAGCTGGGCCCGGTCACGGGCGCCGAGCTTGATCATCGCCCGGCTGACGTGGGTCTTGGCGGTGGTGGGGCTGAGCACCATGGCCTCGGCGATCTCGTCGTTGGACAGGCCGTGCGCGACCAGCGCCACCACCTCCCGTTCCCGGTTGGTCAGGCTTTCCATCCCGGCCGCGGCCAGCGCGTCCGGCGGCCGGGCCACGAACTCGCTGATCAGGCGGCGGGTAACGGCGGGCGACAGGAGCGAGTCGCCGCGCGTGACGACCCGCAGCGCCTGCAGCAGCTCGGCGGGCTCGGTGTCCTTGAGCAGGAACCCGCTCGCCCCGGCCCGCAGCGCCCGGAAGATGTGCTCGTCGAGCCCGAAGTTGGTGAGGATCACGACGCGCACGCCGGCCAGCCGCTCGTCCGCGACGATCTGCCGGGTCGCCTCGAGGCCGTCGAGCACCGGCATCTGGATGTCCATCAGGGCGATGTCGGGGCGATGCTCGACGGCCAGCGTCACCGCCTGCTGCCCGTCGGCGGCCTCGGCCACCACCTCGATGTCGTCTTCGGCATCGAGCAGCGACCGGATGCCGCTGCGGATCAGCGCCTGGTCGTCCGCCAGCAGGATCCTGATCAAGTCGGCGCCCGCGCCGGGAGCTCGGCCCGCACCTGGAAGCCGCCACCGTCCCGGTGCCCGGCGTGGAGCCGGCCGCCGAGCGCGGTCACCCGTTCCCGCATGCCGATCAGGCCGAGCCCGGGGCCGCCCGGCCGGGGTTCGCTGCCGTTACCGCTGGCCGCGCCGTCGTCGTCGACCTGGACCGAGAGCGTGTCCGGGGTGTAGTGCAGGTGAACCGACGCGCAGGCCCGGCCGGCGTGGCGGCTGACGTTGGTGAGCGCTTCCTGCACGATCCGGTAGGCGGCCTGGTCCACGTCCGGTGGGAGCACCCGCTGGGCGCCGGTGATGGTGACCGTGACCGGGAGCCCGGCGGCCCGCGCGCGGGCGACCAGCCGGTCGAGCTGGCCGAGATCGCTGCTGTCGCCGTCCTCGGAGCTGCGCAGCACGCTGAGCGTGGTGCGCAGCTCCCGGGCGGCGTCCGCGCCCGCCTCCTGGATCGCCAGCAGCGCCGGCGGCACCTCGTCGCCGCGCTTGCGGGCCAGGTGCACCGCCACCCCGGCCTGAACGCAGATGACGGAGATGCTGTGCGTCAGCGAGTCGTGCAGCTCGCGGGCGATCCGCAGCCGCTCCTCCATGGCCCGGCTGCGGGCGGCCTCGTCCTTGGTCCGCTCCGCCTCGTCGGCGCGCTGCTCGACCTCGCGCAGGTGCAGGAGCCACAGCCGGGACGCCACGATCATGACGCCGGCGGAGATGCCCCAGCCGGCCGCGTAGAACCGTTGCCGGCCACGATTTGTGCGCATCCTGCGAGCGTAGCCGCCCCGGCTGGCGGCCACATCCGCCCCTCGGACCCATTGCCGGCTACTCCCCGCGGAGTAGCCGGGCGGCCGTGCGCATCCGTGCTGACCAGGCAGAAGATGGTTCGCCGGCTGGACGACAGCCGGCCGCCCGGCCGGGAGCATCGCTGGCATGGCAACGACAATCTCCGCCGCCGGCGATACCGGCACCAGGAACGAGGGCCGCCACCTGGGCGTGGCGCTGCTCGTCATCGCGACCGCCCAGCTGATGGTCGTGCTCGACGCGACCGTGGTCAACGTGGCCCTGCCCCGCATCCAGGCGGCGCTCGGCTTCTCCGGGGCCGGCCTGGAGTGGGTCGTCAACGCGTACGCGCTGACCCTCGGCGGGCTGCTGCTGCTCGGCGGCCGGGCCGGTGACCTGCTCGGCCGGCGCCGGATGTTCGTCACCGGCCTGCTGCTGTTCTCGGCCGCGTCCCTCGCGGGCGGGTTCGCCACCTCGCAGGCGTGGCTGCTGGCGGCCCGGGCCGTCCAGGGCGCCGGCAGCGCGATCGTCGCGCCCGCCGCGCTGTCGCTGGTCGCGACGACGTTCAGCGAAGGCCCGGCCCGCCGCCGGGCGATGGGCGTGTACGCCGCGATGAGCGTGGCCGGCGCCGCGGCCGGGCTGCTGGCCGGCGGCCTGCTCGTCACCTACGCCTCGTGGCGCTGGGTGATGTTCGTCAACGTGCCGATCGGCATCGCCGTCGCGCTGGCCGCCCCGGCCGTGCTGCCCCGCACCCCGGGCCGGCCGGGCCGGTTCGACCTGCCCGGCGCCATCGCCGCCACCGGGGGCGTCGCCGCCCTCGTCTACGGCCTGTCCAACGCCGCCACCAGCCCGGACGGGACCTCGCACTGGGCCGACGGCAAGGTCGTGGCCGCGCTGACAGCCGGGGTGGTCCTGCTCGCGGCGTTCGCGGTCATCGAGACGCGCAGCCGCCATGCGCTGCTGCCGGTGCGGCTGCTGCGCAGCCGTGACCGCCTCGGCGCGAACCTCATCATGCTCGCGGTGGGCACCGCCATGTTCGGCGTGTTCTTCTTCCTCGTCTTGTTCGTGCAGGACGTGTGGGGTTACTCGGCGCTCAGGACCGGCGTGGCGTTCCTGCCGCTGACCGCCGCGATGCTCGCCGCCTCCGCCGCCGCCACCACGCTGGTGTCGCGGACCGGCCCGCGTCCGCTGCTGCTGGCCGGCGGCGTGGCCATCGGCGGGGGCCTGTACTGGCTATCCCAGCTGACCGAGCACGGCACGTACGCGGGCGGCCTGCTCGGCCCGAGCCTGCTCGCCGGGGCCGGGTTCGGCCTGCTCGTCGTCCCGCTGCAGCTGACCGCCCTGGGCGGCGTCGCCGGGGCGGACTCCGGGGTGGCCGCCAGCCTGCTCAACGTCGGCCGCCAGGTCGGCGGCTGCATCGGCCTGGCGGTGCTGGGCACCGTGGCCTGGACCGTGGTCGCCGGCGGCATCCGCGCCCAGGCCGCCCCGTCAGCCCGGCCGGCCGTGGCCGCCCCGGGGCAGAGCCCCGTCTACCGGCACGCCCTGGTGGCCGGCTTCGACCGGGCCTTCCTGGTCGCCGCCGCGATCTCGGTGCTCGTTCTGGTGGCCGCGATCACCATGATCCGGGGCCGGGCTACCCCAACCCGTGAATCTCGCCGGCCCTGATCTGCCCGCGGGCCGGGCCGAAATCGATCCGCATCGGCCGCACGCCCAGCCGCTGACCCGGGGCTACCCGCTTGGCTTCCTCGCCGTCGGGAACCACCGTCCAGCTCCGGTCGGTGCGGTTGCGCAGCACCACCCGGCCGGCCTGGCGGGGATCCGGCTCGACCACCGCGCAGGCCGTCCGGTGGTCGCGGTCCCGGTTGAGGTGATGGCTGGTCAGCACGGCGCCCGCGGACAGCACGAGCAGGCTCCCGGCCAGCTTGAGCGTGACCGGGACCGGCAGCGGAGCGGAGCAGTTCCAGCAGCGCTGCCCGGCCTGCTCCGGATCGTGGAACAGGTCCGCGCGGCAGGCCGGGCAGTCGTACACGCTGTCCTGCAGGGCGAGCAGCACCCGCCGCCAGGTCCCCTCGGTGACCCGGCCGTTCAGCGACGCGTCATGCAGGCCCGCGGTGAAGGCCCGGGTGAACACCCGGCGGCACTGCTCCGGGTAGATGGGCCACCAGGTCAGCGCCCGGTCGCCGGGGACCGGCCGGTTCGACGGGTCGCCGGGGTCGAAGATGAAGACCGGCTCGATCCCGAAGTTGCGCATCAGCAGTTCGGTCTCCGACCGGTGCGCGCCGCGCTCCCAGGAGCAGGCGGCATCGGCCCGCACGCCGAACAGCGGGTGGCCGTGCATCAGCAGGTAGAACAGCAGCACGGCCAGCGCGTGCAGGTCGGTGACGGTCGACGGGTGCGCCTCGTCGCGCAGCAGCTCCGGCGCCATGAACGGCCCGGTGCCCTTGACCAGGGCGGTGCCGGAGTCGATGCCGATGTTGTCCACGTCGATGATCGCCGCCTCGCCCGCGGCCGGGTCGACCCGCAGGTTCCCGAAGCTGATGTCCCGGTAGCACAGCCCGGCCGAGTGCAGCGCGGCGAACGCGTCCACCAGCTCGCGGCCGATGGTGGTGATGACCCGGAACGACGGCTGCCGGTCCTGGTTGAGCAGCTGGGCCAGCGAGACGAAACGCGGATCGAGCAGCGGCATCACGTAGCCGAATCCGGGAATCCGCCCGGAGCTGACCAGGTCGATCGGCCAGGTGAAGGCGGGGTGCGGCGGCCGGCCGCGGTGGATGAGCGCGGTAATCGACGTGCGCATCTCCTCGCTCCCCGGGCCGGGGCGGAACCACTTCACCGCGAACGGCGCGCCGTTGAGCCGGGCCACGTGGACGACGCCCTGGCCGCCCTCGCCGATCCGCTTCTCGGTGGTCAGCCGCGCTCCGGCCCGGTCCATCAGCAGCGTGTCCCCGGGCTGGATCAGCCCGTCCACCTCAGCCGTCCTCTTCGGCGTTCCCGCGCAGCAGCAGCGCGATCGTCGCGTCGTCGCCGCTGCCGTCGGCGGAGGCACAGCGCTGCGCCCAGCCCGGTACCTCGCGCCCGAACCAGTGATGGTCGTGGCCGGCCGCGAGCCGGGCCAGGTCCCGCCCCACGACGGGCGGCCACGGCTCGTCGGCCAGGGCGTTGCCGTATCCGTCGGTGGCGAGCAGCAGCGCCGCC
Source organism: Nocardiopsis sp. (assembly GCA_021154785.1). GTDB lineage: Bacteria > Actinomycetota > Actinomycetes > Streptosporangiales > Streptosporangiaceae > Palsa-504. The sequence goes on from JAJKHX010000168.1 coordinate 5,884, forward strand.
AGCGGCACCTGGCTCAGGTCGTGCGCGCTGGTCCGGAACGACGCCAGCGCGTCCGGCTGGCACAGGCTGGTCGTCCGCCGCCCGTCGAGCCGGTCATCGCCCGCCACCGGGGAGAAGGAACTGCCATCGGGGCGCACGGCGAGCATGTCGCCGTCGCCGATCTGCGCGCACACCAGCCACCGGCCGGCGATGGCGGCGACGAGCAGGGTGGAGCCGTAGGGGATCACGCGCGTATCGGCCGCGAGATCGAGGACGGACTGCTCCTCCGCCGTGTAGGGCCGCACCTGGAGCTGGCCGGCCACGGCGGAACGCCAGCCCGCCACCACCGTCCGGGCCAGCTCCTGCCCGGCCCGCGCGGCCTCCTCCTCTCCGGTGGCGTCCGCGGCCAGTGCGGCGACCGCGGACGATGCCGTCCGGCAGGCGACGTCGACGGCCAGCGCGGCCCCGTCGGCGCTGCGGAAGTGGCGCCGGTGGCCGTGCCCGTCGGCGATCGCGACGACGACCCCGCCGGGGCCGTCCTGGCTGGCCACCGCGTCCTGGTTGGGCAGCCCGCTGGCTCGGTGGGCCGCCCCCCGGGCGCTGCCGGTGATCACCTGCCAGGTGGCGGCCCCGCCCGTGACGCTGGCGGTGGTGCTGTCCGTGGTGCTGTCTATGGCCATGGCGATCAGACGATCGTGTCCTGGTCGAAGATGTTCGGCAGCACCTCGCCGGGCGCGCCGAACAGCCGCCGCGCCACCGCGCCGCGGTCCGCGCCCGCCTCCGACATCCGCGATACCGCCAGCGACGCTGCCACCAGGCGATCGGCGATGTCCTCGCTGCTGTCCGCCACCAGCACCGGCACGCCCCGGTCGCCGATGAACCGGTCGAGCGCCGCGGATCTGGCGTCGCGGCCGATCGCGATGGCCAGCCGCAGCGCGGCCTTCCCCGCGGGCTGGTCCATCAGGGCGGACAAGCCCGCCTCGAACTCTCCGGGCGGGTCGGTGGCCAGCCCGTCGGTGATCAGCAGCATGGCCGGCCGCAGCGCCCGGCGCTCGATCTGGCCGGACGCCAGCGCCTGCGCGGCCAGCGCGAACGCCGGCCCCATGTTGGTCAGCCCCTTGGGCACCGGCTGCAGTGGCTTCCAGCCGAGCTGGGCCACCGGCTGGGGTTCGGCGATATGCCACCACGGCTCGGTGGCGAACGCGATCGTCCGGATGAATACCTGGGCCTGCTCCTGGTCGCGCTCCCAGGCCGCCAGGTGGGGCAGCATGTCCGCGATCGCGAAGTTCAGCGCCTGGATCTTCTCGCCCTTCATCCCGCCCGAGCAGTCGGCCAGGATGATGAAGTGCAGCGGGCGCCGGGAGATGCCGCCTCCCGGCATCCGCGGATACGGTGCGGCCTGGAGCATCGCCGGGCGCTCGGCGGTGGCTTCTGAGTCCTCCGCCGGCCAGCTAGTACCGGGGCCGGTCATGATGACGCCGACGGGCTAGGGGCGGACATCGGCAGCGAGTCGTTGCTCCACCATTTGTCCAAGGCCGCGAACGACGAGTTCGGAGCGCCCGCGGCGACGAAGAACGCGTCCTCGGTCGGCAACGTCCAGGTGTAGGTGGGCTGGGGGCCGTTGCCGACGTCCACCATCACGCACCAGAGCACCTGGCCGGGCTGATGCGGGAACATCTTCGAGTCAGTGGGGAAAGTTCCCACGCCGCCCTTGGCCGGCGGGCACTGCGGTCCCGGGCTGGATGAAGTGAAGCCGGCTACCTTGCTGTAACTCTGCCAGGTGGCCTCGTAGTCGGCCTGGCTGTCCATCTGGTACGCGTAGACCTTGCCCTTGCTCAGGCCGGGATCGGTGCAGGCCAGGGCCATGACGCGGCCCGGCATGTCCCAGCTGTAAGGCGGCGGGTCCGGTTGGCACTGCGTCGTGGGATCGCCGATATCCTCGGGCAGCAACTGGAGGAGGGGGACTGTCCCGGCCGCCAGCGTGGGACCCGTCGGAGTCGGTGTCGCGGGCTGGGTCGGCTTCGGCGCGGGCCGGGCCGAGTGGACCGGGGACGAGGCCGCGACCGGGCGGCCCTTGGTGAACGGGAACGTGTGCGCGAAGGTGGCCGCGATCAGATACCCGCCGATCAGCGCGACCGCGGCGCCGGCCGCGATCAGCCCGCGTCGGCGGACGGACCACGAGCTCCTGAAGCCGCCGGACGACGGCTGAGACGACGGTCCGGGCGGTGACCCGGCCGGCGGCCAGGACTGCGGCGGCGGCCCGGCCGGGGGCCAGGACTGCGGCGCAGGCCCGGATGTGCCCCAGGGTTGCTGCGGCGGCGACGGCAGCGGCTGAGACGGCGGCGGCTGCGGTGCCTGCCAGAACTGGCCGGGCGGCCGCTGCGGCGCCTGGCCGGCCGGGGGCCAGGACTGCGGGCCCGGTACCGGTCTGGCTGGTACTGGCCCGGGCGGGACCGCCGAAGTGTACGCCCGGACCTGGTACCCCAGCGCCTGGGCGTACTCCGAGGCCACCCACAGGCCGGCCGCCGGGTCGAGCGCCCGGCGGTCCGACAGAGCGCTGGCTACCAGCTGTACCGCGGTGTCGGGGTCGATGTGCTGCCCCTCGACGTGCTGCCTCATCTCCGCCGCGATGCCCGCCTCGGCCGCCGTGACCAGGAGGCTCCGCTCACGTGGCAGGTCGGGGAGCAGGTCGGCGACCAGGTTGCCGAGGGTGTGCGGGTCGCCCAGCACCCGCTGGCCGTAGCTGGCGACGGCGGTGCTCAGCGCCTCGCGGGCTTCTCCTTGTGCGTCGAGCTGCTGGCTCATGAGTTGTCCCTCCCGGGGCTTGCCGAGTGCTAATTGCCGGCCCCGGTCTGGGAGCCGTTCGTCGTCGGGGCAGTGACCGTCAGCTTGGCTGCGGGGCCGACCGGATCCAGGTTGGGCCCGGCGAACAGCTGCACTTGGTACGTGCCGGCGGGCGTGGCCGCCGCCCCGAGTGCGGCGGCGGTCAGTGCGTAGGAGAGGCAGCCGCTGCTGGTCTTGGTGACGGTCATCGGCAGCCCGTCGGTGCTGTCCAGGATCACGGGGGTGCCGTCGGGCATGACGACCCCGAAGGCGACGTCCAGGCCGACCGGAAATCCGGTGTAGCCGAACCCGAACACCGCTGACGTCGACGCCGGGGCCGCCGGGCTCCCCGCACAGGCCGCCTCCGCCGTGGCCGCCACTCCGATCCGGGTCACCGATTCGGTGCTGGCCGACTGGACCAGGATCTTGCTTTTGTACGCGTTGTGCGCGCCGGCGGCCGCGATCAGCGGCCTGGCCTCGGCGACCGAGCGGAGCCGCCACGACAGGTCGCTGCCTTCTCCCGGGATGCTCAGGCTCGGCACGCCGATGAGCTGGCCCGCATCGGTGATTGCCGCGCCGCCGGAGTTGCCATGCGCGACTCGCGCGGTGGTCTCCAGCTCGAACCGGGGGTCGGTGACGTGCTTTTGCGGGTCGGGCACGAAGGTAGACAGGACCCCGCTGGTCACGGTGATCGAGTTCGAGTCGGACACGCCCGGGAATCCGAGCACGGTCAGGTGCTGGTCGAGCTGGAGCGCGGACACGTTGCCGACCGTCAGGTAGGGCAGGTGCAGCGAGCCCGGGCTGACCGGCTGCCCGCTGGCGGTGGCGTAGATCTGGACCAGCGCCAGGTCGAGGTATCCGTCCGCGGCCACTGGCCTGGCCCGGTAGCGGGCGACCACCGGTGCGGACGGTCCCTGGGTTGTCTCGACCGTGAGGTAGGGCGGATCATGTTCGAGCTGGGAGCCGGGTTCCGCGGATGCCACCGCGAACCCGGGAGCCTGCGGCTCAGCCACGTGGACATTGGTGAGAATGAGCCCGTTCGGGCTGATCACGGTGCCCGATCCCCAGCCCGGTGATCCGACCGGGCCCACCACCAGTTTGACGGTCGCGGCCTCCGCGTGCCGCAGCACCGAGGCGGACGGGCCGTTGGCCGGCGCTGCGGGCCGCAGGGCGAAGACCCCGAACGTCGCCAGCCCGGCCACCGCGGCGACTACCACGCCCGCCAGGGCGCCCCGGCGCATCCGGCCGCCCAGGACCCGACGGCCATGGTTACGTGCGATCTGGGTGCTGGTCAGCGGGGGAGTGATGCCGAGTTCCTCGCCGGTGGCCGGATCGCCGAGCCGCAGCACCACCGACTCGGTGATGCGCAGCGGCCCGCTCAGCTGCCTGCCGTCGAGGAACGTCCCCCGCCGGGACTGGTCCACGTAGGTGGCCCCGTCCGGGTCCGAGGTGATCACCCCGTGGCATTGCCTGGACACCAGCGGGTTCACCGACACCAGCTCGAAGGCCGGGTCCCGGCCCACCCGGACCGGTGCCCCCACCGGGAATATGCGCTGCTGGCCGCCGAGCCGGGTGACCAGGACCGGTACCTGGCCCGGTCCGGGCTCGCGCGCCGGCGTCGTCTCAGTTTCTGCGGCCATATCGCAACCACGCCCCGCTTCCCTCAATAAGGCCAGCTGGCCTCCGCCAGAGAGGACAAGCGCCCGGCCGATCGAGAAGATGCCCCGTCTTCTCACTAAACCGCAAATAGCGCTCTCCGCCGTTGGTATCACGAAATCACCGGAATTCCGGTTCATGGCCGGGGCGAATTGATGACACCAGCGTCAGGTCACGTGCACCCTCGATTCGAAAAATTAGCCTTAGCAGGGCATACGGGGTCCGTATCTCATCGCAGGCCGTCTCCGCACGCGAGCCGCCGAACTCCCAGCGGCAGCGACAAGTAATTCCGTATCGGTTACCGGCACGGCGCGACCGGTTTCAGCGTCGTTTCAGCACCGCTTCAGCGGTGCAGGCCATAATGCGCCCGCTGGCGCGTGAAGGTCAGAATTGCAGCAGCTCGCGAACTTCAACAAAACCGTAGGTCGGCAATTTGTTCGCCCATTCGAGGGCGGCGTCCATGCTGGGGAGATCCATGATGTAAAAGGCCTGGATCTGCCGCTTTCCCGCGGCGAATGGCCGGCGCTCCACCGCGTCGCCGATCGCGTGCCCGGCTATCGCGGTCTGAACCAGGCGAGCCTCGGCCGCGGCCGGGGTAAGCGCGCCGTTGAGCACGAACGCGCCCGCCGCCTTCACCTGCTCGTCGAACTCGGCCCAGGTCCCGAAGTCGGACTCGTCGCCGCTCGCCGCATCCGCATCGGCCCACATCAGCATCAGGAAGCGCATGCCCCGACCGTATCCCGCCGGTCCGTAGGCCTGAGCAGCACCTCCAGCGCCACCGCCGTGTCCTGGTAGCGGGCGGCCAGAGCCGTGCCCGCCGGGCTGGGCACCGAGATAGCGGCTTGCGGCTCCGGCTCGGCCCGCCACGGCGGGACCCATGCGTCCAGGGCTTCCAGCCGGCCGGGAAAGATCCGCCCGGCCTCGCGGATAAGGAGCGGGGCCAGCTCGGCGGCCGATCGCAGGGTGGCGATCAGGGTCGGCAGCCAGGGCAGCAGCACCGGATCCGGCAGCCGCCCGAACGCGTTCGACACCATCTCCACGACGAAGTCAGCCAGAACCGGCACGGGTTCCAGGGCGTGGACGAAACCGCTGAGATAGCGCGGATAGGCGGGCACCACCAGGGGATTGCCGAGCAGGTCGTCGCACCGCGCCCGCAGGTCTTCGCGGGAGAGCTGGCCCAGCTGCGTCCGGGCCGCCCACAGCAGCGCCGTCTTCGCCGGTTCCTCCGGATGCGACTGGGCGACCGCCAGTTCCAGCTGGTTCCGGTCGCAGCCCAGCGACAGCGCCAGCGATTCCATGCTGAACAGGAAGCCCAGCATCGCCGCCACCTGGCGGACGGTGGCGTCGTCGTCGGTGAAGGCCGTCGGCAGCAGGGTGCAGTAGTGCGCGTAGCCGGCCTTGACGAAAGACTCGATCCACGACGGCAGCACCGGCTCGCTGGTCCGGTAGTACGCCAGCAGCCGCCGCGCCCGGCGCAGCACCTCGGGCGCGCCGTCGGCGCTGCGCTCGGCCGACAAGACCTCCAGCGCGCGGGTGCCCAGCTCGTCGGCCAGGCGGCGGTTGCGCAGGTACAGCGTCGCGTTCTCGACCGCCTCCAGGACGGCCGCCGTGGTGGCACGGGGCCCGTACGCCGCGCGGCGCAGGCGCTGCTCGGTCACCTGCTCGATGCTGACGCCCTCGTAGCCGAGCTCGATGAGAGCCCGCTGATGGGTGCCCAGCGCCAGGTCCCACGACTCCTGGATCGGCCGCTCGCCGAGCCGCCGCTCACCCATGATCGGCCGCACCGCGCCCGGCGGCATCAGGTACCGCAGCATCCACAGCACGTCGGAGCACCGCGCCAGTTCCGGCTGGGAGGCGATGTTCAGCAAGGCCCGCCGCACGCCGCGCTGCTCCAGCCGCAAACCCAGCGGCCCGAGCCGGTCATGGACGTCGCGCACCAGGGGCGGCAGCGCGTCGTAGCCGACCCGGCCGATCCGGTCCCCGCCCATCATGATCTCGACCAGGCGCTGCACGTCGCGCCGGCCCGGCCGGGAGTCCTTCTCGATGCAGGTGACCGCCGCGTCACCGAAGTCGTACGGGGTCGGATTGGCCCGGTCGCGCATCCCGGCCAGCAGGATCGACGTCTCGAACACCGCGATGGCGTCGGCGGTGGAGGCGAGGTAGCCGTTACGGCGCGCGGCACGCACGATCTCCACCGACCAGCCGAGCAGCTCGGCCTCGTCCAGCGGGTCCAGGACGGGCGGTCGCTGCAGGAAACCGGTGAGCTTGTCTGAGGCGGGGACGGCCAGCCCGTTCGGTGCCAAGGTTGTGGTCTTCCTGGGCTTACGGCCGCCCGCCTGCCCGGCCAGCCGGTA
>JAJKHX010000169.1 GCA_021154785.1 Nocardiopsis sp.
AGGAGCGGCGGGCGGTCGAGGCGGGGGTGCTTCCCGTCCTCGCCCGCCCGTACGTCACGGACTGGGCGCGCCTGCACGCCCCGCAGACCGCCACGACGGTGCGCCAGCAGCAGGGCGAGACGCTGCTGACCGACGGCCCCTTCGTCGACACCAAGGAATTCCTGGGCGGCCTGATCTTCATCGAAGTCGGCAACCTCGACGCGGCGCTCGAGGTGGCGGCCGAGCTGCAGGCGCTGCGACCGTCGAGCGCGATCGAGGTACGACCGGTCCGGGCCGAGGTCCCTGGTGGCGGTTGAGGGGGTCTTCCGCGATCACTGGGGACGGGTGGTCGCGACCCTGGCCGGGATGTTCCGGGACATCGAGCTGGCTGAGGACGCGGCCCAGGAGGCCTTCGCTATCGCGGCGGAACGCTGGCCCCGGGACGGCGAGCCCGCCAACCCGGCTGCCTGGCTGATCACGGCGGCCCGGAACCGGGCGATCGACCAGCTCCGCCGGCAGCAGGTGCTCGCCGAGAAGACCAGGTTGATCGCCCGCGAGCTCACCCAGCAGCCCGAACCCGTGATGGACGAGACGGCGACCTTCCGCGACGAGCGCCTGGAGCTGATCTTCACCTGCTGCCACCCGGCCCTGTCCCGCGAGGCCCAGGTGGCGCTGACCCTCCGGACCCTCGGCGGCCTGTCGACCGAGGAGATCGCACGCGCGTTCCTGACTCCGTTCGACACGGTGAGCAAGCGCCTGACCCGCGCCAAGCACAAGATCCGTGACGCGGGCATCCCGTTTTCCGTGCCGGAGGACCACCAGCTCCCTGGCCGGCTCGCGACCGTCCTCGTGGTCGTCTACCTCGTCTTCAACCAGGGCTGGGGCGATGGCCGGGTCGACCTGGCCGCCGAGGCGATCCGGCTGGGTCAGGCGCTGGCCGAGCTCATGCCCGACGAGCCGGAGGTCCTCGGGCTGCTGGCCCTGATGCTGCTGAACGACGCCCGCCGCGACGCCCGGGTACGCGGGGGCATGCTCGTCCCGCTGGACGAGCAGGACCGGTCGCGGTGGGACCAGCGGCAGATCCTCGAGGGCCGCGAGCTGCTCAGGCGGGCGGCCGCCCGGCCGGGCGCCGGGACCTACGTCATCCAGGCCGCTATCGCCGACTTGCACCTCCAGCAACCCCGCGACTGGCACCAGATCGCCGCCCTCTACGGAACGCTCGCCCAGCGCACCGGATCACCGGTGGTCGAGCTCAACCGGGCCGTGGCGATCGCGGAACTGGACGGCCCGGAGGCGGGCCTCGCCCTCCTCGGCACTCTCGCCCTCGACGACTACCGCTATTACCACTCGACCCGGGCCGCGTTCCTCCGTCGCGCCGGCCGCCCCGGCGACGCCCGGGCGGCGTACACCCGCGCCCTCGAACTCGCCGAGACCGACCCCGAGCGCCAGTTCCTCGCCCGTCAGCTCGACGAACTGGCCTGACCCGGCCGCGGCAAGCCCGTCCGGATCGAGCCCGAATACCAAGCCCGTCCGGATCGAGCACGAATACTTAGCTACGCCCGGGCAACCCGATCGGGCTAGGGAACGGCAGCACGCTCGCGCAAGCCTGCGCGAGCGGCGCCAGGACCTCCGCGATCTGCGCCGTAACCTCCGGCCCGAGCCGCGCCCACGGCCGCGACGCCGCCTCGTCGGTAGCGGCCTCCACCGCCGCATGCGCCTCCCGTCCCGCACCGCAAAGCGCACCGTCTCCGTCCACCCAGCCACGCGCCGCCAGCCGCCCCAGCGCGTCGTCCCACGCCTCATCGGTCCAGCCCCGCACCGGCTGCATGTTCTCCTTCCGCAGATCCATCAGGCACCGCAAGGCCACGGCCTCGCAGCCGTCGACATCCGCCGCCGCGAGCGCGGCGAAGTGCCCGTCGCCCCGGTGCTCGCGCAGCACGGTGGCCGCCTGCCAGAGCCGGGCCAGGCCGTCCTCGGGCACCGGCAGCGCCGCGTCCGCCGCCCCCAGCACCCGGCCGGAGAAGTCGAGCTCCCCGATCGCCCGCCAGAGCAGATCCGCGGCTGCCGCCGCGGCCGCTTCCTGCCCGGCGAGCAGCCCGCGCAAGGCCGCGGTGGCGCCCTCGAGCCGGACCCGCAGCGCATCGGCCGGCGTGATCAGGTCCCACACGCCCGGGATGGCCCGGGCCACGAAGGCGGGCGCGAAGTTGAAGAACGACGCGGTCACCACCGCCGCGTTCGCGGCCCCGAGCGGCGCCGCCCGGCCGGCGAAGTAGCCGCGCCAGAACCCGCGCAAGCCCGCCTGCTCATAGGCCGAACGCGCGTCCGCCGCGAAGTAAGTCACCGCGTGGACGGGCTCGAACAGCGTCCACATCCTCCGGGCGGTCGACGCAGCCGTCGACGCAGCGTTCGACACAGCGGTCGGCATCGCACCAGCAGCATCAGCCACGACCGAGCCTCCTCCGGGTTGCCGGTTCCAGGGCAGAATAACGCTTGTTGCTCATGTGGCTGCTTTCTTACCCTCCGACCGGGTAGTACGTCGGTTATGCGGACTGACCCGGCGCAAGCCGGCCGGAAGCCCGGTGATGACCCTCCCGGGGGCCGAAAGCGACGGGGTAGCTGGCGGAAGTGGCGTACCTGGCTGCCCTTTCTGGTCAAGCCGCTGCGGCGTGGCATCATCTTGTTCGCCCTGGTCCTGGTCGTCGAGTACCTGGTCGTGCCCGAACTAGTCGGGGCCAGCAAGGACCTGGGCCTGCTCGCCCGGGTGGACGCCGTCTGGCTGGTCGCGGGCGTGGTCCTGGAGGGCCTGTCGCTATTCTGCTACGGCCTGCTCACCCAGGCCATGCTGCCGCCCGGGAGCTTCAACCCCGGCCTGTCCCGGCTGTTCCGCATCGACCTGGCCGCCGCGGCGGTCGCGCACGTCATACCGGCCGGCACGCTGGGCAGCGCCGGGATCGGCTACCGCCTGTTCACCACCGAGGGCATCAAGGGGAGCGACGCCGGCGTGATGATGGCGAGCAAGGGCCTGGGCTCGACCGTCGTGCTGAACATCCTGCTCTGGCTGTCCCTGGTGGTCTCCATCCCGCTGGCGGGCTTCCACCCGATCTACGTGACCGTGGCCATCATCGGAGCCGTGCTGCTGCTCGCCATCGCCGCGCTGGCCATCGGCATCACCCGGGGAGCCGGCCGCGCCTCCCGCATCCTGCACGCCGTCGGCGACCGGATCCCCGGCCTGTCCGGCGACCGGCTGGAACGGGGCATGCTCGACACCGCGGCCTCCCTGTCCGCCATCGCCCGTGACCGCCGCATCCTGGTCATGTCGCTGACCTGGGCCTCACTCAACTGGCTGCTCGACGCGGCGTCGCTGTGGTGCTTCGTGGCGGCGTTCGGCCGGCTCCTCAACCCGGTCGAGCTCTTCGCCGCCTACGGGATCGCCAACGTGGCCGGCGCGCTGCCGATCACCCCGGCCGGCCTCGGCGTGGTCGATTCGCTCGCGCCGTTGCTGCTGGTCAGCTTCGGCGTCACCCGCAGCGTGGCCACGCTGGGCGTGCTCGGCTGGCGGCTGGTCAACTTCTGGCTGCCCATCCCGGCCGGCGCCGCCGCCTACGTGTCCCTCAAGGTGCCCCGCGGCGCCGGGCTCAAGGCCTGGCGCGCGGCCGTGTCGACGCTGCTAGCGCGCCCCTCCCCACCTGAGAAGAAGCCCGAGCAAACAGCGCCCGAGGAAACAGCGCCCGAGCAAACAGCGCCCGAGGAAATAGCGGCACCGCCTACTGACAGCTGAACTTAGGATCGCCCCCGAGGTAGTTGACCGGACCGAACAAGATGGTCACCGCGATCGTCCCCACCCCCGAGCAGTTCACGTACTTGGCGGTGTAGTAGCTCCGCTGGCCGGCCGCTAGCGCGCCGATGACCAGCCAGACGAACAAGATCACCCAGACCAGGCGCATGACGACCTCCGGTTCCCGCGGAAGGACATGGGCCGGACCGGGGGGACCCGCCACGTTTCCAGTGATATCAGCCCCGCCGCCCGGAGGGTAGCTGACACGGCGGCTTCTCCCGTAACAGTCACGGTACAAAGGCCCCGTATGCGGATATTACGGGGCGCTTACGTGTCCCGCCGACCTGCGACGATACAAATTACTTAAAATTCGGTCATGTCCCGCCCATCCAAACCGGCGTCTGCTTCGAAGGTGACATATGGACCCGAGCGATTCGGACGCGTCCCGGTTCACGTCCGCCGCCGCGGATAGGAGGGGAGAGCGGGACCTCGACGACCTGCTCGTCCACGTGGCGCGCGGCGACGCGGGCGCGTTCGAATCGCTGTACGACCGGCTGGTCGGCCCGGTGTACGGCGTCATTCGCAGGGTTCTCCGCGATCCGTCGCAGTCGGAGGAGGTAGCTCAGGAAGTGCTCCTCGAGGTGTGGCGGAGCGCCGCCCGGTTCGACCCGGCCGTTGGCGGAGCGGCGACGTGGGTGATGACGATCGCCCACCGCCGCGCCATCGACCGCGTGCGCTCCGCCATGGCCGCGGCCGGCCGCGAGCAGCGGACGGCCGAGGTCCCCACCCCGCACGACGAGGTGGCGGAGGCGGTGGAGGCGAGCCTGGACCGGGAGCGGGTGCGGCGCTGCCTGGACAGCCTCACCGACGTGCAGCGTGAGTCGATTACCCTGGCCTACTACGGCGGGTACACCTACCGGCAGGTATCGGACCTGCTCAAGGTGACCCTGGGCGCGATCAAGACGAGGATCCGCGACGGGCTCATCCGGATGCGCGACTGCCTGGGGGTGAGCTGACATGCGGCTGCGCATCGGCCACGACCTGCACTCGCTCTCCGGTGCCTACGCGCTCGACGCGCTCGACAGCGACGCCGAGCGCGACCGCTTCGCCCGCCACCTGAGCCGCTGCCCGTCCTGCGCGAACGAGGTGCGCGGGCTCCGCGAGGTGGCGACCGCGCTGGCCTTCGCCGCCACGGCCGAGGCGCCCGCCGGTATGCGCGGCCGGGTGCTCGCCGCCGCCGCCCGCACCCGTCAGCTCCCGCCCGAGGTCAGGGCCCGCCGGCTCCAGGCCCGGCCGCAGCGGACGCTGCCATGGGTGCCGTGGCTGTCCGGAGCGGTCGCGCTGGCCTCGATCGCGGTCGCGGTGTTCTTCGGCCTGTCCCAGTCGCACACCCAGGACGAGCTCAACCAGGCCCGGGCCCAGAACCAGGCGCTCAGCGTGGTCCTGTCCGCGCCCAGGGTGCAGGTGCTCAGCCAGGTCTCCACCAGCGGCGGCACGGCCATCGTGGTCCTGGCCGCCGAACGTCATGAGCTAGCCGTGGTCACCACCGGCCTCCCCGCGCTCCCGGCGGGCAAGGTGTACCAGCTCTGGCTGATCAGCAAGGCGAAGATCGTGTCCGCGGGCCTGCTGCCCACCGTCAGGTCCGGCCAGACCCCGGCGATCCTGGCCACCGGCGTGGTCAAGGGCGACGCGCTCGGCCTGACCGTTGA
>JAJKHX010000170.1 GCA_021154785.1 Nocardiopsis sp.
CAAGACCTGGACGCCGGTCAGCACCCACGGCCTGCGGGTAACGGATCTGGAGACGGTGGGCAGCCGGGTGTACGCGCTGTGGGCGTCGTGCACCGGGACCGGGACCGCGTACGCCGGCGGCTGCAGCGCCTTCACCCTCTACTCCGCCTCGGCCCGGGGCGGCGCCTGGGCACCGGTGAGTACCGCCACCACCGGGTTGACCGGCAGCGCGGCCAGCGCGGCGGCCTCGCTGGCGCTGACCGGCAGCCGCGGCTACCTGCTGGGGCCGGACGCGACGCTGTACGCCGGGCCGGTCGACGGCAGCGCGGCCTGGCGGAAGGTGGCCTCGCTGCCACCCGCCTGCGCCACCGGCACCCAGTCGGGACCGGCGCTGCTCGCCCCGGCGGGCGCGAGCGAGCTGGACCTGGCCTGCCTGAGCCCGGCCAGCGACAGCACCCCGGTGGCGCCCGCCGAGCGGAAGCTGATCTTCTCCTCGGCGGACGGCGGGGCCAGCTGGCGGCGGATGGGGCAGGCGCCGGCGGCCGGGATCGCCTACTCGCTGGCGGCCAGCCCGGCGCGGAGCCTGGTGCTGGCCACCGGCCGGGGCATCGAGGTGCTGCCGCCGGGCGAGAGCGCCTGGCGGACGGCCACGCTGACCGCCGCGCTTCCGGACGGGGGGTTCAGTTACGTGGGCATGACCACTGACGAACTGGGCATCGCGCTGCCCGCCGACCCGGCCGCCGGGGCCGTCTGGTTCACCTATGACGGCGGCCAGACCTGGCAGCCCTCGGCGGTCGCCAGCTCCTAGGAGCCCGGGCTCCTGGGAGTGCAGGGCTCCCGGGGGTCCGGGCGCCTAGGTCTCGTCAGCGACGAAGTCCCCGGCCGCCAGGCGCAGTTCGCGGAACAGGTCGAAGATCTCCTTCAGCTGGCCCGGCCCGAAGCTGCCGAGGCCGAACTCCGCCGCCATCAGGTCCCTGGTCGCCCGCTCCACCACGTCCCGGCCCGCCGGGGTGATCTCGGCCAGGCGGCCGCGGCCGTCGGCCGGGTTCGGCCTGCGGATCACCAGCTGCTGTCCTTCCAGCCGGCCGATGATGTTGGTCACGCTGGTGGGGTGCACCATCAGCCGCTCGCCGATCAGCCCGAGCGACAGCGAGCCGGTGCGGCTGAAGGTCAGCAGCACCAGCGCCTCGTACCGCGCGAACGTCAGCTGGTACGGCCGCAGCAGCGCGTCGAGCTCGGCCAGCAGGATCTGCTGCGCGCGCATGATCGAGGTGACCGCGGCCATCGACGGCGAGGGACCGAACCGCCGGGCCCAGATCTGCGCCGCCCGGTCGATCGGGTCGAACGGCAACTCCAGTGGCTTACCCACGGGGACAACCGTATGCCGTGCTTAGGCCCCTCGCTGGCCCGCCCCGTCGAGCAGTTCGTCGGCGGCCGCGAACGGGTCCAGCGTGCCGTCGGCGACCTGGCCGGCCAGCTCGTCGAGCCGGCTGGCGGCCAGCCGGGCGCGAAGCGCGGCGAAGGCCAGCGCGGTGAGCTCCTCCCGCGCCCGGGCCTGCCGCCGCCGCTTCAGCTCTCCCGTCGAGTTGAGCCAGGACCAATGCTGGTCCAGGCGCTCGGTCAGCTCGCCGATGCCCTCGGACCTGGTCGCCGTGGTGCTGATGATGGGCGGCTTCCAGTCGCCCTCGGCCCGGTCGGCCAGCGCGACCATGTTGCGCACGTCCCTGACCACCTGCTGGGCGTCCGGCTTGTCGGCCTTGTTCACCACGAACAGGTCGGCGACCTCCAGGATCCCGGCCTTGGCGGCCTGGACCGCGTCGCCCATCCCCGGCGCGAGCAGCACCACCACGGAGTCCGCCAGCGAGGCGATGGCCACCTCGGCCTGCCCCACGCCGACCGTCTCGATGATGATCAGCTCGAACCCGGCCGCGTCGAGCACCCGGACGGCCTGCGGCGTCGAGGCGGCCAGGCCGCCCAGGTGACCCCGGCTGGCCATCGACCGGATGTAGACGCCCTCGTCGGTGGCGTGCTCCTGCATCCGGATCCGGTCGCCGAGCAGCGCGCCGCCGGTGAACGGCGAGCTCGGGTCGACGGCGAGCACCGCGACCCGGTGACCGGCCGCGCGGAACGCGGTCAGCAGGGCGCCGGTCACGGTGGACTTGCCGGCCCCGGGCGCGCCGGTCAGGCCGATGACCCGCGCGCGGCCGGTCTGGGGCAGAAGATCTTCAATGACCGAACGAATCCGCGGCGACTCATCCTCAACCAGCGACAGCAGCCTGGCCAGGGCGCGGACATCCCCCGCTCTGGCCTTGTCGATTTCAGCGTTGCCGGCCACGCGGCGGGGCTAGCGGGGGACCCGGAACAGCAGCGCCTCGCCCTGGCCGCCGCCGCCGCACAGGGCGGCCGCGCCGAGCCCGCCGCCGCGGCGGCCGAGCTCGAGGCACAGGTGCAGCGCGATCCGGGCGCCGGAGGCGCCGATCGGGTGGCCGATGGCGATCGCGCCGCCGTCGACGTTCACGATGTCCGGGTCAGCGCCCAGCTCGCGCACCGACTGGAGGGCCACCACCGAGAACGCCTCGTTGATCTCGACCAGGTTCAGGTCGCTCACGTCCAGGCTGGCCTTGGCCAGCGCCTGCTTGATGGCGTTCGACGGCTGCGAGTGCAGCGAGTTATCCGGGCCGGCCACGTTGCCGTGCGAGCCGATCTCGGCGATGACGCGGAGCCCGGCTCGTTCGGCAAAATCTTTGGTCGTCACCACGACGGCGGCCGCACCGTCGGATATCTGGGATGCGGTGCCGGCCGTGATCGTGCCGTCCTGGCCGAAGGCCGGCCGGAGCCTGGCCAGGGTTTCGAGGGTGGTGCCGGGGCGGATGCCCTCGTCCTCGGTCACCGTGATGGCCTCGCCGCCTCTTTGCGGAATGAGGACCGGGGCGATCTCGGCCGCGAACACGCCGTTCTTGGCCGCGGCCGCGGCGAGCTGGTGGGACCGGACGGCGAACTCGTCCTGCTGCTCGCGGGTGATGCCGAGCTCGCGCCCGCTGCGTTCGGTCGATTCGCCCATGGAGAGGTGGTCGAAGGCGTCGGTCAGGCCGTCCAGCGCCATCGAGTCCTGCACCGTGACCGGGCCGTACTTGTAGCCGGCCCGGGAGTTCACCAGCAGGTGCGGCGCGCGGGTCATGGACTCCATCCCGCCCGCCACGATGACGTCGTGCTCCCCCAGCCGGATCAGCTGCGACGCGACCGCGATGGCGTCCAGGCCGGACAGGCACACTTTGTTCACCGTCAGCGCCGGAACGGACATGCTGATGCCCGCCGCCACGGCGGCCTGCCGGGCGGTGATCTGCCCGGCGCCCGCCTGTAGCACCTGGCCCATGATCACGTACTGCACCTGGTCCGGGGTCACCTGCGCGCGGTCGAGGGCGGCCGCGATCGCGACGCCGCCCAGGTCGCTGGCAGACTTGCTGGCGAGGGACCCGAGCAGGCGGCCGACCGGCGTCCGGGCGCCGCCGACGATGACCGGCTGACGTGAATCGTTCATGTCATTCACGATACCTAGTGGTGTCCGGAAGGAAATATGGTGCTACCTCTGCTGACCCGCATCGATCACGTCGGCATCGCCTGCCGGGACCTGGACCGGGCCGTGGAGCTGTACCAGGCCACGTTCGGCCTGGAAGTGGCGAGCCTGGAGGTGAACGAGGAGCAGGGCGTGCGCGAGGCCATGCTGGCGGTCGGGGGTTCCCCGGCTTCCGGGGACCGGCCTGGCTACGTTCAGCTGCTCGAGCCGCTGTCGCCTGACACGCCCGTCGGGAGGTTCATCGCCCGCCGGGGCGAGGGGCTCCACCATGTCGGTTACGGCGTCGCCGACATCGGCACGACGCTCGCCGCGATCGGCGGCGCCGGCATCCGCCTGATCGACGAAAGGCCCAGGCACGGGTCCATGGGAGCGTCCATCGCGTTCCTCCACCCGGGGGATCTTGGGGGGGTGCTGACGGAACTCGTACAGTTCGTCAGCCCAGCGTAATTCCCCCATCCGGTCGGCAAGGGGATTTAACCGGACGGATAGGATAGAGAACTCTGAAGGACCCGCCAAACCACCCGAGTAAGAGTAGTCTGCCTGTCACCGGGCGAGAGTCGTACCCGCCATGGCTGACACCCGCCGTAAGTTTTTCTGCCGCCTTCACGTCTAGCCAGGATTAGGCCACATGCAATCGGACATTGACGCCCAGCTGACCAACTTCTTCGAGGACGCCCCGCCGCGCGAGTTCGCCACGGTCATGAGGGGTTACGACCGCCATCAGGTGGACGAGCACATCAGGCAGATCGAGACCGAAGCCCGGACGCACCGCGATCAGGCCCAGGCCATGCGGCGGGAGCTGACCGAGGCTCACCGGCAGATCCAGGAGCAGGAGCGTCCCACCTACTCCGGTCTCGGCGCTCGTATTGAACAGTTGCTCCGGCTAGCTGAGGAACAGGCCACCGAGCTGGTCCAGGCGGCCAGGTCCGAGGCCAACGAGATCAAGGCGGCGGCCAAGGTCGATGCGGCGGAGTTCCGGGCCGCGGCTGAGAACGAGGCGTCGGAGCTGCGCGCGAACGCCAAGCGCGAGACCGATGACCAGCGGGGTGCGGCCGAGCGCGAGGCGGACTCGATCCGGACCACCGCCAGGCGCGAGGCCGACGAGTTGACCAACACCACCGAGCGCGAGGTGGCCAAGCTCCGCGCCACCGCCGACCACGAGGTCGCGGACAAGCGGGCCGGGGCCGAGCGCGACATCGCCAAGCTGCGGACCAGCACCGAGCGCGAAGTGGCCCAGCTGAAGGCGACGGCCAAGCGCGAGCGGGACGAGATCCTCACCACCTCCAAGCGCCAGGCCGACGAGATGCGCAGCCAGGCGCAGCGCATCCTGGAGGAGAGCGAGGCCCAGCGGGCGCAGGCCGAGGCCGAGTTCGAGATCCAGCTCGCGGCGCGCCGGGAAGAGTCCGAGCGCCAGGAGGCCGAGCGGCTCTCCGCCGCCCAGTCCGCCACCCAGAAGCTGGTCTCCGAGGCCGAGCAGCGGGCGTCGACCGCCGAGCAGCGGGCGGCCAAGGCCTCCGCGCAGGCCGACCAGACCCGGCGCGACGCCGACTCGCACGCCCGGCAGCTGGTGTCGAACGCGAAGAAGAACGCCGACCAGATCGTGTCGCAGGCCAAGTCCCAGGCTGAGCAGCTGCTGGCCGAGACCAAGGCCGACGCCGAGCGCCGCCGCGCGGCCGCTCAGCGCGAGGTCGACGAGCTGACCCGGCAGAAGGACAGCATCGCCACCCACCTGGCGCAGGTGCGTCAGCTGCTCGGCGGCCAGATGCCCGGTGGCCTGGGCGAGGCCGCGATGGCAGCCGCCGCGCCGCCGCCCGCGCCCAAGCCGGCCATCGCCGCGGAGCCGATCGCGCCGCGCAACGGCAACGGCGCTCCCACGCAGGTGCAGCCGGCCCAGGCGGCGGCCGCCGCGCACCAGGCCACGCAGGTGTCGCCCGCGCAGACGCAGGCCCGGGCTACCAATGGCACGCCGGCGCCGGCAGCGGCTTCGGCTGGTGCCAAGCAGTCAGCCAACGGCAAGGACGACAACGACGAGGACTGGTGGACTGAGTAGCCTTCGGGGTTACGCGTTCTCTGGGGGCGCGTCGCCGGCTTGGCCGGCGGCGCGCCTTCGTCGTTGTCGAGAATCCGTAGCTAAGGATCAGCCTCAGCCGGGTATGCGGCTTTGTCTGTAGTTATGGTCGTTGTAGCAACCAAAACTGCAGACAAAGCGGGGGATGGCGCTGACTGGGCGGGCAGCGGCCGTGGCTAGGTGACCGGGATGATGCTG
>JAJKHX010000171.1 GCA_021154785.1 Nocardiopsis sp.
CTTACCCGGGATGCCAGCACGATCAGTGATCGTTATCACATCGTGTTCATGCAGGCTAACGAGGTCATCATGCCACTCGTAGCGCACGACGTCACGAGCCCGGATGCGGTCAACCGGCCAGTCTCCCTCGTCGTGGCGAAGCGTCGACTCGTTGAAGTAGGCCCCGGAGAAATTCTGCCTGAATTTTTCCGGAAGCCCGAGCGACCGGTCACTGGTGACAACATAGCCTCGGCTGTCGAGCTCGGACCATAGATCCTCGTGCCCGTCCAGTCCGAGCCATGCCGCGTCATTGCTCACAATGGCTCTCGCAGGTAGGTGTATAAGAAGACGGCGTCAAGCGGCCTGCGGGGACAGCCCGTGACCAATGAGGGGAACGATACTCCGCAGCGCCGCAGCGTCACGTGATTTCACGCGTAATTTACGCAGCGAGTCGCGGACGCTGCGGATGAGCTCCCTGGACTCCTCCTCTGTGAGCGAGGCGCGCATCAGCGCGTCGTGATGGGTGCGATATTTCTTGACTTGATCCGCATCTTCCACACTGAAAAACCCGGCATGGGTCTCGATATGGACGAGGTCGGATTCGCCAACGTCTTTGTATTCGAAAAGAGCGTACATACACGTCATGCTGAACGTCGGCTTAGCCGTGAAGGGAAGCACCCGCAGAGTAACGTTCGGGGTCTCCGAACGCTCGATCAGCTCGTCCAGCTGCTGACGCATGGTGTCTGCAGAGCCGACCAGCTGGCGCAGGCTCGACTCGTGCGTCACCGCGATCAGCCGAAGTGGTTCGAGATCTTCCCGGCTGTTCAATGCCTCCTGGCGTCGGACGCGGACCGCCAGCAGCTGGCGGATCTCCTGTTCCGACCGGCTCTCCATGTCCCGGAAAACCGCCCGGGCGTAGTCCAGCGTCTGCAGCAGTGCCGGGACGAACGGAAGCGTGTACACGCGTTCGACAGCCGCGTCCACCTCGTAGGCCAGGTGCGTATCCAGCCCTTCGATGACCCCTTCGTCGTAGTTAGTCCACCAGCCCGGGCGCTGGGCGGCTTTCACCCATCGCTCCAAGCGGGCTGCCAGCGGCGTCCCCTCGATCCCGAAGTACCTGACCAGGTCCCTGATGTCGCGAGGAAGCGGCTTACCCTGGGCGTTCTCGAGTCTGGATAGCTTGCTGGTGGACATCATCAAGTCGCGGGCGACCTCGTTCAGGAGCTGACCGCGGCCCTCGCGTAGCTCCTTAACCGTCCGCGCGATGGCGCGGCGAGGTCCGAGCGGTCCCGTTACCTTTTCTACGGCCATGGCTGGTCTTCCTCAGCAGCCGCGGCAACCACCGCGGCACCAGCTACATCCGGGCCCATGAACCCGTCTTGCGGGAATCCCATCACGCAACCGTACTGCGACGGGTCATACGACGCATCCCATACGCTTGACAAACCGTCAGGAAACAGCTTGACACGGCTTCGACCAGGCACCGAAACCCCAGCCTAGCTTGGGATTTGCCAAGAGGTTAGCCACGTCAGGCCGAACGTTACAGACTTGCTTGCGCAAAGTTACCGTTTTGCCGCGCCCGGTCGTGGGAATCCCATAAGAGAACTTGCAATAACGGGGTTCTAGGCAGGTCGGTCATGAACTGGATGCATCACCCCCCCGAGCCGTCACTGGGTTACGGCCACCGGAGAGCCCAGGCAGACGACCTCGTCGATGCGAGCAGCGGCTGTCAGATCGTGGCTCGCTTGCCTCTTACCACTATGGGTGGAATCTCGGCCTGTCCCAGGCAGCGAGCACCGCCGAGGATGCCGGAGGTACAGACAGAGACAGGGCCGATGGGTGGCTCCACCGGCCCTGATCATCGAGCACGAAGACCGCATCTTGCTACAGAAGGGATCTGACGTGCGATCAAGAGGATCTATTACCAGGCCTGAAGGTCCGGAAACCTCCGTCCGGCAGGGATCTTCCCGGGAATACCGGAGACGCGGGCCGTGACCGGGATGCTCGCCCTGGCGTGCTTCGTGACGGGCTTCATCGTCGCGTGGCTAGCGCGGACGGGCTACGTCGTGGCTCAGATTTCCTGGGCCAACAAGCACATGGAGCACAAGGTCCGCTACTGGCAAAGCGAGGCGATGTACGCCCGGGGTGTCGCCGGGGACGCCCTCCGCCATCTCGCTGCCATCACCGGGGAGGCCCCCGAACCACCGGACTGGCTGGGACCTGACGCCGACGGCCGATGGCCCGTTAGCAACTGAGGGGAGGAATACGAATCATGATCATCCTCTGCTACGCCGGGCTCGTGCTGGTCCTGCTCATCGGCGGCTTGCTCGGGCTGACGCTGACCACGGCCCGATACGACCGGATCGCGTTCCGGCAGCGGCAATACGAGGCTGAAGCAGCCGAGTACCGGGAGATCTACGCGGCCCTGGCCCTGTACCGGCGGGTCAAGCCATACGGTTCCGCCGACGATAAGGAATCCGCGGCCTAGCCACGAACCGGCGGTCTCTCCGGCCATCGGCGAGAGGCCGCCGGCGTCTGATTTGCTGCCGCTGACCTGGGATAAGACGGCTTAGGCCACACCCGTTCGGCTTAGGGAGGGCCTAGGCCTTTTCCCTGGCCGAAGATAAGGCATAAGCCCGATGCCGGGCTGAGGGCCTTACGGCGAATCTTGAAGCTACGGGGAAACCAGCCGGATTCCCCGGGCTGAGGAGGAACCATGCATCCCGAGATTCTCCGTCTGATGAACGCCCAGCGAGGCCACGAGATGCGGACCCGGGCGCACCAGGCCAGGCTCGTCAAGATGATCAGGTCGGCCCGGCGCGGGCACCACCGGCCGGACGAGGCCGACGAGTTCGTCCTGCCGCCTATCCCGGACTACGTGGACGGGACGTTCCACACCGACGGCACGGGCCAGGCGCCCGTCGCCCAGCGCGCCGCCTGAGGCGGCCATGACCGCCTCGTCGATCGCCCGCGATGTTTCCGGAATGCCAGGCCCGCATGGGATGCTGGCACTTCAGATGAGCGGGCGAGCGTCCAGTTCCGTCCTGGTCGGGCGGGACGAGCAGATGACCGCCCTGGAAGCCGCGTTCGGTCGCGTGCGCCAGGGCGGTCCGTCGGCCGTGCTGCTGGGCGGGGAGGCCGGTGTCGGCAAGTCCCGGCTGGTCGGCGAGTTCGGCCGCACCGCCGTCGCGGCGGGCGCCCGGGTACTGACCGGCGGCTGCCTGGAACTGGGCACCGACGGGCTGCCGTTCGCCCCGTTCACCGCGGTGCTGCGCGAGCTGGTGCACGAGATGGGCGCCGACGCGCTGGCGTCGATGCTGCCCGGCCGGACCACGCGGGGGCTGGCCCGGCTGCTGCCCGAGCTCGGGGAACCAGACACGAGCGGCGACCCGGCCGAGGCGCGGGCCCGCCTGTTCGAGGAAGTCCTCCGGGCCCTCGAGCACCTGACCAGGCACTCGCCGGTGATGCTGGTGATCGAGGACGCGCACTGGGCCGACCGTTCCAGCCGGGACCTGCTGACGTTCCTGATCGGCAACCAGCGGGCCCTGTCCGGGCTGCTCATCGTGGTCACGTTCCGCTCCGACGAGCTGCACCGCACCCATCCGCTGCGTCCGCTGCTGGCCTCGCTGGACCGGATCGACTGGGTCGAACGGCTGGAGCTGCCCCGGCTGACCAGGCACGACACCGAGGAGCTGGTGGTCCGCATCCTCGGCCGGGCGCCGGCCGGCGACCTGGCCGACGCGCTCTACCACCGGTCCGAGGGCAACCCGCTGTTCGTCGAGGCCCTGCTTTCGTGCGACGGCGAGCTGAGCCCGGAGCTGCCCGAATCGCTGCGCGACCTGCTGCTGGACAGCGTGCGGCGGCTGCCGGAGGACACCCAGGAGGTGCTCCGGGTGGCCAGCACCGGCGGTGAGATGACCGGGCACGCGCTGCTCGGCGCGGTCAGCGGCCTGGACGACGCGGCGCTGATCCGCGCGGTCCGGCCCGCGGTGATCGCCAACGTGCTGCACCCGCGGGGTGACGGCTACGCGTTCCGGCACGAACTGATCCGCGAGGCGGTTCACGACGACCTGCTGCCCGGCGAGCACGGCCGTCTGCACAGCCGCTTCGCCGAGGCCATCGACGCCCGGCCGAACCTGGTCCCGCCCGGCCGGGCCGCCGTCGAGATGGCGCACCACTGGCACGCGGCGCACGACTCGGCCTGGGCGCTGATCGGCGCCTGGCGGGCCGCCGCGCAGGCGGGCCGGGCGGTCGCGGCCGCCGAGCGGCTCACCCTGCTGGCCCGGGTGCTCGAACTGTGGGACCAGGTACCGGACGCCTCGACGCGGATCGGCGCGGATCACGTGCAGGTCCTGGAGCAGGCCACCGAGGCGGCCCACGACGCGGGCGAGTTCGAGCGCGGGATCGCGCTGGCGACCTCGGCGCTGCGCGAGCTTTCGCTGGCCGGGGAGCGTTCGCCGGGCGGGGAGCGTTCTCCGGGCGGGGAGTCTTTCCCGGGCGGGGAGTCGGTCCGGGCGGCGAAGCTGCTCAAGAGCCGCGGCCAGTTCCGGCTGAAGCTCGGCCGGACAGATTTCGCGAAGGACCTGCTGGAGGCGCTGGACTGCGTGCCCGGCTCGGTAGCGCCGGCGATCCGGGTGGACATCCTGCTCAAGCTGGCCCACTGCCCGCCGAAGATCGCTGACGAGCGGTCCTACGCCGAGGAGGCGCTAGCGCTGGCGCGGCAGGGCGCCGACAAGGCGGGCGAGGCGAACGCGCTGCTGACGCTGGCCATGTACAACGCCGAGCCTGGCGGCCAGGCGCCCTCGGGCAGCGGCCCGCTCGAGCTGATCGCGCAGGCCCGCGAGATGGCGGCGCACCACGGCGCCGAGGATGTCCTGCTGCTGGCGGCGGTGAGCGAATCCCACCTGCTCGAGGGGGCCGGGGAGCACGAGCAGGCTGCCCGGGCGGCCCGCAGCGGCACGCTGAGCGCCGACGAGCGGCTGCTGTCCCGCAGTTCGGGCAGCGTGCTCGCGATCAACGAAGCCGAGCCGCTGCTCGCGCTCGGCCGCTGGGACGAGGCGCTGCAGGTCACCGGCGGCGCCCTGCACCTGTACCTCGCGCCGACGCCCATGCACCGGGCCACGCTGCAGGTCCTCACCGGCACAATCGCGCTGGCCAGGGGATCGCTGGAGCCGGCCGCGGCGAGCCTGCACGCGGCCCGCGACGCGCTGCGCTCGGCCCGCCACGAGGACCAGCACCAGCTGCCGCTGGCCCGGCTGGAGATCAGTTTCGCGCTCGCGGCAGACGGCCCGGCGGCCGCGGTCGCGGCCACATCGCGGATCCTGGACCGGTTCGAGCTGCCGGGGAGCAGCCCGCGGTACGCGTGGCCGGTGGTGGCGGCCGGGACGGGTGCGGTGCTGGCCGCGGTCCGGCAGGCTGGGGCGTCCCGTGACGAGCGGCTGCGGGAGGACGCGGCCGGGGTGGCGGAACGGCTGCGGACGGTGGCGGAGAAGCTCGAGGTGTTCGGTCCCTTGCAGCGAGCTAGCCAGCTGACCACCGCGGCGGCCGATGCGGACGCTTTCGGGGAACGTGGCGGCGGCGTTGGTGCTGGTGCTGGCGGGCTGCTGGGGGCGTGGGATCAGGTGGCTGAGGCGTGGGCGGGGCTGAGCGAGCCTTACCCGGCCGGCCAGGCGCTGCTGCATGCGGCGGAGGCGGCGCTAGCGGGCGGCGACCGGGACGGGGCGGCGGAACGGCTGGAGCGGGCCGCGTCGCTGGCGACCGAGCTCGGCGCCGGGCCGCTCGGCGAGCAGGTCACGCTGCTGGCCCGGCGGGCCCGGATCCGGCTGGCCGGCGACCAGGGGCCGGAAGACCCGGCCGGCTCCCTCGGCCTCACCGAGCGCGAAAATGAGGTGCTCCGCCTGGTCGCGGCGGGGCGCAGCAACCGGGAGATCGCCGGCGAGCTGTTCATCTCGCCCAAGACAGCCAGCGTCCACGTATCCAACATCCTCGGCAAGCTGAACGTGGCCAGCCGCGGCGAAGCCGCCGCCACCGCCCACGCCTTGCACCTCTTCGACCCCGTGGACAACGACAGCCCCGGGTAGCGGCGACTCACCTTCGTACAAAGATGTGATTTTCCATGATGACGAAGGGTTTTATATCAGAAAACGTAGTGAACCCTTCGCGATCATGGGCAGGGGGCTCGCGATGCGGAGCCGGTGTGTGGCTGGCAGGATTAGTGTGGCTGGCGGGGGCAGGTGGGAGCGGGGCGGGGGCGGTGGGTCAGCCGCCGCCGTTGGAGGCCTGGATCTCGCGGACGTTGACGTTGCGGGCCCAGTTGACCGGGTTCAGGGCGGCGCCGGGGACCGGGTTGCAGTCGGCCGGGGGCGGGCCGTCGTCGATGCCGACCGCCCAGCAGGCCTGCCAGGTCAGCGTGGCGGTGATATTCCAGGTTCCGGGCTGGCGGAAGGTGACACCGCAGTCGGCGGTGCCGTTGGCGCCGGTGTGGGCGACCGCCCCCGGGTTGCTGACCATTTCCTTCGAGCCGAGGTAGCCGCAGCCGGCCGTGTCCAGGCGGGCCGAGTTGTCGCTGCCGGAAAGCTGCAGCGGCGTGGCCCGGACCCAGACGGTGGCGGCCTGGGCGCCGAGCCGGGCGTTGTCGGTCACGTAGGGCATGCCGTCAGCCGCGAGCTCGGGCCGGAAGCTCAGCGTCGTCCGGGCGAAGGTCGGCAGGTTGGAGTAGCTGTTCCCGGTCCTCGGGCTCAGCAGCATGCGCCCCGCCTGGGGGACGTTCATCTTGGCCAGGGCGAGCTGGGCCAGCGTCCGCGGCGGTATCTCGATGCCGGGCAGCGCCTGGCCGGGCACGTCCCAGAAGAACAGCGGCTCGTTCAGGCACTGCTGCCTCTGCGCCTGGGTGTCGTTCGGGTTGACCGGCAGCTCGTACCAGGTACCGGGCGGTATCGGGTTCTGGACGACCAGCTGCTTGGCCTCGGTGAAGGCGTGCTGGCCGTCGAACAGCGCGCCCGCGCCCGGGTCGGTGTTGTTGTAGAAGTCGATGACGACCTGGCTGCCGGTGTGCGCGTCACCCTGCGGGATCCACAGGCAGGGCGGCGGGGTGATGTCCACCACCGTGTTCTCCGCCCCCGGCGAGTAGTTCTTGCCGCCGAAGTGGATCATGTGCTCGAGCATGATCTCGCAGCTGCTGCCGGTCGAGCAGCTGACCGACGAGCTGCCGTCGGCCGCGCTGGCCGGCACAGACGGGACCGCGACCGCGAAGGCGGCCAGCCCGGCGAAGATGGCGAGGCGCGTGGCAGTACGGGAGGGTCTCACGGCTTGCACTCCTTGGCCCGCGGATAGTAGACGATCGGGTAGTTCGAGATCACCTGCCACTGGCCGGCCGAGGACCGGGACAGCTGGTCGGTGAAGCGGTAATAGTTCTCGTTGGAGACGGACTGGCCCGCGATGACCGACCCCGTGCTGAGGCTGGTGTTGAGGGCCTTCGCGTTGTCGAAGCAGGCGGAGACGTCCAGGTCGCCCGGGACGGCCGGATCGCGGATCACCTTCATGGCGAAGATCTTGATCGTGCCCTTGAACGATTCGGTGGTCACGTCCGGCTTGGCCAGCACGCCGCGGACCTGGAGCTCCATCGTGCGGTTGACGTAGGCGGCCCAGTCACCGGACTTGCCGCCGGTGTACTCGGCGTACAGGAAGGCCAGCTCGTAGTCCTTGTCGGCGACCACGGCCCGGGCCATCTCGGCGTCCTTCGGGAGCCAGCCGGTCATCACGATGTGCGCGTTCTGGCCGAACGGCGGCATCACTACCGAACCGGGTCCTGACGACTGCGCCACCGGCGTGGCGGGCACGGCCGAGGCGGGGCCGCCCGGGTTGAACGCCGGCGGCGGCGGCGAACTGCAGGCAGTCAGCACCGTGCCGGCCAGCGCGGCGAATGCCAGGAGCAGGGGGCGTTTCATGCGGCTGAGGTCCTCCAGGACGGGAGGAGCTCGTCGATGAGCGCCTCGGTTTCCGGGGCCATCCGCGGCATCACCTCGTCCAGGGCGACCCGGGCGGAGAGTTCGCCGACGACGGCGCGCAGGACGTGTTCCTGGCCGGTGGCGTGGGCGCCGGCCAGCAGGTCGCGCCAGAGAAGCTCGTCGTTGAAGGCGAGGCGCAGGCCGGCCCGGGCCGCCGCCATCGAGCCGTCGGCGTCGCCCGCGGCCAGCCGCAGCCCGGCCAGCCGGTGGGCGGCGTCGGCGACGGCGGCGGTGACCTCGTACTCGATCTCGTCGGTGGCCAGCCAGGCGTACCTGGCCGCGTCCCGGCCGTCCAGGAACTGGCCGCGGACCAGGCTCAGCGCGTGCTCCAGGTAGCCCGCCTCGGCGTCCGCGTCGGACGCGGCGGCGGCCTGGCTGGCCCGGCCGAACAGGGCCCGGAACACCTGCCAGTCGATCCGGGCGCCGGGTCCCAGGCGGAGCCGGCCGTCGGCGTCGGTGAGCAGGTTCGGCTGGCCGGAAGAGTCGGTGCCCAGCCAGGCGTGCACCCGGGACAGCGCCGCGTCGCGCACCTCGGGCGAGACCCCGCGCGGCCAGACGGCGCCGGCCAGCACGTTGGCGTGCACGCCATCCGGGTGCGCGGCCAGGTAGACGACGAGCTCGGAGGCCAGCGCGAGCCGGTCCGGCTCGAGCGGGCCCGGGGCCTGCACGGCCACCTGGCCGAGCAGGCCGATCTCCACCGGCAGCGCCGCGCCGGCATCCAGGTGCCCGGGCGGCACCGCCGCGACGGCCGACAGCACCGCCAGCGGGACGTCCGCGCCGGCCGCGGTGCCGCGGAACAGCTTGACCACCGCGGCGTACTGCTCCGGCGGCAGCAGCTGCGCCTCCAGGTCGAAGCCGAGCACCTCGGCCGACAGCCGTCCCTCGGGTGAGAGGTCCCAGGTCCAGGTGGCGCCGCGGACGTCGCCCGCGATCACGTAACCGAATCCCATCCGGTACCGGCTCCGGGCCAGCGCGAGCAGCCGCTCGGCCTGGACCTGGGTCGGCGGCACGCCCATGATCAGGTAGTGCGGCGCCCAGCTGTCCGCGTCTGCGCCCTGGGACCGCCCGGTCAGCACCGAGTCGATCCCGGCCGACGCCATCGCGTCTCTTACCCGCCCGGCGCGCCGCTCCAGGTCGGGCAGGATGTCGTCCAGGGTGTGGGCCACTTTCACCCGTTCGGGAGAAATTTCTGTCAGTCCCTCACCGAAACCGATGAGGGTGACCTGCATCTGGTCGGACCAGCGGTTGGTGACCAGTTCCACGGCCAGCGCGGACAGCGCGGCCTGCACCACCGGGCGCGGGCCGCGCACCGCGATCAGTCCGTGCGCGACCTCGAGGTCGACCAGGATCCGGCCGGATTCGTTGGTGCCGAGCGACACCAGGCCCGGGTACGGCGCGAGGGCGCCGGCGGTGGTGCCGGCCTCCCTGCTCAGTTCCGGCGCGTCGAGGCCGGCGGTGGCCGCGAACGGCAGCCGCCAGACCTGGCCGCCGTCGGCGGCCTGCCACGGGCGCGGCGGGTTCGGGTCGGGCGGGGCGATCCACAGGTCCAGGTTCTGGAGGCCTAGATGGGCGGCGAACACCGTCGGCGGGGTCTTGCCGCTGGCCGCGAGCTGTCGTGACAGGTACCGCAGGCCGGTGTCGAGCATCCGCACGGCGGGGTCGTCCGCGCCGAGCCGCAGCGCCGTCTCGGCCAGCGCCGCGTCCGGGTCCGGGCCCGCGATGCGGCGGCCGAACGCCCGCTGCCACAGCTGCTCGCGCCGCCGCCGGCCGAGCGCGGCCAGCACGCCCGCCGCCAGCAGCGAGGCGGCGGACAGCTCGTAGGGCCAGCCGGGGGCCTGCGACGCGGGTGCCGCCGGAGCCGCGAACACCCCATTATCCCGAACGGAGCCAGCCGGTGTTCCCGTACCGGGCAGCTCGGTCACCTGGCCGGTGCCGGGGTGGGCGTGGGTGGCGTGCGAGGACAGGCCCAGCTCGCTGGCTAGCTTGGGGCTGACCGCCGAGATGCCGGGGCCGTGCGCGTCCTTGGGCATCAGCAGCGTCCAGCCGGGCCTGATCAGGCTGGCGATGGTGAGCTTGGAGCCGTCGGGCTGGACCCGGTCCTTATTCAGCTCGAAGACCTCGCGGTAGCGGCGGCCATCGCCGAGATGGTTGTGGGCGATCTCCCACAGCGACTCGTGGAACCGGCCGACCGGCGGGTTGACCACGTACATCTTGTCGGAGTTGGGCGCCGCGTGGGCCTGCGGGACGTGGGCGGCGGTGAGGCCGCCGCTGACCGGGATCGCGGGGGTGACGGCGTTCATGGCCGGGGCCGAGATCGAGTGGGCCGGCCGCGGCGGGCCGTGGCTGATGACGGCGGGGGTGAGCGCGGCGGCCGCGGTGAACAGCAGCAGCGCCGCGGTGACCAGCCGGTGCGCGGCGGACTGGGTGGCGCCGGCCAGCGGCACCCGGGGCCGGGCGGCGGTGTGGCTGGCCGCCGCCTTGACCTCCACCAGGACGCACCAGACGAGCTGGATCCAGGCCAGCCAGATGACCACCGACAAGATGCGCAGGATCGCGGTGATGTCGAGCTGGCTGGTCAGCGCGCTCAGCTTCGGCATCGTCGACGGCAGCGGCAGGCCGACCAGGGTGACCAGCGCGATCGGCACCCCGATGGTCAGCGCGGTGAGCACGATGATGGCGCCGATGCCGGCCAGCACGTCGCCCGCCGTCCGGTGCCTGACCTGGACCGGCTTCCGCAGGCCGGGGATGGGCGGGGCCATCAGCAGGCCACCCGGGCGTTGGCGGTGCCGCAGGCCAGGAAGGCCGTCTCGGCCGCCGTCACGGTAATGGTGCCGAACGGGTTTACCGGGAGGAACGGCTTCATCGACACCTGGACCGCAACGGTGACGTCGGGGGCGCCTCCGGGACCGGTCCCGGGTGTGCATGTCAGCATCGTCGCCGTCACGCCGACTCCCTTCTGGTAGGTGGAAACGAGCTCGCTGGCCGGGCCGGGGGTGCCGCAGGCGCCGGCGGCGATCGCCACGGCGCCGTTCCTGAGCGCGCCCGGGTCGATGTCGTCGGCCGCGGCCCGGGCGGCCTGCTCGGCGATGTCCGCGGCCCGGGACTTGGCCACGATCACCTGGCCGCCGTCCACGACCAGGATCAGCAGGGCCAGCGTCACGAACGCGAACATGACGACCCACAGGGACACCGAGCCGCGGTCCCGGTTGTCCTGGTTCTCGTGGCCGAGGCGGGCCAGCAGGCTGGTCATCCGGCCGGTCGCGGGCGTCATCCCCGGTCCTCGAACGGGTCGAGCGGCGCGGTCGCGCTGTCGGCGAAGGTCTGGCTGACCGGGAAGCCGATGATGTGGAAGACCGAGAGATTGGCCGTGCAGGACACGGTGACCCGGATCTGCTGGGCCGTGGCGAAGGCGCCGGGGCCGGCCGGGGCACCGTCGGAGAACAACTGGGGCGGCGGGACCTGGACGCCGCCGGCGCACCGGGCGCCCAGGTCGGCCGTTGCCGCGGTCTTGGCGTTGGCCTCCGCGCTGGCGAACGTGCGGGCCACCGAGGCGGCGCGGACGGCGTCCCGGGCGGCCGAGCCCACGTCGCCGGTCGCGCTGAGCCACTGGCCGCCGGCCGCTATCAGCAGCAGCAGGAACACCAGGGCGGGCGCCGCCACCACGAACTCCACGGCCATCGAGCCGCAGTCGTTCCTGAGTTTCGACCGGAGAGCCCTTAGCCGCATGCGGTCCCCTGGCTGGCCTGGGTGCGGAAGCACTCGATCGGGCCGGTCACCGTCTCGCTGATGGTCAGCGGCCAGATACCGGTCATCTTGCCCCGCACGGTGACCGAGACGGTGCCGTCCTGGCCGGCCGCGCTCTGCGCGGTGACGGCGGAGATCAAGCTGGTGTCCAGGCCCCGGTAGTAGCTGGTGGCCGCGTCCTGGGCCAGCGCCTGCCAGCCGCCCGGGTTGGTGGCCGCGTTCTCCCGGGCCACCAGGTCGCCCTGCTGCGCCGCGGCCAGCGCCGCGTGCCGGGCGTCGAACCAGATCGCGAACTGGACGATGAGCAGGCTGACGAAGATCAGCGCGGGGGCCAGGATGGCGAGCTCGACCGCGCTCGCACCGCGGTCGCTGCCGCGCCCGCGAGCGAGCGACAGCCGTCGCCGCAACCTGCCCCGTGTCACTGTCGTCTCCCGTTACCGTCCCTCGTTATCGCACTGCTCAGCCGCCGCCGGCCGGGTTCGGCACGTTGGTGTTGGTGATGGCGGTGCCCTGCTTATTGGCGAAGTTGACCACGATGACCAAGATGGCCACCGCCAGGCCGACCAGCACGGCGGTGATCACCGCGAGCTCCACCGCGGACGCGCCGCGGTCTTTGCCGGCCAGAGCGGCGCGCAGCCGGGCGGCGTGCGCCGTCAGGAAGGTGTTCAGGTAGCGGATCGCGTCGCCGCCAGGCGGGGCGAACGTGTTCATCTTCATGGGACTCCTCGTTTCGTCAGGCTTGCAGCAGGAGGTGGACGGCCGGGTACATCAGGAAGATCAGGAAGGCCGCAGCCAGCACCATCTGGGCGAGCAGCATCGACTGGGACTTCTCCCCCGCCTGACCCTCGAGGTCGGCGAGTTCGCGGCGGCGCAGGCTGACCGCGCGGGCGGTCAGCGACTCCCTGACCTTGGCCCCGTCCTCGGCCACCAGGCTGAGCGCGGCGGCCAGGTCCTTCAGCTCGCTCACCTGGACTTCCTCGCCGAGTACGCCGAGCGCCTGCCAGGGTGTCTGGCCGGTGATCCTGGCGTTGGCCAGGGCGTCCCTGATCCGCCAGAACGCCCAGCCTTCGCCGATCTCGCTGGCGGCCATCAGCGCCTCGGGCACGCCCCGGCCGCCGGACAGGTTCATCGCCACCAGGTCCAGGAAGGCGCCGATGGCGTGCCGGAAGTCCCGCTGCCGCTTCTCCACCTGGCCGCGCAGCTCGAGGTCGGGCAGGAAGAAGAAGACGGCGGCGAAGATCAGCCCGGCCCAGACCGGGATGATGATCGACAGGTGCACGCCGGCCAGCCCGATGAGGCCGAGGATGACCGGCGGGAAGATCAGCCCGAACAGGCCGAGCAGGGCCTTGGTGGCGAGGTAGTTCTCGAACGACTTGCCGACCAGGGCGAGGTTGGAGCGCAGGGAGCGGAATTCCCAGCCTTGTTCGGCGCAGAACCGGGCGAGGGCGCTGCCGAGGCGCTTGCTGAAGGCGCTCTCCTTGCCGTCGCCGGGATAGCTGACCGGCCGCAGCGCGGGCCCGCGGCCCGCGTCGAACGCGGCGACCCGCCGGGCCAGCCCGACCCGGCGCGGGATCAGCGCGTAGATCAGCACGAACAGGGCCAGCCCGGTGACCGCGCCGACGATCAGAGCTTCTATCAACCGGCACCTCCCCGCCAGGCGGCGACGGTCTCGGGTTCGGCGGCGGCCGGCTGGCCCCCTGGGGACGGCGCCGTGCCCGGCACGGTGCTGGCCGTGCCGAGCAGCCGCTGCGGCATGTCGAACCGGGCCAGCTTGCGCAGCCAGATGATGCCGAGCGCGTAGATCGTCACGATGATGGCCAGCACGAGCTGCCCGAAGACGCTGTCGTAGGGCGCCAGGAAGGTGTGGTCGAGGACGGCCAGGCCCACCGCCATCAGAACCGAGACGGCGATGACGATCTGCACGCTGCGCCGGGTGGACCGGCGGCTCGAGTTGATCTTCCGGCGCATGTCGAGCTCCTCGCGGACCGAATCGGCCAGCGCGCCGAGCAGGTCGCGCAGGCCGGGGCCGCGCAGCCGGGAGTTGATGATCAGCGCCGCGATGATCATGTCCGCGCTCGGGTCGTCGAGGTCCTCGGCGAACCGGCGCAGCGCCGCGTGCATCGGCACCCGGGTGTGCAGCCGGTCCACCAGCCGGGCCAGCGGCTCGCGGATCGAGGCGTCGGCGACCCGGGTCGAGGCAGGGATGGCCTGCTCGAGCCCGACCGCGCCGGCGATCGTGTCGCGCAGCGATTCGGTCCAGGTGGCCAGGCCCTCGAGCCGCGACATGGCCCGGCGCTCGGACCCGGCGCCGCTGAGTCCGCGCCAGCTGTAGGCGAGCATGGCCATCCCGACGCCGGCGACCACCCACCGGGTGACCAGCAGCACCGCGATCCCGACGATGACGGCGATCGCGCCTCGCACGCTGAACAGGTCCTTGACCACGCGTTCGAGCGGGCTGGGACCGGTCCGCGCGGGCTTGGGCGGCAGGCCCCGGATGGCCGCGGCGAACAGGAACAGGCCCGCGCCGGCCACCGCACCGGCCATGATCGCGAGCAGCTCGAGCTGGCTGGTGCTCATCGCCAGCCTCCTCGCGACGGGTCGTAGCCGAAGGCGGCCAGCTCGTCCAGGCAGGAAGCGGGGGCGTGCGGCACGGCCCGGCCGTCGCGGCTCGGCGCGAACACCTCGCTGGAGAGCACCCGGCCGTCCACGCCGGTGACCTCCCGCACGCTGCTCACGAACCGGCGCAGGCGGCCGCCCTGGGTGTACTCGTTGCGCTTCTCCTGGAACACCACGAAGTCGATGGCCCCCGCGATCAGCATGTGGGTGGCGTCCACCGGCAGCCGCTCGGCGGACTGGATCGCGTAGGTGGAGATACGGTTGAACACCTCGAGGCTCGAGTTGGAGTGAATCGTCGACAGCGAGCCGTCGTTGCCCTGGGTCATCGCGTTCAGCATGGTCACGATCTCGTCGCCGAGGACCTCGCCGACGATGACCCGGCTGGGGTTCATGCGCAAGCTGCGGCGGACCAGGTCGGCCATGGAGATCTCGCCCTGGCCCTCGCTGTTCGGCAGCCGTTCCTCGAACGCCACCACGTTCGGGTGCAGCTCGGGGTAGTGGTCCAGGCCCAGCTCGAGCGCGCGCTCCACGGTGATGAGCCGTTCCTCGGCCGGGATCTGGTTGGCCAGCGCGCGCAGCAGCGTGGTCTTGCCCGCGTTGGTGGCCCCGGCGATCATGATGTTCTTGCGGGCGGCCACCGCCGCGGCCAGGAACGAGCCGACATCCGGGGTGATCGTGCCGTTGCCGACCAGGTCGGCGAGGAACACCTTGCCCATCCGGGCGCGCCGGATGGAGATCGCGGGCCGCAGCGTCACGTCCATCACCGCGGACAGCCGGGATCCGTCGGGCAGCCGCAGGTCGAGCTGGGGGTTGGCGGTGTCGAACGGGCGGCTGGACAGCCCCGAGTAGGCGGCCAGGACCTGGATCAGCTCGACCAGTTCCTCGTCGCTCTCGGCCACCGGCTCGCCGAGGACCTCACTGCCGTCGGCGTAGCCGATGAAGACCCGGTCGCAGCCGTTGATGTCGATGTTCTCGATGTTCTGGTCTTCGAGCAGCGGCTGGAGCCGTCCCACCCCGAACAGGGCCGCGTGGATCGCCTCGGCGAGATCCTCTTCGTCCTGCGCGTTCAGCGGCGGGCGGCCGACCAGGATCTCGCTCCGGGCGTGCTCCTCGAGCACCTGCGAGACGAGGGCCCGGGCGAACTGGCGCTCGTCCTCCCCGGTCATCGGCGGCATCCCGGCCGCCGCGTCCAGGCGGCGCTGCTCCGCCAGCCGGTCGCCGACGTCGCCGCGCAGGCGCTTGACGAGTCCGTGGTCCATCGCGCCTCACTCCCCGCCGGGCCGGCTCGTCGGTTCCCGCCGCTG
The DNA here is from genome assembly GCA_021154785.1 of Nocardiopsis sp. Taxonomy (GTDB): domain Bacteria; phylum Actinomycetota; class Actinomycetes; order Streptosporangiales; family Streptosporangiaceae; genus Palsa-504. Next base: position 15,650 of record JAJKHX010000171.1, read on the forward strand.
CCACGGGGCGGCGCCCCAGCCGGAGTCCTCGGCGCTCTCCTGAAGGTCCTCGAGATCGGCCGGGCCGATCGGGGAGGCGAGCGGCGGCATCGGCGGCCGGGAGTAGGCCGGACCGGTCCCGGGCCGGTCCCCGGGCGGAGCGGCGTGCCGGGCGTGGGGGCTGGGCTGGGCATGCGGGCTGGACTGGGCGGCCGGGAGCTGGGACTGGTCCGGGCCGCCGTCGGCCTGGGCGGGGCCAGCCTGGGTTGAGCTGGTCTGGGCGGGGCCGAACTGGGTTGAGCTGGCCTGGGCGGAGTCGGCCGGGGCGGAGTCGGCCTGGTGCCGGCCGGACCGGTTGCCCAGGACGCGGCTGAACGTGGTACGCGGGGCGTTCGGCGGGATCGCCGGCGCGGAGGCGGGCGCCGACGGGGCCGGCGCGGAGAACGCCGGCGCCGAGAGGGTCACCGCGGCCAGGTCCGGGGCCGCGCCGGCC
>JAJKHX010000172.1 GCA_021154785.1 Nocardiopsis sp.
AGAGCTCCAGCATGGAGTTTGGAAAGTCCGAGTCCCAGCCGCCGGTGCCGAACCCGACCTGGCCGAAGACCTCGCGGTGCCGGAACGTGAGTTTCGAGAACGCCTGGGATGTCGCGACGAAGTCGTAGAACGTGCGGTCGTCCCAGCGCGGCACGAGGTCGTTCCACAGTGCCTTCAGCGTCCCCACGTCACGGGCCCGGATCGCGTTCTGGATGTCGGTGAAGCGCGCCTCCTCCAGGGCCTGCGCCCACCCGTCCGCGACCTCGCGGAACAGCGGGGGAAGGTCGCCCAGCGCGCTCGCGTAGTAGGTGTCGCCCTCCAGGTCGACGACCGTGCTGCCGGCCGCCTCGGTCAGCGGGTTGGGGAACGGCCGGGTCTGCAATCCCAGCTTGTCCACGTAGTGGTAGAAGGTCGTCGACGAAACCGGGAAGCGCATGCCGCCCAGCTCGGCGACCACGCCGTCGGCCCCCTCGAACGGCTGCGACCGCAGCCGCCCGCCCATCTGGGACGCCTCGTAGACCACCGGCCTGATCCCTAGCTTCATCAGCTCATACGCGGCGACCAGGCCGGAGATGCCGGCGCCGATGACGGCCACTTCCTCGCCATGCCGTTCGGCCGGGATCGAGCCCAGGCCGGCCGGGTGCGTGAGCCAGTCGTCGAACGCGAACGGGAAATCCGGGCCGAAGATCGTGACCGGGCCCTTACTGCCTTCGTTCGCCATCAGATGAGCACCTATCGCCGCCGGTGGATGCCTCTTAGCCGGAGGATACCCAGCTCACCTGCTGGGCGAACAGCAGGCGGCCGGCGCTGGCTGCGTTGGACATCGAGGTCCTTCCTGACGATGCGGTACGCTTACAAACGTAAATCATCATTGATTTAGTTACAGTCTATAACTAAAATATGAGTAGCTTACTCAGCATCTGTCAAACCCCGGACAGGAGGGATCTGTGGCCGCCGCCGGTGAATCCGCGCCGCCGACCATGCGCGAGCGCTACCGGGCCCAGGTGCGCCACGAGGTCAAGCAGGCCGCGCTGGCCCAGCTCGCCCAGGCCGGCCCCGCGGCCGTCTCGATCTCGGCGATCGGCAAGCAGCTCGGCGTCTCCGGTCCCGCGCTGTACCGCTACTTCGCCAGCCGTGACGAACTGCTGACCGAGCTGGCGATCGACGCCTACCGCGACCTAGCCGGCGCCCTGGCCGCCGCCAGCCGCGCGGGCCAGGGTCCCGGCCCCCGGTTCGCGGCCGCCGCCCGCGCCTACCGGTCCTGGGCCCTGGAGCAGCCGCACCGGTACCGGCTGCTGTTCGGTCCGCCGCTGCCCGGCTACGACGCCCACGCCCAGCCGCTCATCGACGCGGCCCAGGCCGCGATGAACGTACTGCTCGGCACCCTGGGCGAGGCGGACCAGGCCACTGCGCCGCCGGAGCCGCTCGCGTCCCAGCTGGCGTCCTGGGCTCGGTCCTATGACCACCTCGCCGGGCCGGCCGTCGCGATGCACGCCATCCTCGCCTGGAGCCGGCTGCACGGCTTCGTCAGCCTCGAGATCGCCGGCAACTACGCCTCCATGGGCCTTGACCCCGCCCGGCTCTTCGAGATCGAGCTCGCCGCCCTGGGCACCGGGTGACCGTCCCGGACCCGAGGATCTCGTACAACGTCACCGGTCACCTGCTCCGCCCGGCCCTGATACACGGCTATCCCGGATGTTAGCGTCAGTTCCTGGACCCGGTCAGCGTTCAGGTGAGCCGGGGCCACGCCCTGACCCGCGAGCGCGTCGAGACCAAGCGAAGGAGCTTGAGCCGTGCCCCGTTCGGTCCCTCCGTTCCGTGCCGATCACGTCGGCAGCCTGCTCCGCCCGGCCTCGCTGATGGCGGCCAGAGACGACTTCGCGGCCGGCCGCCTCGACGCCCCCCAGCTGCGCGCCGCCGAGGACGAGGCCATTCAGGCGGCAGTGACGATGCAACGGGACGTCGGCCTCAAGGACGCCACCGACGGCGAGTTCCGCCGGGCGACCTGGCACATGGACTTCATCAACCAGATCGGCGGCATCGGCCAGGCTTCGGGGACCATGAAGGTCCGGTTCCGCAACGCCAGCGGCGACATCGAGTGGACCCCGGCCGCCATCCACGTAAACAGCAAGCTCAGGATCAACCACACGATCTTCGGTGACCACTTCGAGTACCTCAAGTCGCTCGCCCGGGACGTAACGCCCAAGCTCACCATCCCGTCGCCGAACATGGTGCACTACCGCGGCGGTCCCGCCGCCATCGACGACCGGGTCTATCCCGACCCCGACGAGTTCTGGCACGATCTCGCCGCCGCCTACAAAGACGAGATCAGCCGGCTGCACGCGCTCGGCTGCACCTACCTCCAGCTCGACGACACCTCCCTGGCCTACCTGAACGATCCGGCCCAGCGCGCCGAGATAGCCGAACGCGGTGACGACGCCGAGCACCTCCACCTGCGCTACATCAAGCAAGTCAACGACGCGATCAAAGACAAGCCCGCGGACATGACCATCACCACGCACCTGTGCCGCGGCAACTTCCGCTCCTCTTGGGCCGCGTCCGGCGGCTACGACTTCGTGGCCGAGGCCCTGTTCGGAAACCTCAAGGTAGACGGCTTCTTCCTGGAGTACGACGACGAACGATCCGGCGGCTTCGCCCCCCTCCGCTTCGTCCCCACGGGCAAGATGGTCGTCCTCGGCCTGGTCACCACCAAGTCGGGCGAGCTGGAGAGCCCGGACACGCTCAAGCGCCGCATCGACCAGGCCAGCAAGTACGTCCCGCTGGACCAGCTGTGCCTGTCCCCGCAGTGCGGCTTCTCCTCCACCGTGGAGGGCAACGCGCTGACCCAGGCCGAGCAGGTCGCCAAGCTCGAGCTCGTCGTCAAGGTCGCCGCCGACGTCTGGGGCTAACCTCCGGAGTCAGCCCAGGCACGCTCGATCTGGCGGAGCATGGCGGGATAGACCAGCCAGCGCCGGAACGGGGTAATGAACGCCATGTACTGCCGCCCGAACCGGCCCCGCGGCTTGACGTAGACCGCCAGCTCCCCCTGATAGCGCCCCTGTCCGCGGTCGACCCAGCCCAGCTGCAGCACGCCGTGCACGGTCTGGTTCGAGATCTCCCCCGCGAACTCGGTGCCGGTGCGATACAGCGGCGAGAACAGCGAGCCGAACACCAGCCCCGCCGTCGTGCCCCGCAGGTCGGCCGGCAGCCGGGAGGCCAGCGAGGTTTCCTCCCGCTCCGGAATCGGCCGGCCAGCCGCATCGTCCCAGCCAAACCACCGTCCGAGCAGCCAGCGCACCTCGAACAGGAACCGGGTCACCGGCGACGCCGACCGGGTCAGGTCATCAGAACCCACGATCTCGACCAGCAAGGGGAAGTCCTCCACGCCGCCGTATACCGGCAGCGCCCAGGCGTCCTCCAGCGTGAAGTCCGGCGCGATCTCGCCGATGCGCCAGGGGCGGGATTCGTGCACCGCGTTCGGAACCCTCATCGCCGTCTCCCCTTCCGGAGGCAAATCCATACGGCATCGTATGGATAGTAGGCACGCCCGCTTGCCCCGGTCAATACGGTGCCGTATAGATAAATCATCGTGGCCATCGTCAGGACTCCGCGCGGCGCCTGGGTGCAGGCCGGCCTGCGGGCCCTGGCGGCCGGCGGTCCCGACGCGGTCCGGGTCGAGCCGCTGGCCACCGCCCTGGGGGTTTCCAAGGGTGGTTTCTACTGGCACTTCGCGGACCGCGGGGCGCTGCTCGAGGAGATGCTCGACACCTGGGAGCGGACGGGGACCGAGGACATCATCGCGCGGGTGGAAAACCATCCCGGCGACGCGCGAGCCAAGCTGCGGAAGCTCTTCGAGATCACCGGCCAGCCCGAAGGCCTGGCCGTGGAACTCGCCGTCCGCGACTGGTCCCGCCGCGACGGCAAAGTCGCCGCCCGGCTGCGCCGCGCCGACAACCAGCGCCTCGATTTCGTGCGCTCGCTGTTCCGCCCGTTCTGCGCGGACGAAGACGACGTCGAGGTCCGCAGCATGCTGGCCTACTCGGCCGTCATCGGCAGCTACTTCATCGCCGCCGAGCACGGCGGCCGGACCCGATCCCAGATCCTGCAGCTCGCCCTCGACCGTCTCCTCGATTAAGCCCGCCAGGTAGGTTCGGCTCTGACGATGCCCCGGCCCGGAGGGACGCAAAAGTGACGCTCGCGGTGGAGGCGGTCGGCCTGGTCAAGCGGTTCGGCCAGACGCTGGCGGTCGACGGAGTGGACCTGGCCGTCCCGCCGGGCAAGGTGCTCGGCCTCCTGGGCCCGAACGGCGCGGGCAAGACCACCGTCGTCCGCATGCTGGCCACCCTGCTGCGGCCCGATGCCGGCTATGCCCGGGTCGGCGGCGCCGACATCATCACCCAGGCCGACCGGGTCCGCGAGCTGATCGGCCTGACCGGCCAGTACGCGGCGGTCGACGAGGACCTGACCGGCTTCGAGAACCTGCTGCTGATCGGCCGCCTGCTCGAGGTGCCCAGACGAGAAGCGAAGCGGCGGTCGGCCGAGCTGCTGGAGCGGTTCGACCTGGCCGACGCGGGCGGCCGCTCGGTCAAGACCTACTCCGGCGGCATGCGGCGCCGGCTCGACCTGGCCGCGAGCCTGGTCCAGCGGCCCGCGGTGCTGTTCCTGGACGAGCCGACCACCGGCCTGGATCCGCGCAGCCGGGGCGAGGTGTGGGCGATGATCAGGGCGCTGGTTGCCGAGGGCAGCACGGTGCTGCTGACCACTCAGTACCTGGACGAGGCGGACCGGCTGGCTAACCAGATCGCCGTCATCGACCACGGCCGGGTGATCGCTACCGGCACCGCCGCCGAGCTGAAGGCCAAGGTCGGGCAGCAGACCCTCGACGTGCGCCCGGCCGATCCGGCCGGCCTGACCCGGGCCGCCGCGATCGTCACCGCCGCCGTGGGCCGTGAGCCGGTCAGCACGGACGAGGATCCGGGCCTGCTGTCCGTCCCCGTCGACGACGCCCAGGTCCTGCCCGCCGTGATCAGCGGCCTGCACGCCGAGCGGATCGAGGTCACCGAGCTCGCGCTGCGCCTCGCCAGCCTGGACGAGGTCTTCATGGCCCTCACCGGCCACAGTACCGACCAGGACCGGGCCGAAGAGAGCGCCCAGTGACGGCCACGATCAGCCCCGAACGCGCGCGCACCATGACCCCGGCCCGCGCCCTGCGCCACGCCATGACGCTGGCCTGGCGCTCCCTCGTCCGGATCAGGCGCAACCCTGAGCAGCTCCTCGACGTGACGCTCCAGCCGATCATCTTCGTGACCCTGTTCGTGTTCCTGTTCGGCGGCGCGATCAAGGGCGAGAGCAGGCACACCTACCTGCAGTACGTGCTGCCCGGCATCATGGTGATGACGGTGCTGTTCGCCAGCATGGGCACCGGCATCGGGCTGAACACCGACGTGACCAAGGGCATCTTCGACCGGTTCCGGAGCCTGCCGATCTCCCGGTCGGCCCCGCTGACCGGGACGATCATGGGGGATTTCTTCCGCTACCTGATCTCGATCGCGATGGTCTTCGCTTACGGGTCGCTGCTCGGGTTCCGGATCGCCGCCAGCCCGCTGTCGGCGCTCGGCGCGGCCGGGCTGATGTTCGTCTTCGGTTTCGCCCTCGGCTGGATCTGGGTGCTCCTCGGCCTGTACGTGAAGTCCCCGCAGAGCCTGCAGGGGTTCGGGTTCATCGTGATGTTCCCGCTCGCGTTCGGCAGCAACGTGTTCATCCAGGCCGGCACCCTGCCCGGCTGGCTGCAAGCCTGGGTCCGGGTCAACCCGGTGACCGAGCTCACCGGCGCCGCCCGCGGCCTGATGCTGGGCGGCCCGGTCGCCACCCCCGCCTGGCATTCCGTCGCCTGGAGCGTCGCCATCACCGCCGTCTTCGCGCCGCTTGCCGTACGCCGCTACCGTCGCATCGGCTGACCCCAGTTCAAGACCTTTCCCCCGAACGAGTCAGGCGCGTCCCTCCGCCCGCCCCGCCGAGCCCCGGCGGCCTCAGCCACTGACTAGCAAGCTAGCCTTCTAGCATGCTAGCATTGACTCGTGGGCGACGAAGAGATCAAGCAATTCAACGTGTACCTGCCGGTCGAGCTGGTCAAGCAGGTCAAGCACCACTCCATCGAGTCGGGCCGGTCCTTGTCGGCGATCGTCGCCGACGCCCTGCGCGCCTACCTCGACGACGGAAAGGAATCCTGACATGACCACCGAAGGCATCGAGGCCGTGTTCCTCACGACTCACAACTGGGGCCGGGCGGCCAAGTTCTTCCAGGCCCTGGGCTTCGAGCTGGAGTTCGCGACCGACCACAGCTCCGGCCAGCTCCGCAACGGCAACGGTCCCTACGTGTTCATCGCCGAGGTCCCCGCGACCGAGGAGCCGGGGATGCAGCTCGTGCTGAAGGCGGCCGACGCGGAAGCGCTGCGTCCCGACCCGGCCGTCGAGGTGGTCACCCCGCTTGCGGACACGCACTACGGCACCCGGGAGATGACCGTCCGCGACCCCGACGGGCGCCGGTGGACTATCCAGGCCCCCGCCGCGAAATGAGCGACAACGTCATGGCGGACGAGCAGGCCGGGGCGCCGGACAGCACCGCGGTGCGGACCGCCCTGTGGCGGGCAATGCACGTCCTGCTCGACCCGCCGCCGCACGTGCTGGAGGACGAGCTCGGCCTGAGGCTGGCGGCCCCGGCCGATGGCTGGCGGGCTCGCCCGGACATGCACCCGGCCGGTACCCGCGGGTTCCGGGCCGCCGTCGTGGCCCGCGCCCGGTTCATCGAGGACCTGGCCGTCGAGCAGGCCGGCCACGGCGTCACCCAGTACGTCCTGCTCGGGGCCGGCCTGGACACCTTCGCCCAGCGCCGGCCGCCGGCCGCTGCGCGCCTGCGGGTGTTCGAGGTCGACCAGCCCGGCCCGCAGGCATGGAAGCGACAGCGGCTACTCGAGCTGGGCCTGGGCGTTCCCGGCTGGCTGCGGCTGGTCCCGGTCGACTTCGAGGCGGACGGGTCCTGGTGGGAGCAGCTGGCCGCGGCTGGCTTCGATCCGGGCCAGCCCGCGGTCGTCGCCTCCGCCGGCGTCACCATGTACCTCACCAAAGAGGCCACCGCGGCCACCCTGCGCCAGGTCGCCCGGCTCGCCCCGGGTTCGACGCTGGCGATGACGTTCATGCTCCCGCCCGAGCTTCTCGACGACCGCGACCGCTCCGGGCTCCAGGCCTCCCGCGACGGCGCCCGCGCCTCCGGAACCCCCTTCATCAGCCTCTACACCCCGCCGGAGATGCTGGCCCTGGCCCGCGAAGCCGGCTTCAGGGACGCCCGGCACGTACCTGGCGCATCCCTCGCCGACCGCTACTTTCCCGGCCGCCCCGACGCCCTCCGCCCCTCCGCCGGCGAAGACCTGCTCGTCGCCACCACCTGACACGGCGGCTTGGTCGGCAGGCCCTTCTCTACCCCTGGTAGGAGATCAGGTCTACCCGGCGGCTGACGCGCGGGGGCCGTGCTGCCGCGACGATGAGGTCATGTCAGTATCCCGATCTCAGCGGAGGCGATGAGATGGTTGACCAGCAGGAGCTGCGGGCCTCGGACCGCGATCGGCAGCAGGTGGTGGAGCGGCTGCGCGGCGCGCTCGAAGATGGCCGCCTGACGATGGCCGAGTACGTGGACCGGATGGGAGCCGCATATCAGGCGGCGACCTACGGTGACCTGACCCCGCTGTGCGCCGATCTGCCGGATTCGGCCCCGGGTCCGGTGCCAGCCGGGCCGGGAACGGCCGGGGCGCCGTCGGCCGTCACCTCCCGCGTCGGCTACCTGGCCGGATTGCCGCTGGTACTCAAGATCCTGTGGACCCTATGGCTCGTCGCCGTACTGGTCAACGTGGTCGTCTGGATCCTGGTCAGGGACCCCGGCGGTCACCTGTCCTATCCCTGGCCGCTCTGGGTGGCCGGCCCGTACGGGGCGGTGCTGTTCGCCCTGTCGGCGAGCGTCACCCTATTCCGGCGTAGCCGGCCATCCGCCCTCAGCCGGTGAGCCACGGCCACAGGCCGCTGCCCCGGTGCGCCGCGTGCAGCGCGGACCGGCCGAGCTCGGCGAAGCACTCGGCGGCCGGGCCGTCCTCGTCCCGCCAGGACCACAGCCGGGTCGTCGTCAGCCGCAGCCGATGCTCCCCAGTGGTGCCGATCGCCCCGTGCAGCTGGTGCGCGATCGCGGCCACCGTCCCGGCGCCCTGGCTAGCCTGCCCCTTAGCCGCGACAACGGCAGCTACCGCGCCACCCGCCCCCACACCCGGCCCCGCCGCGACAGCGGCCTGCGCCGCGGCGGTGATCAGCGCGACCTCGCCCGCCATCCGGGCGATCTCCTGCTGGACGACCGGGAAGCGGGCCAGCGCCCGGCCGAACTGCTCGCGCTCGTTCACGTACGCCACGGTGAGATCGAGCGCGCGCTGGGCCGCCCCCGCGATCAGCAGCGACCGGAACAGGCGCAGCAGGCCCTGGGCATAGTCCGCCGTGCCCGCCGGGACCACATGGAACCCGGCCTCCGCGCCCAGCTCCACCTCGTCCCGCGGCTCGCCGGCCAGATTCCGGCCGGCCTGGACCCGGACCGGCCGGCTGGCCACCGCCAGCCATTCGCCGCCGCTCCGAGCGCCGGAGATCAGGGCGCCGGAGATCAGGGCGCCGCTGGCGGGCGCGCCGGTGTCCGGGTCCGTATCGGCCGGATCGGCGCCGACGGCCACCGTCGTGGCCCAGCGGCCGTACGGCACCCGCCGCAGCGGGACGTCCGGGTCGGCCGCGACGGCCAGCGTGAGCGGCCCGGCCGGGATGTCCAGACCCGCCCGGGCCAGCACCATCGCGGCCGCGAGCGTCTCCGCCAGCGGCACCGGGGCGGCCGCGGCCCCCGCCGCCATCGCGATGTCGGCCGCCGCGGCCAGGTCACCGCCGCTTCCGCCGGCCTCCGCGGGCGATCCGACGAGGGTCAGGCCGGTGTCCTCGAGCGCCCGCCACAGCGTCTGCCACCGGGCCGCGTCCCAGTTGTCCCCGGACGCGGCGGCCACCCGTTCGGTCGGGCAGTGCTCGTTCAGCAGGTCCGCGATGGTGGTGCGCAGGAGTTCTCGCTCGGCGGTCATCGAAGCCCCAGGGCCCGCGCGACGATGCCCCGCAGGATCTCGTTGGTCCCGCCGCGCAGCGTGAAGCCGGGCGCGTGCAGCACCGCGTGGGCCAGCATCCCGGCTATCCCGCCGTCGTCCGGATCGGGCTCGGCCGCCGTCAGCATCCTGGCCACGTCGATGATCTCGCTCTCCAGCCGCGTCCCGACGTCCTTGACCAGCGCGGCCGCGATCTCCGGCGCCTCGCCGCCGGCCAGCGCCCCGGCCACCGCGAGCGACATCTGGCGGCACGCCCACAACCGCGAGGTGACCTGCCCGAGCGCCTCAGCCGCCCGTGCGTCGCCGTACCGCCCGCCGCCGTCCTGCCTTCCGCTGGCCCGGGCCGCGAGCTCGCCGGCCAGCATGTCCAGCAGCACGAACGTGGACAGCAGCCGTTCCGGGCCGCTCCGCTCATAGGCCAGCTCCGAGGTCACCTGAGCCCAGCCGTCGCCGATCGTGCCCACCACCTGCTCGTCGGGCACGAACACCTCGTCCAGCACCACCTCGTTGAAGTGGTGCTCGCCGGTCATCGAGACGATCGGCCGGATCGTGACACCCGGCTGGTCCAGCTCGATCAGCAGCTGGCTGAGGCCGGCGTGCCGCTGCCGCCCGTCGGCCGGCCCGGTCCGCAGCAGCGCGATGAACGCCCGCGCGCGGTGCGCGCCGCTGGTCCAGATCTTGGTCCCGGACACGCGCCAGCCGCCGTCGGCCCGGGTGCCCGCGGTCCTGACCGCGGCCAGGTCCGAGCCTGCGTCCGGCTCGGACAGCCCGATGGCGAAGTAGCATTCGCCCCGGGCGATGGACGGCAGGTACCGGCGCTTGAGCGTCTCGTTGCCGTACCTCAGCAGGTTCGGCACGATCTGCCGGTCGGAAACCCAGTGCGCCGCGACCGGCGCCCCGGCCGCCAGTACCTCCTCCACCACGACGTAGCGTTCCAGCGCCGAACGGCCCGGGCCGCCGTATTCCGGCGGTACCGTCATGCCGACCCAGCCGCGGGCGGCCAGCCGGCGGCTGAACGCCTCGTCCCAGCCGGACAGCCAGGCATCGCAGGCGGGAGCGAAGCGCCCCGCCGCCCGTTCCCCGGCCAGGAAAGCCCGGACCTCCGCCCGCAGCTCCCCGGTCGCGGCGGGCAGTGGCCGGGCCGGTGGGAGCAGCGCGCCGCTCCGCATGGACCGCCTCCCTCCGCCCTGGTGGCGACGTTTGGAGTCCCCATGGTGATTCCAGTCCCCATGGTGATTTTTCGAGTCCCATTGTGTCAGAGGCGCCCCGGCACTCTCTGGCACCCGCGGGCCAGCCGGAGCACGCCGGGGGCGAGTGAGCGGCCTGCTGTTCATGCTCGACTACGAACAGCCCGGATTAAGCCCAACCCCACCGGCCCCTCCCACACCATTTCAGTTCAGTGGTTGTGACGTCCTACCCGATAGAGTCGGTAGGACGCCACAACCACTGAGTTATTGAGACCCACGCGACAACGCGATCTATGGGACCGAGCCTGATCCTCGATCGTCCTCGTCCAGAGCCGGAACCGGAGCCGCAGCCGCAACTGGAGCCGCAGCCGCAGCCGCAACTGGAGCCGCAACCGGAGCCGCAGCCGGCACCGGCGCCGCGGGATCGTCGAAGTAGCCCGGTATCCACTTAAGCACCTCGGCCCGGAACGCGCCCTCGCACTCGAGCTGGCACAGCACCCCGATGCCGGCCGTGGACACCCGGTGGATGAGCACATAGGACGGCGGCAGGTTGAACTGCCGGGTGATATTGCTGTTCCGCAGGTCGGTGACGCGGCTGGCCTCATCGCGCATCCACTCGCGGCTGAACTTGAAGCAGTCCACCTTGGACGGCTCGGCCAGCGGCGCCAGGAACGCGCGCAGCGCGTCCAGGTCGACGGCGACCCCAGGCCGGAGGAACCCGTTCGCGCGCAGCTCGGCCTCGACCGCTCCGATGTCCCCGTCGTCGTCATGCATGATCCGCAGCAGCCGGCCGAACAACGGCGGCAGCCCGCCCGGCAGCCGGTCCACCGCGCCGAAGTCCAGCACGCCCAGGCGGCCGTCGTCGAGCAGCCGGAAGTTCCCCGGGTGCGGGTCCGCGTGCAGCAGCCCGGCCCGCGAGGGGCCGGAGAACAGGAACCGGACGAGCAGGATGCCGGCCCGGTTGCGGTCCTCCTGGCTGCCGTCGCTGATGACCCGGGACAGCGGGGTCCCGTCCATCCACTCGGAGACCAGTACCTGGTCGGTGCCCAGCACCACGTTCGGCACGTAGATGTCCGGGTCGCCCGCGTAGGCATCGGCGAACATCTGCTGGGACATCGCCTCGAGCTCGTAGTTGAGCTCCTCGGCGACCCGGTCCTTCAGTTCCTCGAGCAGCGGCTTGACGTCCAGCCCGGGCATGAGCAGGCCGAACAGCCGCCCGGCCCGGGCCAGCTGGTTGAAGTCGCCGATCAGCGCGCGGCCCGCGCCCGGGTACTGGATCTTCACCGCGACCCGGCGTCCGTCCTTCCAGACGGCCTCGTGCACCTGGCCGATGGACGCCGCCGCCGCGGGGGTGTCGCTGAACTCGGTGAAGTTGTCTCGCCAGCCCTCGCCCAGCTCCCCGGCCAGCACCTGATGCACCGTCCGGGCGGGCAGCGGCGGCGCGGATTCCTGCAGCTTGGACAGCGTGGCCCGGTAGGGGCCCGCGAGCTCGGGCGGCAGCGCCGCCTCGAAGATCGACAGCGCCTGGCCGAGCTTCATGGCGCCGCCCTTGAGCTCGCCCAGGACGCGGAAGATCTGGTCGGCGGTACGCTGCTGGATCTCCTGCGCGACGATCTCGGCCGGCCGGCCGCCGATCCGCTTGCCGACCCCGAGGGCGGTGCGGCCCGCCAGCCCGAGCGGCAGCCGGGCTATCTTGGCCGCCCTCGTCACGGGGTTCTGGGGCACATTTCTGGCCGCCCGGGCGGCCGGCTCTTGCGGCACGTCGTTAGCTGCCCCGGTCACCGGGTCCTGCCGCGCTTCGCTCACCCTTCTATTGTCCCGTATACCGCGGCATGGCTGACGCAGCCCGGGTCCATCCCTGACGCTCTTGACATGTGACCATATGGTCCCAGCTCCTCGAGGCCCAGGCGGACGAACTGCTCTCCGCCGCGGGCCAGGTACCCGGCTCCGGCCAGGCGATCGGGCCGGCCCGGCCGGAGCCGGCGTAGGTTTATTACCGGCCCTATCGGCGCCGGGCCGGCTCACGTCAGCAAAGGCGGATAAGTCATGCATACCGAAGTCTGCGACCGGCTCGGGATGGAGTTCCCGATCTTCGCCTTCAGCCACTGCCGCGACGTGGTGGCGGCCGTCACCAACGCCGGCGGCTTCGGGGTCCTGGGCGCGACCGGCCACAGCCCGCGCACCCTCGAAATCGATCTCGCCTGGATTGACGAGCAGGTCAAGGGCAGGCCATACGGCGTGGATCTGCTCCTCCCGGCGAGATACGACGCGACCGCGGCCCAGCCCCGCCAAGCCGAGCCTGGGCCCGCCGACACAGTGTCCCGCTTCCCGGCCGGGTACCAGGCCTTCCTGGACGACCTCCTGGCCCGCTACGGCGTCCCCGAGCTCCCCGGCCACATCACCGCCACCTCCGGCTCGATCAGCGTCTCCCCGCAAGCCGCCCAGAGCCTGCTCGACGTGGCCTTCAGCCACCCGATCGGCCTGGTGGCCAGCGCCCTCGGCCCGCCGCCGGCCGAGCTGGTCAACGGCGCCCACGACCGTGACGTGGTCGTCGCCGCGCTGGTCGGCACCGCCGAACACGCCCGCCGCCAGCAAGCCGCCGGGGTCGACCTCATCGTCGCCCAGGGCACCGAAGCCGGCGGCCACACCGGCACCATCTCCACCATGGTGCTCGTGCCCGAGGTCGTCCGGGCCGTCGCGCCGACCCCGGTGCTGGCGGCGGGCGGGATCGTGACCGGCGCCCAGATGGCGGCGGCGATGGCCCTGGGCGCCCAGGGCGTGTGGTGCGGCTCGGTCTGGCTTACCACCGAGGAAGCGGAAACCGACCCGTCGGTCAAGCAGAAGATGCTCGCCGCCTCGGCGGCCGACACGGTCCGGTCCCGGTCGCTGACCGGCAAGCCCGCCCGGATGCTGCGCAGCGCGTGGACCGACGAATGGGAAGGCGACCAGGCCCCGGCCGCGCTGCCGATGCCGCTGCAGACCATGCTCACCGCCCCGGCCCAGCAGCGCATCAACCGCAACGCGGCCGCCGAGGGCAGCGGCGCCCGCGAGCTCGCCACCTACTTCGTCGGCCAGGGCGTCGGGCTGATGGACCGGGTCCGCCCGGCCCGCCAGGTCGTCGAGCAGATGGTCACCGACTACCTGTCCGTCGCCGAGCGCTTCGCCGCCCAGCTCCAGGACTAACCGGCTGGCGCCGCAGCCGCAGGCCGGGTGCGGCCGCCAGGTCCGCCGGCGCCACTGCCAGTCCGGCAGGACCAGCTCGAGCGTGCCGTCCGCGGTCGCCGGCACCTGGTCCGGCCGATCCAAAAACGCCAACGCCTGCGCGGCGGCCAGGGTCGCCGTCATGGCGGCGAGCACGGTGTCGCAGGCCTGCGGCCCGGGCCGGGCGAAGGTGGCCTGGGCCAAGATCTTCGGCCACAGCGGGTCGGCCTCGGCCTTGCGCAGGTCCACGCAGTGCAGGCAGGCCGAGTGACCCGGCCGCACCAGTGGTCCCACCACGCCGATCGCCTCGCCGGTCCGCAACGCCAGGTGCGGCACCCGGTCCCGGATCAGCTCGCCGGTCAGCCCGGGCAGTGTCATCCCGGTGAGGATCACCAGGTCCGGAACAGTGCCGTCGTCCACGGTCGAAACCTCAGGGGCGGCCCGCGCGACCGCCCGGGCGGCGCCCGACTCCCGGGGCGAGCCCAGGTCGGCCAGGATCAGCCCGGCCGGCGCGAGGTCGGCGGGCTCGGCCGGCTCCGGGTCGGTGCAGCTGACGTGGCCGACGCCGGAGGCGGCCAGGAAGCTGGCCACGCACGCGCCGGCCCGGCCCGCGCCGTGCACCCGGACGTAGGCGGCGCGGCGCCGGGCCAGCATCCGCGCCCCGCCGTCCCCGTCCGCGTAGGCCAGCGCGGCGGTGGCCAGCTCCGGCGCCAGCCGGGCGCGCAGCGGCGCGGGCAGCGAGGCGTGCGTCCGGGCCGGGAAGTCGTTGAGGACCCCGGCCGCGGCCAGCACCGCGAGCACCCGCTCGGCCGCCGCGGCCGGCACGCCGTAGCCCGGCGCGGCGGCGATCACCGCGTCGCGGTCCCGGCTCCCGTCGAGCAGGCTGAGCACGGCCGCCGTCTGCTCCAGCCCGGCCACCGCCACCGCCCGCCGCGGATCCACCCCGAACTGGAGCGTGTCACGATCCCGCCACACCGGCAGCAGTCCCGCTTTCAAGGCTGGCCTCACATCCACATGCTGACACCAGCCTGTGACATTCAGTCGTCGCTGCGCACCGGGGCCCGGCACAGCACCACCGCGGTGAGCGTCGCGACCAGCGCCAGCACCGGCACCACCCGTGCCGCGTTCGCCACCAGCAGCCCGCTCAGCGCCGCGCCGGCCGCCAGCGCGATCAGCGCGCTGAGCCGTCGCATCGCCCCGGAGGGGTCCCCGCCGGGCCTCGCCAGCTGGCTGACCAGCCAGGTCAGCGTCCCGGTGAGGAACGTGGTGGAGAAGTTGCTGAACCCCATCTCGTTGACCGTCGCCGACTGCATGCCCATGGCCGCCGCCGTCACCGCGAGCAGGACGAACTGCACCCACCCGTGCGGCCGGGCCCCGGTGACCTCCCACCCGATCGCGGCCCCGGCCAGCAGGACGAACTCGGCGAACAGTGCCCAGCTCACGTACCCCGGCAGCACCCTGGCCCGATCCGCCGACGTAGACGAAGAACGCTCGCCACGCACCCTGACGCCGTGCAGGACCCAGGTCGCCACGGCCACCCCGGCGATATACCCGCCGATCGCGACCGTCGTGTGCGTCGCCAGCGACACCGAACGCACGGCCGTGGCCAGCCCGAAGAACACGATGTTGCCGGTCATGACGCTGGTGAAGACGCCGCCGAGCCGGACGAAGGCGCCCACGTCGGTCGCGCCGGACCCGAAGGTGAGCGCGATCGCGATCAGCGTCAGGAGCTGGTCCCTTGATTTCACATCTAAGGTTCTACACGCACCGCCCGGGCCCACGACGGCGCCTCCGGCGCTTGCTCGCCCAGCAGCCCGACCACGACCCGCATGCCCTTGGGCGGCACACCCGGCCACGGCGTGTACCCGTCGGTGAGCACGACCGTGACGCCCGGCCGGGGCCGCAGCGCGGCCGCCGCGGCGATGCCCGTCCCCATGTCGGTCCCGCCGCCGCCGACCAGCTGCACCTGGCGGGCCGAGCTGACCCGCTGGGCCGGCCCGGCCGCGGTGTCGCAGGCCAGCACCCGCACCTGCCGGGCCAGGCCGAGCGCCCGGAGCAGGCCCTCGACCTCGGCCAGCACCATGGCCAGCAGGTCGTCCGTCATGCTGCCCGAGGTGTCGCAGACCACGGCCACCTGCGGCACCGGCCGCCGCAGGGCCGGCAGCACGACCGGGGCGGTCACCGAGGAGCGCCGCGACGGCCGCCGGTAGGAGTAGTCGACCGCGCCGGAGACCTCGGCCACCGCCCGGCGCAGCTCGGCCGCGAGCACGGCCCGCCAGTCGACCTTGGGGTGCAGGACCTCCTCGGCCCAGCGCAGCAGCCCGGCGGGCACGGCGCCGGGCCGCTTCCCGTGCGCGATGACGTCCTGCGCCACCTGCCGCCGCAGCAGGTCCGCCTGCCAGCGCGGCAGCCCGTCCTGCCCCTGGCCGGGCCGCGGCACCCCGTCCGCTCCGCTTCCGCAGTCGAGCCAGGCCCCCGCCGCGTCCCCCGGGCCCTTTGATACCGAACGAGTTTCCGTCCCCGCCCCGCTACCCCCGCCCGCCATCGCGGCCCAGCGTATCCCCGCGAAATACTGCTCGGCCAGCAGCCCGTCGTCGGCCCCGAGGTCGCGGGGGAGTACCGGCTGCCCCGGCAGGTCGAGTCCGGCCGGTATCAGGTCGTCGTTGATCTCGGCGTCGGCGGCGCGGATCCACCGCGGCGACTCATCCGGCCGGACGCCGACGCCCTGGGCCCGCTCGCCGTGGACCCGCAGCAGGTGGCAGACGTGGTGGATCAGGACGCTGCCCAGCTGCGCCGCCGACCAGCCCGCGGTCAGCTCCGGGTCGGCCCGCATCCGCCAGCCCTCGTCCACCGACACCGTGCCGCTGCCGGGATCGGCGCTCACCTGCGCACCGAACAGCCCGGTGGCCAGGTAGGGGAACTTGCTAGCCGCCCACAACCGTGCGGCGGCCAGGCCTTCGACGTCACCGTCCCTGGTCACGTTGGCAGCAGGCCCGCGTCCCGCAGCACCGGGATGAAGAGGTGGATCTCCGGCGGCATGTCCTTCAGCCCGGCCGGGCGGCACCGGGCCAGCACCCGGGCGGCCACGGCGGCCACGTCGGGCGCGGCGTCGGCGGCCAGCCCGAGCACCCGCCAGCCCGCCGTCCAGCGTTCCGGCGTCGGGTCGGCGGCGACGGCGGCGGCCACCGCGGCCAGGGCGGCGTAGGCCCGGTCACCCCGGTCCGGCAGCCGGAACGAGGCCGGGTCGGCCAGCACCTGCTCCGGATCGGGCAGGTCCATCTCCGTCAGCCAGGCCAGGAACTCCACTCCCGCCCCGTCGCCGACGGCGCCCCTGATCAGCGCGGACCGGGCCTCGTGGCTGGCCCCGCAGGCGCCCGCGGCGGCCATCAGCCGGGCCGCCATCTCCCAGGTCCGCGGCGACGGCCAGCCCCGCCCGGCGGCGGCCGCGTCGGACGGCGGCGCGCACGCCAGCCCGGGCCGGACGTGCAGGAAGGCGGCGACCAGCCCGCGCGCCAGCAGTTCCTCAGCCTGCCAGCCGTCGGGCAGGGCCGGCACCACCGGAGCCGACCAGCCGCCCGCGAGCCCGTCCGCGACCGCCCGCGGGTCGGTCTGCCAGGCCAGGTGACAGAGCCGGTTGGCCAGCGGCGCCGACAGGTCCCAGCCGTCGGCGGCCTGCTCCGGCGGGTTGGCGGCGGCTACCACGGCTACCGCCGCGGGCAGCGTGAGGTCGCCGACGGCCCGCTCGAGCACCACCCGGAGCAGGGCGGCCTGGACCGCGGGCGGCGCGGTGGACAGCTCGTCGAGGAACAGCAGCCCGTGACCGGCCTCGGCCAGCCGCCGGGCCCAGGCCGGGGGCGCGAACCGGACCTCGTCGCCCACCACGATGGGCAGCCCGGCGAAATCCGACGGCTCCCGGATCGACGCGATCACCGTCTCGCAGGGCAGGCCCATGACCGCGGCCATCGCGCGGATGGCGGACGTCTTGCCGGTGCCGGGCGCGCCCCACAGCAGTACCGGCACCCGGGCCGCGACCGCGACCCCGAGCGCCTCGACCGCCGGGTTGCCCGTGCTCATACCTCCCAGTGTGGCCCATCCCCGGCCGCTTTTCCCCCGCCCTCCTCGCCCCGCCCGCCCTCCTCGCCGCGCCCGCCCGGCTGGCCAAGCGGGGCGTGCACGTCGAGCAGGACCGGCTCGGTGCCGGGGGCGCGCAGGGCCAGCACCCGCGCGTCCGGCCAGCCGGCCCGGTCTACCGCCACGACCAGGTGCCGCCCGGTCAGCGCCAGCCCGCAGGCCCACACCCGGGCCAGCCAGTCCGCGGGCAGGCTGATCCGGAGCCGCCGCTGCCCGCCCGGCCCGGTCAGCTCGGCCGAGCCCCAGCCGGGCCCGGTGTGCAGCGACACCTGTACCTGGTCCGGATCGATGCCGAGCCACTGCCCGGCGACCGGCGCCAGCCGCCCGTCCAGGGCGGCGGTCAGCACCGGCCGGCGGCTGCGGCCGTGCTCGTCCGGCTCGTCCGGCCGGGCCGCGTACGCCGCGGCCACCTGGCCGGTCAGCCGGGCCTGGAACGCGGGGCCCAGCGCGAGCAGCGACAGCAGGCCGATCCGACGCTGCCTGGCCTCGGCATGCTCCTGCTGGGCCTGTGAGCGCCGCGCGCTCGCCTGGGCCATCACGGCGGACAGCATCGTGCTGGGCCGCCGCATCGCCCCGGCCCCGGGCGCGCCGGAGCCCTGGCCGGCCCAGCTGGCGCCGATGCTCGCCAGGCCGCCACGGTCCCCGAGGCCGGCCGCGTCGACGTCCTCCCAGCTGACCACGATGCTGTCCGCGCCGCGCGGGCCGATCCGCAGCACGGTCGGGTCGGCCGCGTGCCGCGACCAGGCCTCGGCCACCTCGACGCACCTGGCCTTCTCTCCGCCCAGGGCGGCCAGCACCAGCTCGGCCTCGGGGTCGGGGTGGCTGTCCAGCCGCAACACCCCGGCTTCCCACCGGACGATGTGCCGGCCCGAGCCGCACGGAATTTCCACCGAGCAGCTCGGGAGGCAGGTGAACCAGTCCTCGTTCGGCATTGTGGTCATAGCGGAAACCCCCAGCGGAGCGGCACGGTGGTACGGAACTCAGCGGACTGGCCGCCGGCCAGCAGCTCGGCCCAGGGCGTGGCGCGGGTCAGTGACGGCACCAGCGGCAGCCGCAACGTGCCCTCGCCGCCCGGGGGCTCGCCCCGGTGCCGGCCGGCCGGGCGCGCGACGTGCCACCGGCCGCCGCTGTCCCGGAGCCAGATCGACAGCGGCAGGGCCAGGTCGGCACCCAGCGGCCCGAGCTGCGTCCCGACCCGCGCCCCGGGCAGCCGGCCCCGGATCAGCACGTGCAGGGCCGAGCCACCCTCGTCGTGATGCAGTCCGAGCACGGTCAGCCGGATGCCGTCCAGCTCGGGCAGGGCGGCCGTCATGGCCGCATAGCCCTCGTGCAGCGGCACCAGGCCTGGTTTCCGGCGCTGGTAATGGGCTAGCACGCTGAGCCAGGGCTCCGGCAGCCGGCCGGCCGGCGGCGCCGTGATCCCGTGCTCGGGGATGCCCAGGCTGGCGCACAGCGTGGCGAGCCGGGCGGGAACGGGGCTGAACGGGGACAGCACGTCGGCCGCCTCGAGTGCGGCGACGATAGCGCCGAGCCCGGCCGCCATGCCCCGCAGCGCGGGCGAGATCATCCCGGGCGGCCGCCGCCAGCGGCTCTGCGGGTAGTCGCTGACCGCCGTGAGCAGCCGCTCCGCCAGCAGGACGAGCAGGAGCTCACCGGCGCTGAGCTTCGCCTCCGGATCTGCCGACGGCTCGGGGACGGCGGCGCGGGCGGACTCCAGGGCGACGCGCACCGGCTTGCTCCCGGGGCCGGCGATGTCGAGCCAGCGCGTGCCGGGCGGCGGGGCGGGCCGCAGGCCGACCTCGCTGGTCCACCCGGAGTCGCCGCCCCGGCTGAACGTCAGGCCGTACCGGGCGCCCCGGTCATCGGTCACCGTGAACTCGCCGAACCGGATCAGGGCCGCGTCCTGCCTGGCCGGCGTGCGGATGTTCCACAGCGCGAAGAAACGCGAGCCCGCGCCGGTCCGCACGAACGCCATCAGGTACAGCGCCCCGCTGACGGCCCCGTCGTGGAACGGCACCGTCACCCCGGCCGGGACGAACTGA
>JAJKHX010000173.1 GCA_021154785.1 Nocardiopsis sp.
CAGCGCCGCGCGCAGGGCCGCGCCGCGGGCGGCGTACGTCCGCGCCGCGGTCTCCAGGGCCCGGGTCACGGTGGCGTCCGACCACAGGTCGGCCACCATCTCCTGCAGCTGGTAGCTCACCCACCCGGTGCCGAGCGCCTGCCGTCCGGCCACCCGCGTGACGGTCGCCTCGTCCCCGGCCAGCACGGCGAGCCGCAGGTCGGGCCCGAGCGACTTCGATACCGAGCGCACGGTCACCCAGCGAGCGGGGCTCGCCTGACCGCCCGGGGCGCGCGCGCAGGCGGAAAAGGCGGGCACCCCGGCCACCGGCCCGGCGTGATCATCCTCGATGACCCCGGCTGCGGGGTGCCGGCGCAGTACCTCGCCGATCTCGCCGGCCCGGCTGGCGTCCCAGGCGGCCCCGGTGGCGGCCTGGGCCCTGGGGGTCATGATCACCGCGCCCGCCCCGCGGTCCAGCGCGGCCGCCAGCCCGTCGGGCCGGATGCCCAGGTCGTCCACCGGGACCGGCACCGCGGTGAAGCCCATCGCCGCCACCAGGTCGAAGGTGACCGCGTGGCCGGGATCCTCGACGATGACCCGGTCCGCCGGGGTGAGCCAGGTGGCCAGGACCCGCTCGATCGCGTCGAGCGCCCCGCCGGTGACGGCCAGGCTGGTCGTGTCGATGCCGTCGGCGGCCAGCGCCCCGGCCGCCAGGCGGCGCAGCCGGGGCGACACCGGCGCCTCGGCGTACATCCGGACCGCGCTCCGGGCCGGCCAGGCCGGCAGCAGCGGGAGCAGCTCCGGGTCCGGCCCGCCGGTGATCAGGTCCCTGGTGCCCGCGGGAGCGCTCAGGTACACCCGCGAGCTGACCGGGGGAGCGCCCCGGACGCGGGTGCCGGCCCGGCCGGCGCCGGTCGTGAGGCCGCGGCGGCGCAGGTCACCGTAGGCGGCGGCCACCGTGGCGGGGCTGACGCGCAGCCGCCCGGCGAGCTCGCGGACCGGCGGCAGGTGATCCCCCGGGGCCAGCTGCCCGGCGCGGATGCCCGCCTCCACGCTGGCCGATATCTCCTTGGCGGTCCGGCCCCGCGGGTTATATTGTACTAGTGAATTCACATTACGTACTATAACATTAAGGAAGACGGTGCGCGCATGATCGACCAGGCCCTGGAGGTGCTCTGATGCGACGTGCGATCGGGAGCTACGAGATCGACGACGACCCGGCCCGGGTTGATCCCGCGGCCGCGGTGGCGTTCCTCACCACCCAGGCCTACTGGGGCCGCTGGCGCGGCGAGCCGGACATCAGGCGGCAGATCGCCGGGGCCTGGCGCGTCACGGGGGCGTACGACCAGGCCGGGGCGATGGTCGGGTTCGCCCGCGCGTTCGGTGACGGCGGGTCCGCCTACCTGGCCGACGTGTACGTGCTGCCCGCGCACCGCGGCGCCGGCCTGGGCCAGGCCATCGTCGCGATGATCGTCGAGGGCGGACCGGGAGCGGGTTTGCGCTGGATGCTGCACACCGCCGACGCGCACGGCCTGTACCGGCGCTTCGGCTTCGCCTCGCCGTCGGAGCGGTACCTGGAGCGCCCTGGCCGGGACGGTGCTCCTGGCCAGCCCGCGGCGAACGGGTACCGGGAACTAGTCGGCGGCACCGGCCCGCTGAGCGGGGACCGCGTGCGGCTCGAGCCGCTCGGGCCGCGGCACGTGCCGGGACTGCTCACGGCGGCCGGGCAGGATCCGTCTCTCTACCAGTGGGTCCTGGTGCCCCAGGACGAGCCGGGCATGCGCCGCCACGTGGAGGCCGCCCTGGCCGCGCGGAACCTGGGGATGGCGGTGCCCTTCGCCGTAGTCCGGCGTGCGGACGAGACGGTGATCGGGGCCACCCGGTTCCACCAGCTTGATTACTGGGTCAGGCCAGACCCGTCGGGCCTGCCGGACACCTGCGAGATCGGCTACACCTGGCTGGCCCGCGAGGCGCTGCAAACCGGCGCGAACACCGAGATGAAGCGCCTGATGCTCACCCACGCCTTCGAGACCTGGGGGGTCCGGTCAGTGTGCCTGCACACCGACGTGCGGAACCAGCGCTCGAGGGATGCGATCGAACGGATCGGGGGCGTGTTCGAGGGCGTCCTGCGCTCGCACCGTAGCGCCGTGGACCAGACCCCGCGGGACTCGGCGCGGTTCAGCATCACGGCGGCCGAGTGGCCGTCGGTCAAACGGCGCCTAGCCGGGCTGACCGCCAGGTACGAGGCGGGTGCGGCCCGGCGCCAGGCCGCCGGGCCGCACCCGCGGTGAGGTTACCTGTCCGGGTTGAGGGCGCCGAGCAGGCCGTCGGCCTCGTCGTTGGGGCCGGCGCTGAACAGCAGCGTGCCGGGGCCGCCGGTGGTGGCGGTACCGAACTGCAGCGCCCACAGGCCGCCGATCCTGATGGGCTGGTGATGCCGGCCGAGCAGCGTGCCGTCCGGCCTGCCGGAGAACAGCCCGTAGGCGTGGATGCGGCCGTCGCCGAAGTTGCCCACGAGGAGCTTGCCCCCGAACGGGCCGAAGCCGGCCGGCGCCACCGCGAGCCCCCACGGGGAGTCGAGGTTACCGCGGGAGACCAGGCGCTCCACCATGAACCCGCTGGCGGTGAAGACGTCGATGAACCCGTGGCCGCGGCCGGCCACGTCATCATGCCGGTCCGCGTCCTGCTTGGCGTAGGTGACGTAGATCAGGCCGTTGATGGCGCGGATCCCGAATGGCGCGTAGCCCCGGGGCAGGTGCCGGTCACGGAAGGCCCCGGGCAGGTGCACCAGATGGAACCGGGAGTTGAACACGTCCACCCGGCCGTTGTGGAAGTCCGTCGCGTACAGGAACGTGCCGAAGCGGGTGCTGGCCAGCGTCAGCCCCTTGAAGACGGCGCCGATCGGCGAGCTGTACTCCACCTGCGCGGTGGAGGCGCCGTTCACCACCGGGTCGACCATCGGGTTCCAGGCGATGATCTGCCCGCCCTCCGAGGAGAAGATGAACAGCGCCGGAGCCTTGGCCTTGGTCGCCTTGGACTTGATCATGAAGTTGCTGGTCGGGTTGAACACCTGGCCGGTCGGGCTGGAGTCCATCGGCGGCAGGGTGACCGTGAGCGGTACCTGCTGGACCATCCGGCCACCTGGGCTGATGCCGTACAAGGTCGAGACGCTGGTGCCGTTGTCGGCCACCCACAGCGGAGTGGCCGGCCCCAGGGCCAGGCCCCAGGCGTTCTTCAGGTTGGGGTCGATCAGCTGCGCCGCGCCGCTGACGTCGGAGACCAGGTTGGTCTGGCGGAACTCGTTCCGCGGGCCGTGACCGCGCCCGGCCGCGGACGCGGCCGGGGCCACGGCCAGCGCGGCCGGGATCGCGACGGCGAGCACGCCGACGGCGAATATTCGGAATCTGGGCAGTCGTGCAGACATGGACACTTACCTTTCGCTCCCGTGAAGGTCGTGACCCGGCGCCCATGCCTGAATTCAGGTCCCCGCGCACGCCTCGAACTCCCTCCCAGGGCGCCGGACGGCACATGCGCGGAAACAGCCGACACACTTGAACACGGATGGCGCGCCGCAATGGCTCACTGAGCGAGCAGAATGTGACAGTTCCGCGAGTCCGGACGCGCAGAGGCGCGCAGCCTGCTGGCTACGCGGCGACGCGCTGCGTCCGCCACCAGGCCTGGCCCGGTTCGGGCAGCATGTAGATCGGGTCGTAGTAGGGGTACTCGCGGCCCAGGGCCAGGTCGTCGTCGGATTCGATGGCGGTGCGGTAGTTCTTGGTCCAGTACGAGATGCCGTGGTCGGTGTCGTACCTGGCCACCTGGTGCACCCAGCGCTTGCCGACGTAGGGCACGTCGCAGACCATCCGCGGGGTGGCGAACCCGGGCAGGTAGCCCATGATCTCGTGCTGCAGGGCCTGGCCCTCGGCCAGGGTGAGCCGCCAGTGCTCGCTGCCGGGGATCATGTCGCACATGTAGAAGTAGTAGGGCATGATCCCGGCCCCGTCGAGCAGGGCGAAGCACAGGTCGAGGAGCGCGGTGGCGCTGTCGTTGGTGCCGCGCAGCAGCACGCCCTGGTTCCGCACGTCGCGGACGCCGGCCTCGAACATGGCCTGGGTCGCCCGGGCGACCAGCGGGGTCACCGACTGGGCGGCGTTGACGTGGGTGTGGATGGCGATGCTCACCCCCCGCGCGCGGGCCGTGCCGGAGAGCCGGGCCATGCCCGCCCGCACCTCGTCCGAGAGCCAGTGCTGCGGCAGCCCCATCAGCGCCTTGCTGGCCAGCCTGATGTCCCGGACCGAATCGATCTCGAGCAGCGCGGCCACGAACGACTCGAGCCGCGGCCACGGCAGGTTGGCCACGTCCCCGCCGGAGACCACGACGTCGCGGATCCCCGGGGTGCGCCGCAGGTACGCCAGCATAGATCCGAGCCGGTCCTCGCGGGCCAGCGCGAACTTGTGCTTGTCGGTCGCCGGGGTCGGGTTGCCGACCAGGTCCATCCGGGTGCAGTGCCCGCAGTACTGCGGGCAGGTGGGCAGCAGCTCGGCGAGGACCTTGGTGGGGTAGCGGTGGGTCAGGCCCTCGACCGCCCACATCTCGGCCTCGTGCAGCGAGTCGCGCTGCGCGTACGGGTGGGAGGGCCAGTCGGTCCGCCGGTCGCTGAACGCCGGCATCATGTAGCGGCGCACCGGGTCGGCGTAGAACGCCTCGGTGAAGCCGGCGCCGTCCGGTGCCCGGTCCGGGACGATCGTGTTGAGCATCTGCGGCGGCAGCAGCATCGACATGGTGGCCCGCTCGCGCTGGTCCTGCTCGAGGTCGGTGAAGAAGGACTCGGCCAGTCCCGGCCCGGTGACCTGCCGCAGCTGCCGCGCGTTCTTGACGCAGTGCGCGCGCTGCCATTGCGCGGATTCCCAGTCGGCGGCGGAAACCCCGGACCAGCCCGGGAACCGGCGCCAGTCGGGCTCGGCTAGCTCTCGCCGCTGATAGGCGTACGGCTGCGGGACCATAAGCCACCTCCCCAGTGGCAGCATGATACCGAAGAACTTGCGGTACAAAACAGATAGGACCGAAGATTTTCCCGAACGAGTGAGGGAGCTGCCCATGCCACGAACCTCGAGCCCCCTCGGGCTGCACCGCGTCCTGGAGCCGCCCGGCGTCCTGCCGCAAGCCGCCTGGCGCCTCGACCCCAGCCCCGCGATCGCCCCCGACGAGGTCCGCGTCCGCGTCGACCGCCTCAACCTCGACGCCGCCTCCTACCGCCAGCTCCGCGACACCTACGCCGGCGACCCCGACAAAATCCGCGCCGCCGTCCTCGACATCATCACCACCCGCGGCAAGATGCAGAACCCCGTCACCGGCTCCGGCGGCATGCTCACCGGCACCGTAGACGAGACCGGTCCGCAATCCCCCCTGGGCCTGAGCCCGGGCCAGCGCGTCGCCAGCCTCGTCTCCCTCACCCTCACCCCGCTGGCCATCACCGACGGCCTGGCCCGCTGGGACGGCCAGTCGGAGCAAGTCCCGTGCGAAGGCCACGCCATCCTCTTCGCCCGCTCAATAGCGGCCGTCCTGCCCGGCGATCTCCCCGTGCCATTGTCCCTGGCCGTGATGGATGTCTGCGGCGCCCCCGCCCTCACGGCCCGCACCGTCAAAAAGGGTGCCGTCGTAGCCGTGATCGGTGCCGCCGGCAAGAGCGGTTCCCTCTCAGCCACGGCAGCCCGCCAGGCAGGCGCCACCCGGGTAATCGGCATCGTCCCCAATGAGGCTGAGGCCAATCTACTGCGCGCCCTTCCCGGCACGGAGTCCCCCCTTGCCGACGTGGTAGTGATCGCCGACGCCCGCGACCCCGTGACACTGGCCGCGAAAGTAGAGGCAGCCGGAGGCCCCGCCGACGTCACCGTGGTGTGCGTCGACGTCCCCGGCTGCGAGGGAGGAGCCATACTGTCCACCAAGCAGGGCGGCACGGTAATTTTCTTCTCCATGGCAACGAGTTTCAGCGCCGCCGCGCTCGGCGCCGAGGGCATGGCCGCCGACGTGACCATGCTGGTCGGCAACGGCTACGTTCCCGGCCACGCGGACTTCGCGCTCGGCCTGATCCGCGGCGTCCCCGCGGTACGGAACCTGTTCGAACGGCGGGTGGCGCAATGACCGGCAAGCTCAACCTGGACCCGGCCGTCGTCGCGCAGGCCCGCGAACTGGCCCGGCTCGCCGGGCAGCCGGTCACCGACCTGGCCCGCACGCACACCACGGTCTCGGTGGAACGGGCCATGCTGCGGCTGGCCGGCCTGGACGGCGCGGACGAGGACGGGATGCCGTGGGTGAACCGGCTCACCGACGCGATCCGCGAGACGACCGGGCTCGAGCACGGCGTCGCCCTGCCGGCCTGGGACGCGATGATCGCCGGCGGCTATCCCGACCTGCGCACGCTGGCCGTCGACGCGGCCGCCGGGCTGGCCAAGTTCCGCCTGCCCATGGGGGCGGACGCCGGGCTGGCCCGCGAGCACGCCACCCGTTCGGTCGGCGCGGGCGTGGCCCTGATCGACCAGCGGCGGGCGGAGCGGGACCGGATGATCGCCGCGACCTGCGACCCGCCGATGCCGTGGATCTACCTGATCGTGGCGACCGGGGACATCTACGAGGACATCCCGCAGGCGCAGGCGGCGGCGCGGGAAGGCGCCGACATCATCGCGGTGATCAGGTCCACCGGGCAGTCGCTGCTCGACTACGTGCCCGAGGGCGCTACCCGCGAGGGCTACGCCGGCACGTACGCGACCAGGGAGAACTTCCGGCTGATGCGCGCCGCGCTGGACGACGTGTCGCGTGAGCTCGGCCGGTACGTCCGGCTGACCAACTACGCCTCGGGCCTGTGCATGCCGGAGATCGCCGCGCTGGCCGGGCTCGAGCGCCTGGACATGATGCTGAACGACTGCATGTACGGGATCATCTTCCGCGACATCAACCCGGTGCGGACCTTCATCGACCAGCGGTTCTCCCGGCAGGTGCACGCCCGGGCCGGGATCGTCATCAACACCGGCGAGGACAACTACCTGACCACCGCGGACGCGGTCGACGCGGCCCACACCGTGGTGGTGTCCCAGCTGCTGAACGAGTATTTCGGCCGCGAGGCCGGGCTGGCCGACGCCCAGCTGGGACTCGGGCACGCCTTCGAGATCAACCCGGAGGTGCCGGACTCGTTCCTGCTCGAGCTGGCGCACGCCCAGCTGATCAGGGAGCTGTTCCCGGACGCGCCGCTGAAGTACATGCCGCCGACCAAGCACATGACCGGCAACGTGTTCGCCGGCTACCTGCTGGACGCGTTCTTCAACCTGGCGGGTGTCATGACCGACCAGTCCATCTTGCTGATCGGCATGATGACCGAGGGGATCCACACGCCGTTCCTGTCCGACCGCGACCTGGCCCTGGAGAACGTCCGCTACGTGCGGCGCGCGGCCGGGAAGCTGGGCGGGTCGTTCCGGCCCGAGCCGGACGGGTTCGTCGCGCAGCGGGCCCGCCAGGTCCTGGGCGAGGCCACCGGCCTGCTGCGCACGATCGGCTCCCAGGGCCTGCTCAACGCGATCGCCGCGGGCACGTTCGGGGTGACCAGGCGGCCGGCCGACGGGGGCCGCGGCCTGGACGGAGTGGTGGAGCGGGCTCCCGGCTACTTCAACCCGGCCGCTGACATGATGGAGGCAGACCAGTGAGCCTGACCGGGATCGTCCGGCCGTACGGCGACACCACCGGGGACGGGCGGGTGCAGCTGTCGTTCACGCTGCCGGTGCCGTTCGGTGACGAGACCGAGCGGGCCCGGGCCGAGGGCGCCGCCCTGCAGCTGGCGGCCAAGATGGGCATGGACCCGGCGATGGTCGTGCACGCCAAGGGGATGGGACCCGACTTCACGTTCTTCATCGTGTACGGGCGGGTCAGCCATCTGGTCGACCTGTCGGCAGTGACGGTGACCGAGCGGGAGTTCCCGGTCCTGCCGGCCGCCGAGGTCAACCTGCGGATCCGGTCGGCCCTCGGCCGCAAGCTGGTCGTGGTCGGCGCCTGCATCGGCACCGACGCGCACACGGTCGGCATCGACGCGATCCTCAACGTCAAGGGGCACGCGGGGGAGAAGGGCCTGGAGTACTACCGGGAGATCAAGGTGGTGAACATGGGATCGCAGGTCAGCGTGGCGGACCTGGTGGCACGGGCCGCCGCCGAGCACGCCGACGCCGTGCTGGTCAGCCAGGTCGTCACCCAGCGGGACGCGCACCTGACGAACACCCGGGAGATGTCGGCGGCGTTCCGCTCCGGGCTGGGCTCGCAGCGGCCGCTGCTCGTGGCGGGCGGGCCCCGGTTCGACCCGGCCGCGGCGCACGAGCTCGGCGTGGACAAGATCTTCGGCCGTGGCACCACTCCGGGCGAGGTGGCCAGCTACCTGGTGCACGCCCTGGTGTCCCAGCGGGATCCGGGGGGATGGCTTCCCCCCGGAAAAGAAAGAGCGGGAGCGGCATGAGCGCCGACGTAGGCCTGTCGGTGACGCACCGCAGGTACGTGAAGTACGGCGACGCCCACTACGGCGGGAACCTGGTAGACGGGGCCTACGTGCTCGGGCTGTTCGGCGACGTCGCCACCGAGCTGTGCATCGTGACCGACGGCGACGAGGGCCTGTTCGCGTCCTACTCCGACGTGCAGTTCCGCGCGCCGGTGCTGGCCGGGGACATCCTCGAGGCCACGGCCACGGTGACGGCCGTCGGCCGCCGGAGCCGGCAGCTCGCGTTCGAGGCCCGGGTGACCGGCCGGGCCGACCCGGGGCGCGGGGACTCGGCGGCCTCGGTGCTCGGCGAGCCCGTGGTCGTGGTCACCGCGACCGGCACCGTGGTGGTGCCCGCGGCTGCGGAGGGTTCGTAAGTAGGGTTGAAACCGTGACCTCATCTTCCTCATCGGCCACGCCGGCTAGCGAGCTGCTTCCGGCGACCTGCCGGGCGCTCACCCACCGGATCGCCGTCGGCCAGGCCGAGGGCCGGACGCCGTCCCTGGTCGGAGCCGTGGCCCGGGAGGGCGGCCAGGCCTGGTGCGGAGCCCGGAGCATGCTCGAGGGTCACGAGCCCGACGGCGGCACTCAGTACCGGATCGGCTCGCTGACCAAGACGTTCATCGCGGTGCTGGTCATGCGGCTGCGCGACGAGGGCCGCCTGGACCTCGCCGACCCCGTGGGCACGTACCTCGGCGCGGGGCCGGCGGCGAGCGCCACGATCGCCCAGCTGCTGTCGCACACGGCCGGCCTGCCGTCGGAGACGCCAGGTCCGTGGTGGGAGCGGAGCCCCGGTGACCTGCGCCCCGGGCTCGGTGACATCCTCGGGCCGGCGCCGCATCCGGCCGGGCGCCGGTTCCATTACTCCAACCCCGGCTACGGCCTGCTCGGCGCGCTGGTCGGCCAGCTGCGCGGGCACGGCTGGGAGGAGGCGCTGCGGCGGGAGATCCTGGACCCGCTGGGGATGGCCCGCACCAGCGCGGCGCCGGCCGAGCCGCACGCGCGCGGCTTCGCCGTGCACCCGTGGGCCGACGTCATGCAGCTCGAGCCGGCTGACCCGGCCGGGCTGATGGCCCCGGCCGGCGAGCTGTGGTCGACGGCGCACGACCTGTGCCGGTTCGCCGCCTTCCTGCTGGACGGCGACGACCGGGTGCTGACCGCGGCGACGCTGGCCGAGATGCGCACCCCCGCCTCGCCGCCCGGCGACGACGCCTGGGCCGGCGGCTACGGGCTCGGCCTGCAGCTGTTCCGGCACGGCGGGCGGGTCCTGTACGGCCACTCCGGGTCGATGCCGGGCTTCCTCGCCGCCTTGTGCGTGAGCCCCTCCGACGGCGTCGCCGGGATCGCCCTGGCCAACGCCACGTCGGGTCCCGACATCAGCGGGATCGCCATCGACCTGGCGACGATCGTGGCCGACCGCGAGCCGCGTTTCCCGGCCCGCTGGCAGCCGCTGCCCGAGGTCGACCAGTCCCTGCTCGCGCTGACCGGCCCGTGGTACTGGGGTCCCCGCGCCTACGTGCTGCGGCTGCTCGCCGGCCGCGCCGTCGAGCTCGGCCCGGCCACCGGCCGCGGCCGTGCCTCCCGCTTCCGGGCCGAACCCGACGGCACCTGGACCGGCCTGGACGGCTACTACACGGGCGAGACCCTGCGCCTGGTCCGCGGGGCGGACGGCACGGCCGACCATCTTGACCTGGGATCGTTTATCTTCACCCGGACGCCGTACGAGCCGGGCGCGCCGCTGGCCGCGCGCCCGGACCCGGAGGGCTGGCGGCCCTTCTAGCCGGCGGCGGTCACGCGGTAGCGGGTCATCGGGCCGAGGACGCCGGGGACCACGGCGAAGGGGCTCATGCCGAGCCGCGTGACCACCGCGACCGAGGCGGCGTTGCCCTCGTCCACCTCCGCGAGGATCTCGGGCAGCCCGAGCGGGCCCAGGGCGTGCTCCAGCACGGCACGGGCGGCCTCGGTGGCGTAGCCGCGGCCCCACGAGCCGGGAGCCAGGCTGTAGAAGATCTCCAGGCCGATGTCGTCGAGCGGGCGCAGGCCGGCCGTGCCGGCCAGCTCCGCGCGGCCGTGCTCGTGGATGAGCCAGATGCCGTACCCGCCCGCGGCGAAATCCCGGACGCTGTCCTCGATGGTCTCGGCGACCTCGGCCGCGGACAGCAGCGCGCCGTCGAACAGGAACCGCCGGACATCCGGGAGCGTCCAGTGGGCCAGCAGGACGGCGTGATCGCCGGCCGTGGCCGGGCGCAGGACCAGGCGTTCGGTGGCCAGGGCGTAGTCCATGCCCGCCAGGCTATCCACCCGGCCGTCACCAGGGCTACCATGGCCTTGCCGCATGGCTGCATGCACTGAGAATTCATATACCAGTTCGGAGGAAATCCTATGGTGACAGTCGTTCGGCGGCATATGCCCAGGCGTCGCAGCGGGCACACCGTCACCGTCGCCATCGGGGCCGAACGGTTCTGCCTCACCGCCAACCAGCGGGACGACGGCAGCCTCGGCGAGGTGCTCATCGGCTGGGGCAAGCACGGCAGCAGCACCGCGGGCCTGATAAGCGCCTACGCCGCCGGGCTCACGCTGGGCCTGCAGCACCGCGTTCCCCTGGCCGACCTCATCCGTCCCGGGCTCGGCCAGTACTTCGTGCCGAACGGGCACACCGACGACCCGGAGATCCCCCGGGTCCGCTCGGCAGTCGACTACATCGCCCGCCGCCTGGCCATCGACTGGCTGCCCTACCCCGACCGGGCCGGGCTCGGCGTCTACACGCTGACCGAGCGCGTCCACCGCGCCAGCACCTGGATCAGCGCGTGCGAGCCAGCAGCCCGGCGGCCAGCACCCCGGGCACCTTACGGCCGCGCTGACGGCGCTACGGCATCATAGCGGCTTATGCCCGCCATCGACGACGAGCGCCTGCGCCGGCTCCGGCTGGCCGCCCAGCGCCTCACCCCGGCTACGGCCGCGGACGGCGTGCGCGCCGCGGTCCGGGCGGTCGTCGGGGTGCAGGCCCAGGACGTGCGGGCGGCGGGCCTGGCGCTCCGCTCCCGGGTACCGGGCCTGCGGCGGGCCGGCGTCGACCGCTCCGACCTGATCAGGACATGGACCAAACGAGGCACGCTGCACCTGATCGACCCCGCCGACTGGCCGTGGCTGCACGCCGCGCTGGGCCAGCGCAACCGGGTCCGGTTCGACGCCCAGATGCGCCGGCGGGGCGACTACGACGCCGCGGCCGGGATGCTGGGCGATCTCGTGGCCGTGCTCCGCGACCGCCCGCTGGACCGGGCCGCGCTGCTGCGGGAACTGGCCGCCCGCGGCCACCCGGTCCCGGGCCAGCGCTCGGTCAACGTCCTCATGCCCTGGGTGGCGTCCCAGGGCCTGGTGACGGGCCTGCCCGACGGCCGCTACCGGGCGGCCGAGCCGCCGCCCGCGGTGGATCCCGACCTGGCGCTGGCCACCTTGGCCCGCCGCTACCTGGCCGGCTACGGGCCGGCCGCGGCGGCGGACCTGGCGTCCTGGTCCGGCCTGCCGCTGGGGACCGCCCGGCGGGCGCTGGCCGCCGTCGACGGCACCGAGGCGGCGGGCGACCTGCTCGCCCTGCCCGGCACCCTGGAGGCGCCGCCGCCGCCCGCGCCGCCCGTCCTGCTGCTCGCTGCCTTCGATACCGCCCTGCTCGGCTACCGCACCCGCGTACCGCTGGTGTCGGCCGCGGACGACCGCCGCATCCTGCCCGGCGGGGGCATGCTGCGCCCTGCCGTCCTGGTCGGCGGCCTCGCCGCCGGGACCTGGGGCCTGGCCAGCGGCACGGTGACGATCGACTGGTTCCGGCGTCCCGGCGAGACCGCCAGGCTTTGCGCCGGGCTGCGCGCCGAGCAGGCTGACGTCGAGCGGTTCCTGGCGGAGGCTAGCTGTTCATGCTGAAGGTGAACATCTTCTCGGCCGCGATCCGCGCCCCGACCGCGTCGAGGTCATCCAGCCAGGTCTCGAACTGCGGGCCCTGCCGCGGAACGTAGTGATCCAGCATCGCCTGCCGCAGCCCGGCGCCGGCCGGGTCACGCAGGTCGAAGAGCTCGTCAACCCGGCCGTGCACGGTCACCGCGAGCTCCTCTCCGGGCAGGTGGGTGGCGCTGACCGCGGGCCGGGCGGCCAGGTGCCGCATCCGCACCGAGTCCCGGGCCGAGCTGAACCAGAACGACCCGTGCAGGAAATAGCCGTCGACCGGGCCGGCCAGCGGCCGGCCGTCGGCGGTCACCGTGGCCACCACCAGGAGCCGCATGCCGGTCAGCCGGCCGGCCAGCTCCGCGGCGGACAGGCGGCGCTCGTCGGTGATGATGCCCCGCAGGTGCCCGCCCGCGCCCGCCGCGCTGCGATCCAGGAGCTGCTGGAGGTTACCGAGTTCGTCAGGGGTCTCGAGCATCCGCCGATTACACCACGGGGCTATGACATTCCAGGCTTCATCCTGTACCAGGGGTGCGGGGTCAGCTGGCCGCGCTGCGCGGCTGGGGAGGCCGGCTGATCCGGGCGGCGAACAGGTCGCGGAGGCTGACCACGCCGTGCACCCGCCGCCCCTCCACGATGGGCAGGTGGCGGAAGCCGTTCAGGAGCATGATCTGGGCCGCATCCTCGACCGGCGTGTCCAGGGCCGCCGACTGCGGATCCCGGGACATCCAGGCCGACACCGGCACCGTGGTGAGGTCCGTCCCGGAGCCGGCGGCCTTGAGCACGTCCCGCTCGGTGAGGATGCCGGCCAGGAACGGGCCCTGCATGACCACGGCCGAGCCCACGCCCTCGCGCACCATCGCGGCGGCGGCCTCGGCCACCGGGCTATCCGGGCTGGTCGATACCATCCGCGCGGACATCAGGTCGCCGACCGTCAGGGACCGGCGGGCGGTGTCAGCCACTTTCGCCGATTTCGTACAGCTCGGATTCGCCGTGCGGCGACGACGGCCCGGCGATCTCTTCGGACAGCAGGCGCCACAGCGAGCCCGACCACGCGGACAGCTGCGGCCACCGCATCCAGAACAGCTGGAGGGTCGTCTCGTCGAACTGGGTGTGCGCCTGCTCGGGCGATACCGAGCGGGTGAAGTCTTCGAGCTGGGACATCAGGTCGAGAAAGCGGTCGGCGCTGCCGTCCATGCAATCACCTCCAGGGGAACCGAAGGCCGGCCGCTGGCGGGCGGCCGGGCGGACGTCGGGAGAAGCTAAGTGGGGTGAGCCATACCCCGAAAGCACGGTGCGCAAGAGACTAGCCGCTGCTTATTTTCCCTCGCCGCGGGCGAAAGGTATAGACCCTCGGGGCCATGGAAAGGTATAGACCCTCCAGGGGCCCGGGGACTGACCGTGACCGGGGAACCGTAGGTGGGGTACGGCCAGGCCCTGGCCGCGGCGTCCAGCGGAAGCTCCGCGTTCCCGCGCGAACACCGGCATGCCTTGTTGCTCACTTTTGTAGTCATAGAGTGTCGCTCAGTAGTTTAGTGTCGGGTCCGACGGTTGACATTGCCCCGATCGGGGGTAAGTTCTGATCAGG
Source organism: Nocardiopsis sp. (assembly GCA_021154785.1). Lineage (GTDB taxonomy): Bacteria > Actinomycetota > Actinomycetes > Streptosporangiales > Streptosporangiaceae > Palsa-504. Next base: position 14,010 of record JAJKHX010000173.1, read on the forward strand.
CCGGCACCGGGCTGGCCGGCCGGACCGGGGGGTTGGGCCTGGAAAGGGCCCGGGCATCCAGTAGACAACGGCGACTAAGCCCGTGGCCAACGGGACGGTCTTCGGTCCGAAGGCGCTGCCCGGGTCCTTTCTCCAGAGGGAGGCGGACCCCCACGTCGTGGTGAGGCGTCCCTGGCACGAATCCGGGGACAGGTTCGTTGTGCACCCCGGGGGGCACGCCCAGGCGGGGGCGAATAACGGACGGCGCCGTGATGGCCAGGTAAGGGCAGTCAGCCGGCGAGGCCGACGGGGATATCATGGCCTGCACTGTCGGTGACTAGCCCGCGTGACTGGGCACCGCCTGGTAACCAAATACAGCGATAGGCAGGGGTTGTGACTGAGCCAAACCCGTCCGCCGTGCCGTCCGCCGGCCGGATCGTCATCGTCATGCCGACGTACAACGAACGGCAGAACCTGGAGTCCATCGCGGGCCGGGTGCGAACGGCGCTGCCGGAAGCGGATCTGCTGGTCGTCGACGACAACAGCCCGGACGGGACCGGCGATATCGCGGACAAGCTGTCCGAGGCCGACCCGCACGTGCAGGCCCTGCACCGGACCGAGAAGGCGGGCCTGGGCAAGGCCTACATCGCCGGGTTCGGCTGGGCGCTCGAGCGCGGCTACGACGTGATCGTGGAGATGGACGCTGACGGCTCGCACCAGCCGGAGCACCTGCCCAGCCTGGTCGGCGCCCTGGACGGCGCGGACCTGTCCATCGGGTCCCGGTGGGTACGCGGCGGCAAGGTCGTCAACTGGCCCCGGTCGCGGGAGGCGCTGTCCCGCGGCGCCAACATCTACACCCGGATCATGCTCGGCCTCAGCGTCCGGGACGCCACGGCCGGTTTCCGCGCCTACCGCGCCGCGACCCTGCGCACCATCAGCCTCAGCCAGGTCGAATCGACCGGTTACTGCTTCCAGATCGACCTCACCGTCCGGGTGGCCAACGCGGGCCTGCGGATCGTCGAGGTGCCGATCACGTTCGTCGAGCGCGAGCACGGCGCCTCCAAGATGAGCAACAGCATCATCGGCGAGGCGTTCTGGCGCGTGGCCCAGTGGGGCGTGGCCCGGCGGGTGCGCAGGAACCGCTAGCGGGCACGGCTAGCCGGCACCCCTGGCTGCTGGGCAACCCGGGATGCCGGCCTCAGGTGATTACAGCGCGGACGGGGCTAGGCGCTCCGGCGGTGCGGACGGCTGGTGTCCTGGCCGCGGTCGCCGCTGCGGCGCTCCCTGATGACCTCCAGGCGCTCGGCGAGCACGGCCTCAAGGTCTTCCACCGTGCGTCGTTCCATCAGCATGTCCCAGTGGCTGCGCGGTGGCTTCGCCTTCTTCGGAGAAGGAGATTCACCGCTCGCCGCGATCGCGATCGCACCGCAGACGCGGCACTCCCACGTCCCGGGAAGTTCCGCCTCGGCGGCGAAAGGCACGCTAAAATGGTGCCCGTTCGGGCAGTTGAAAGCAACGTCCTGACGGGGTGCCAGGTCGGTGTTCCTGTCGTTCTCGTAGCTCGTCGCACCGAGCCGGGTGCCGCGAAGTGCGCGTTCGGCCATGCTTGCTGCCTCCCAGGCGGTCAGCGGTTCTTTCAAACAACGCTGAATACCCGGACAAGATTCCCCATGCGGACGTTACCCAATCGCATTTCGGCAGAAAGATCGCGGTAACCTGCCGCGGAGCGCCCCGTCACGATCCGCGGGGGTGCCACTGACCTCGCTCGATGAGGACCTCGCGGAGCGCCGAGATGTCGTCCGTCATGATGCCGTCGACGCCCAGGTCGAGCAGCCGGGCCATCTCGGCCCGGTCGTTGATGGTCCACACGTGCACGTCCAGGCCCAGGCCGTGGGCCCGGCGTATGAACGACCGGGACGCGACCCGGCCCGCCACCTGGGCGCAGCGCACCTGCCACCGGGCCAGCCGCCGGCCCAGCGGGCCCGCTCCCGGCCCGACGGCGCAGCAGACCGCGGTGATCACGGCCGGCGAGGTGGCCATGCACACCGGGCGGTCGAGCAGCCCGCGCGCGGCCCGCAGCCGGCGGCCGGAGAACGAGGTCACGCACACGCGGTCCCACGCGCCGGTGCGGCGCAGCACGCCGGCCAGCAGCGCGATACCGGGCTCGTCCTTGAGGTCGATGTTGAAGCGCACGCCGGGCCAGGCGCCGAGCAGGTCCTCGATCAGCGGTATCGGCTCCGTGCCGCCCACCCGCAGCGCCTTGGCCTCGGCGTAGGTCCACGAGCCGATCGGACCGGACGCACCGGTCGTCCGGTCGACCGTGCGGTCGTGGAACGCCACGAGCTTCCCGTCCGCGGTCGCCC
>JAJKHX010000174.1 GCA_021154785.1 Nocardiopsis sp.
ATCCAGTACCGGGCGAAGCCGTCGCCCGCCGCCTTGGACTGGGCGATCTCGTTCTCGTGGTGCGGGAACACCAGGTCCAGGCCGCCGCCGTGGATGTCGAACGTGGGCCCGAGGTACTTGGTGGACATGGCCGAGCACTCCAGGTGCCAGCCGGGCCGCCCGGGCCCCCACTGAGTCTCCCAGGACGGCTCGCCGGGCTTGGCGCTCTTCCACAACGCGAAGTCCAGCGGGTCCCGCTTGGCCGAACCCTCGTCGTCGGCGGGCCGCATCTGGTCCGGGCGCTGCCCGGACAGCGCCCCGTAGCCGGGATACGAACGCACGTCGAAGTACACGTCGCCGCCGCCCGGGTAGGCGTGACCGCGCTCGATCAGCCGGCGGATCAGCACGATCATCTCCGGGATGTGCCCGGTGGCGCGCGGCTCGATATCCGGCGCCCGGCACCCGGCCGCGTCGTAGGCCCAGGTGAACGCGCGCTGGTTCCGTTCGGCCACGATCCAGGACGGGACGCCCTCGGCCTGCGCGGTACGCAGGATCTTGTCCTCGATGTCGGTGACGTTGCGGCAGAAGGTCACCGAGTAGCCGCTGGCCTCCAGCCACCGGATCAGCACGTCGAAGACCACGGCCGAACGCAGGTGGCCGATATGCGGCGGCGCCTGCACGGTGGCGCCGCACAGGTACACCGACACCTGGCCCGGCGTTACCGGCGTGAACTCGCGCACCGCGCGAGCCGCTGTGTCATGGAGGTGCAGCGTCACGCAGCCAAGGCTATAAGGGTTCCGGCGCGCCGGGTTCAGCTCGCGGGAACAGCCGGGGCGGGAACAACCGGGGCGGGAACGACCAGGGCGGTGGCGATCGCGGCGAGGCCCTCGCCCCGGCCGGTCAGGCCGAGCCCGTCGGTGGTGGTACCGGACACGCTGACCGAGGCGCCGGACAGCGCCTCGCTGAGTATCTTCTCCGCCTCGGCCCGCCGCGGCGAGAGCCGCGGCCGGTTCCCGATGACCTGCACCGCGACATTGCCGACGACGAACCCGGCCTCGGTGACCAGGCGGAACGTCTCACGCAGGAGCGCGAGACCGGACGCGCCCGCCCATTCGGGACGGGACGTGCCGAAGTTCGCTCCGAGGTCACCGAGACCGGCCGCCGACAGCAGTGCATCGCACATGGCGTGCGACGCGACGTCTCCATCCGAATGGCCGTCCAGGCCCGGCTCGCCCGGCCAGTGCAGTCCAGCCAGGTAAAGCTCACGCGAGCTCGTCAGCGGATGTACGTCAACTCCGGTCCCGACACGGGGAATGGCAGCGCTCAGCTGAGGCCGGCCTCAGGTCGCCAGGACCTCATCGAGGAGGGCCTCGGCCTTGTCCTCGTTGGTCTTCTCGGCCAGGGCCAGCTCGCTCACCAGGATCTGCCGCGCCTTGGCCAGCATGCGCTTCTCGCCCGCCGACAGGCCGCGCTCCCGGTCCCGCCGCCACAGGTCGCGGACGACCTCGGCCACCTTGTTGACGTCACCGGACGCGAGCTTCTCCAGGTTCGCCTTGTAGCGCCTGGACCAGTTGGTCGGTTCTTCCGTGTGCGGCGCCCGGAGTACCTCGAACACCCGCTCAAGCCCCTCGGCGCCTACGACGTCACGCACACCTACCAGCTCGGCATTGTCCGCGGGAACGCGTACGGTCAGGTCGCCCTTGTCGACCTTGAGCACTAGATAGGTTCTATCCTCGCCCTTGATGGTCCGAGTCTCGACCGCTTCGATGCGAGCAGCCCCGTGATGGGGATAGACGACGGTATCGCCGACCTTGAAAGACATGTGGCAAGTACCCCTTCCGCTGAAGACCATCTTACCACGTCAAGCGGTGTCGATAAAACGCCCTTGGGGGTAAATATGCAGGTCAGTACGGTTATGAAGGACCCGTACTTCCATCGTTCAGCCGGCCGCGCCGCTACCGGTACAGCCACTCGAGGGCCTACTGCCTCCCTCCCAGTCTACCCGAGTCAGCGAAAATTGCCTGGCATCTTTGTTGCGCAGGCCGGGGGCTGCTCTCCCGCCGCTGGCCTCATACTGGTAGCCAGGGTCCAATTCGCGCCGGAGGTGACCGTGAATCCTGGCGGCGGATCGGGATGGGACGAGCCACCGCTCGACATCCAGATCCCGGATGACGCGCGGGAGCTCGACCGCGACGTGCTGGCCTACCACCGCGAGCTGCGCGCCCAGCGTCGCAAGAACCGGCTACGCCGCCTGACCGGCCCGTTCGGCGGACAGGGCACCGTCATGCCGCTGCTGGCCAGCATCCTCGCCGTGTGCCTGGTCGCGGGCGCCATGCTGTCCGTCGCCACGTTCAGCCCGGCCGCCACCGCGCCCGCCGACCAAACCACCCGGCCGGCCACGGCCGGCGCCGTCAGCCCGTCGCCGCCCCGCTCGCACGCCACGACCACCCCGGCCGTGGCCAGCCCGTCCGGCCCCGGTTCCATCCTGGCCAGCACCGGAGCCACCCCGTCGGGCGCCCGAACCAGGGCGTCCGCGACCAGGGGCCGCCGTCCGGCCAGCGCCGCCGCCTCGCCGGGTAAGGCGAGCCCGTCCGGCTCAGACGCGACCCGGCCCAGCGCCCTGTCGTCATCTTTCGTCTCGGCCCGGCCCTCTTCCGGTGCCCCGCGTTAAGCCGAGGGCGCGGGACCGCTACGATTTTCTCCTACGACGGGTAGTGAGATCGAGGAGGCCGCAAGGTGACGCGCTGGAACCGCCGCCTGCTGTTCGGCGCCATGGCCATGCTGGTGCCGGTGCTCGTCGGCTGCGAGGCCGGCCTCAACGCGCCGACGCTGCAATACCATCCGCCCAATTTCACGGCCAACAAGACCCGGGCCGGCGTCTCGATCGCCAACCTGTTCGTGCTGGAGACCACGTCCAATGGCGCGGGGGTGGCCGGCGGCCGGGCCGGCGTCTTCCTCTCCCTCTACGCGCGGGACGGCGACCGGCTGATCTCGATCAGCGCGCCCGGCACCGCGTCCGCGGTGAAGATCGCCGGCGGCTCGGTCAACCTGCCGGCCCAGCAGCTGGTCAGCCTGGGCGGGCCGGTACCCAAGGTGGTGCTCACCGGGCTGACCGACCCCATCCAGGGCGGACAGCTGGTCACAATGAGCTTCAAGTTCGCCAGGGCGGGGACGATCACCTTGCCCGTGCCAGTCGAGCCGAAGGCCTTCGATTACGGGACCTACTCGCCGCCCGCCAGCCCGAACCCGGCGCCGTCCGCCAGGCCGAAGCCGACCAGGACGGCCTCGCCGTCGCTGTCGCCCGGCGCGTCCGGCACCGCTTCCAACGGCGTGGGCGGCGGCACTGCCACGGCGACGCCCACCGGGGGCGCCGGCGCCTCGGCCACGCCGCAGGGCTAGGCCGGGCACGCACCACGCCCGGTCGGGACAATTTATCCCTAACGAGTGGGTACGTGCTTTTCAGGAAGCTGATTCGAACTTGTACCCCAGGCCGCGCACGGTGACGATGTGCTGCGGCCGGGCCGGGTCGGCCTCGATCTTGGCGCGGAGCCGCTTGATGTGCACGTCCAGCGTCTTGGTGTCACCGACGTAATCGGCGCCCCAGACCCGGTCGATCAGCTGCATCCGGGTCAGCACCCGGCCGGCGTTGCGGAGCAGCACCTGGAGCAGCTCGAACTCCTTCAGCGGGAGCTGCACGCTGCCGCCCCGGACGGTGACCACGTGCCGGTCCACGTCCATCCGGACCGGGCCGGACTCCAGCGCCGACTCCGGCGCGTCCTCGGGCTCGCCGCGGCGGCGGAGCACCGCGCGCATCCGGGCGATGAGCTCGCGCGAGGAGAACGGCTTGGTCACGTAGTCGTCGGCGCCGAGCTCGAGCCCGACCACCTTGTCGATCTCGCTGTCCTTGGCGGTCAGCATGATCACCGGCACGCTGGACTTCTCGCGCAGCGACCGGCACACCTCGCTGCCCGGCAGGCCCGGCAGCATCAGGTCGAGCAGGACCAGGTCGGCGCCGGTCCGGTCGAAGGTCTCGAGCGCGTCGGGTCCGGTCGCGCAGACCGCGACCTCGAACCCCTCCTTGCGCAGCAGGTACGAGATGGCGTCGCTGAACGAGTCCTCGTCCTCGACAACCAGCACACGTGTCACTTGGTCCCTCCCTGGGGGCTAACGGTGCTCTGGGGGCCGGCGCGTCTCAGGCGGCGCCAGTGCCGTCATGCTCGCTCCGCAGCGGTACGTACAGGCTGAAGGTGGATCCGGCGCCCTCGACGCTGCGCACGGTGACCTTGCCGTTGTGGGCCGCCATCACGTGCTTGACGATGGCCAGCCCGAGGCCGGTGCCGCCGGTCGCGCGGGAGCGCGCCGGGTCGACCCGGTAGAAACGCTCGAAGATCCGCTCCAGGTCGCGCTCGGGGATGCCGATGCCCTGGTCGGCCACGCTCACCTCGGCGTTGCCCTCGGCGGTCTTGCGGGTGGTGATGATCACCCGGGTCTTCTCCGGGCTGTACGCCACGGCGTTCTCCAGCAGGTTCCGCAGCGCGGTGACCAGCAGGTCCTCGTCGCCGAGGACGGACAGGCCGCGGCCGCCGACGGTGGCGAGGGTGATGCCGCGCGCGTTCGCCTTCATCCGGCAGCGGTCCACCGCCTCGGCGACCACCGCCTCGATGTCGACCGGGCGCGGGTCGGGCACCGGTTCGGCCGCCTGGATCCGGGACAGCGTGATCAGGTCCTGGACCAGGCTGGTCAGCCGGTTCGCCTCCTGCCGCATCTTGCCGGCGAACCGGCGCACCGCCTCGGCGTCGTCAGCGGCGTCCTCGATGGTCTCGGCCAGCAGCGCCAGCGCGCCCACCGGGGTCTTGAGCTCGTGGCTGGTGTTGGCGACGAAGTCCCGCCTGACCTCTTCCACCCGGCGGCTCTCGGTCTGGTCCTCGGCCAGCACCAGCACCAGGCCGCCGCCGCCGACGGCGCCGCCGAGCGGCGCCACCCGGACCGCGAAGCTCGTGGTGCGGCCGCCGAACCGGGGCACCGGCACCTCGAACTCGCCCTCCCTGATCTCGCCGTCCCGGCGGACCTGGCGGGCCAGCGCGGCCAGCTCGCTAACCATCAGGCGATCGCCCTTGACCAGCCCGAACGCCCGGGCCGCGGCGCTCGCCCGGAGCACCCGGTCGTTGCTGTCGACGACCACGGCGGACGAGGAGAGAACGGACAGGACCGAGGCGATGCCCGGCGGCAGGCGGGCCGGCTGCGGGGCCGTCCGGAGCCGGGTGCCGCGGGGCGGCCGGGCGGGGGTGGCGCCGGCGCCCGGGGTTCTGGCTCTTATCGCCACGCAATCTCCGTAACCAGCCCAGGCCAAGGCGGTGACCAGTGAAGACTCACATGACTCATGGTATGCGGCGGATCCGCGCGGGCAACAGCGCCGGCCGGCTCACCCGGGCGATATTCGACGGTTGTTCACCTTGCGGCAAACATCCCTTAATGCCAGGTTCGACGGCTACCGGCCCTGGTTCCTGACCGCCTCGACCGCCTCCGCCGCGGCCTCCGGATCCAGGTACCGGCCGCCCGTGGTCACCGGCTTGAACTCGTCGTCCAGCTGGTAGACCAGCGGGATGCCGGTGGGGATGTTCAGCGCCGCGATGTCATCGTCGCTGATTCCGTCCAGGTGCTTGACCAGCGCCCGCAGCGAGTTGCCGTGCGCGGTGACCAGGACCGTCCGGTCCGGGCCGAGGTCGGGCACCACGGCGTCGTACCAGTACGGCAGCATCCGCACCATGACGTCCTTGAGGCACTCGGTCCGCGGCCGGGCCTCGGCCGGCAGGCCCGCGTACCTGGCGTCGCCGGCCTGGGAGAACTCGTCGTCGTCGGCGATCGGCGGCGGCGGCACGTCGTAGGAGCGGCGCCACAGCATGAACTGCTCGTCGCCGAACTCCTGCCGGGTCCTGGCCTTGTCCTTGCCCTGCAGCGCGCCGTAGTGCCGCTCGTTGAGGCGCCAGGATCTCTTCACCGGGAGCCACAGCAGGCCGGCTTCCTCGAGCGCGATGTTGGCGGTCTGGATGGCGCGGGTCAGCACCGAGGTGTGCACGACGTGCGGCCGGAGCCCGGACTGGGCCAGCAGCTTGCCCCCGTTCGCCGCCTCCTGGGCGCCGGTCGCCGAAAGGGCCACGTCCACCCACCCGGTGAACAGGCCCTTGGAGTTCCATTCGCTTTCGCCGTGACGAAGCAGCACCAGCGTCCTCATGGCCCCACAGCCTAGCGCGGGAACAGCGCGGGTCCCGCCGAGGTTGGTTACGACGTGTATGACGTGGTCATGGACGCGGTAAGCCGCGCCCCGAAGCGGATCGCGACCATCAGCCTGCACACCTCCCCCCTCGACCAGCCGGGCACCGGCGACGCCGGCGGCCTCAACGTCTACGTGGTCGAGGTGGCCCGGCAGCTGGCCCGCCGCGGCGTCGAGGTGGAGATCTTCACCCGGGCGGTCTGCCGGGACACGCCGCCTACGGTCGAGCTCGTCCCCGGTGTCCTGGTCCGCAACGTGGTGGCGGGGCCGTTCGAGGAACTGGACAAGAACTCGCTGCCCGGCCAGATCTGCCCGTTCACGTTCGGCGTG
>JAJKHX010000175.1 GCA_021154785.1 Nocardiopsis sp.
GACGCGGCGGTGGCGCCGGTGGTGACCGGGGAGGTGAACCCGGACGCGTTCGGTGATCTGATCCGGCTATGCGTGCAGCTGGACCGGCTCCGCCACAGCATTGCGCAGCATGAGGAGACCGGGAACGGCCCGGGTACCGGGGACCGCGCGGACGGCAGCGGCCATGATGGCGGCGGCCCGGAGGTACCCGCCGCGTTCGGCGGCGGCCGGTCCCGCGAAGCCCTCGAGCAGGCCGTCATCGGCAAGGCCGTCGAGCTGCTCTCCGGCCCCGGAGGGCTGGCCAGCTTCCTGCGGCGCAGGCTGCTGGGCGCCCGGCTGGGCGGGGGCAGCCTGCCGCTGGACATCGGGTACAGCGAGACGGTCCCGGCCGGGATCAGGAACGCGGACCGGCTCCGCGGCGGGCACTGCGAATGGGCCGGACACTGCGACCAGCCCGCCGCCGCCTGCCAGGTCCACCACACCACCCACAAGGCCAACGGCGGCACGACCAGCCTCACCGGCTGCGTCCTGCTGTGCAGCTATCACCACCAGGTGATGATCCACCGGCTCGGCTGGACCCTCGTGGTCAACCCGGACGGGACGACGACCGCCTGGAACAAGGACAAGACCAAGATGCTGCATAGCCACGGACCACCAGCCCGCGCCGGGTAGCGGGCCCGGGGTTCACGTCACGGCGGGAGTAGTTCGTAGTGCATGGTGTGGTAGCGCAGCATGCGGTGCGAGGCGGGGACCGGGTCAGTGGGGTGGCCATCGGGTGAGGAGTTCGGCGGCGCGGGGACGCAGGTGCGGCAGGCGCTCGGCGTACAGGTTGTACCAGATGGTGAGGTGCAGCCGCCGGAGCTGCTCGCAGGCCGAGAGCTGGGCCGGGTCCACTGGTTCGCCGTAGGCGGCCAGGACGCGTTGGGCGTCCAGCCGCTGGCTGGCGGTCGACGCGGCCACGTCCCAGGCCACCGGACCCGAGCAGGTGTCCTCGAAGTCGTGCCAGATCCAGCCGGAATCGGTGTCCATCAGGTTGCCCGCCCCGGCGTCGCCGTGCAGAGGGCGGACGGGAAAGGAGCCGAGCTCGGCCATCAGACGGGCGTGGGCGGCGGCCAGGGCGGCCGCTTCGGTGGGCGTCAGCGTGGTCTGCGGGCGGGCTAGGTAGGACGGGATGTCCTGGAGCGGGGCGAGGACCGGGAGGTGAGCGGGATAGTGGGCTAGTTCGGCGTGCAGATCGCGCAGCATCGGGCCGATGACGTCCTCACCGGCCAGGACGTCACCGGACGAGGCGTCGCCGGACGGGCTCACATATGTCCAGAAGGACATGACCTGGCCGTCGCCGTGGTGGACGGTGGCGGGAACCTCCGGGCTCGGCGTCATCACCGGGGTGCCCCGGCCGGCCAGGAACCGCGTCACGTCGAGCTCGCGCTGCAGCCAGGCGGCTGCGGCACGGACGGCGGTGGTGCTCGCGGCCACCTTGGCCACCACCGGGGCGGGGCTCAGGTGCACGACCACGTTGGCGCCGTCGGCCAGGACAACCGGGTCGCTGCTGTGGATGCCCAGGCGGGCGGCGACCTTGACGGCGGCATCCGCGCGCGTCTGCGTAGAGGTCACGTTGCACTATAGGGGCCCGCAGACAGCCGGGGTTCGTTCAGCTGGCGGCTTCCATCTTGCTACCCAGCCGGTCGGCGAACTGGCGCCACTCCTCGCTCATGCTCACCGCGATCCGGCTGACCTCGTCCAGCCAGTGCTGCGGGATGGCGTCGACGAACTCCCGCCACTCGTCCGACTGCATCGAATGCCCGGACATCCAGCGCAGGAAGGCCCGGCCGCCCTCGGTGTACCTGATGGTGGGGTCGCCGGCCAGCTTGGTGGCCACCGTCGACCAGGCCACCCGGGGGGCACCGCGCGCCGCGACGGCGGCGTGGAGGGCCCGGATCGGCGGGCTGGTCACGACCGGCCCCTCCGGGGTGGGACCCACCGGGGCGGCCCTCATCACGGCGGGACCTGTCGAGGCGGATTCCGCCGTGACGGGTCCTGGGCCGTCGGCCGGGGCGAGTTCGGTCTGGGCCGCCGCAGCCGGCCCGGCCGGCCGGCCGGGAACGTGCCCGTGCTGCTCTTCCCCGCGCCGCATCCGCTCGCGCACGTCATGGACCGTGCCGAGCGACACGTCGGTCTCCCTGGCGACTTCCCGGAGCGAAGCGTCCGGGTGCGCGCTGATGTACTCTGCCGCCCGCCGCCTGCCCTCCGAGGGCACGATCGGACGCCGCTTGCCGTCCCGGCCCAGGCGCTTGCCGTAGAACGGGATCTCCCCGGTCGAGCTGTTCCTGAGCGAAGCGATCGCCTTCGCGCTCAGGCCGGTGATGACCGCCACCGAGCGGTCAGACCAGTCGGCGTGGTCCGCGAGTATGCGCTTGGCGCTCGAGATGCGATCCGCCCGGGTCAGCGGCAGGCCGTGCAGGGTGTTCGACTTGACCGCGAGCACGAGCGCTGCCTCGTCGGTACAGTCGACGATGCGCGCCCTGATGTTCCACTCGCCGCGCAGCTTCGCGACCTCAACGCGGTGCATCCCGTCGATGATGCGCGTACCGCACCGCTGGACCAGGATGGACGGCAGCCGCGCCGACCCGGCCGCGTCGGCCAGCAGCCGGACATGGGCCGCGTCGGTCCCGTCCTGGCGCAGGTGGAATCCGGGGACCAGGGAGCTGACCGGCACGCTGACCTCGGGCAGCTGATCGATCAGGGCCATGGGATCCGGAATGGCATTACCCGAGATTACGGCGGTGCTTTCTTCAGCCATACGGAAATCCGCATCCGGTGTCATCAGAACCGCCATAGCCGCCTCTCGGTAACCATTTCACGGTGGCACGCCCGCTGCCACTGGAAGGACTAATCGTTACTGCCCCACTGGCTGCACACTAAGCCGGGTTCCCGGGTCCGGCAATTAGATTCCGCCTAAAGTTACGCGCCGCTCGATCGATATTCTCCCCGGTGCATGCCAGGAGGTATCTGGTCTACAACTTTCGATACCCCCGCAGTGCGCCTTCGGCATGACGTCCAGAGCGAAAGGCGGCGGGTCAGAGAACCGCGGAAGATGTCCTTGGAAGACGGCAGCGGAGAATGCTGGTAAAAGCGGCAGCAACAGGTACCGGTGAAAACGGCAGCGAGAGGTACCGGCGGAAGGACCGGGAAGCGGAAAGACCTCAGGCGGGGTCGGAATCGGCGTGCAGCGGCACCCGCGACCCGCCGGTCCAGCAATACACCCGAACGAGTTCCCGGTCCGCCGCATGCTGTCCCGGCGGCTGTTCCGGCACCACGCCCTGGAGCGGCTCCGCGCGGGCCGTGATCTGCTCGTCCAGCCGTGCCGCTAGGTCCGCGACGCTGGCGGCGTGGGCCAAGTCGGCGGCGGTGACATGGGCTTGCAGGTCCCGCTGGATCGAATGCTGGATGCTGACCGTGGCGTACGAATCGATGCCCAGGGCCAGCAGCGGCACGCCGGTCACTTGCCCGGGTGTCGTCCCGCAGGCCGAGGCGATGAGGCTGCCCAGGTACTCACGCAGCAGGTGCTGCCGGGTTTCCTGCGGTGCGGCCAGCAAGCTCGCCCGCTCGACCTGCGGCGGGCCGTCGCCCGAATCGCCGATCGCGTCGCGGCCGACCTCGGTGAGATGCCCGGCTTCGAACATGGTGGCGCACAGCCCCCGCTGGATCTTGCCGCTCGCCGTCTTGAGGATCCCGCCCGGCGGCAGCAGCACGACCGTGTGCACCTGGATCCCGTGCTGCGCGGCCACGGCCGCGCGAATCGCGCCTGCCACCTCGGCGACGTCGGGCTGCGGGGCGTGCCGGGCGATCTCGATCGCGATTATCAGCCGTTCCCGGTCGCGGTCGGCGGCGGTGAAGGCGGCGACGCATCCTGCCCTGAGCGCCGGGTGGGCGCCCTCCGCGGTCAGCTCCAGATCCTGCGGGTAGTGGTTATACCCGCGCACCACGATCAGGTCCTTGATCCGGCCGGTGACGAACAGCTGCCGGCCGAGCCTGAAGCCGAGGTCCCCCGAACGCAGGAACGGGCCCGCTCCGGTGGGCGTCAGCCGCGCCCCGAAGGTTTCCCTGGTCTGGGCCGGCCGCTCCCAGTACGAATGGGCGACGCTCGGGCCCGAGATCCAGATCTCGCCGACCTGGCCCGCGGCGAGTTCGGTATGCGTGACCGGATCGACGATCAGCACGCGGTGGCCGCTTCCGGGTCGGCCGGAGGAGACCAGCCGCCGCGACGGGCGGCTGTCCACGGCGGGGAGGGCGGCGCCGCGCCGCAGCGACTCGGCATCGAACGCCTTGGCTCTTTGCCGGGACCACGGAAAGCCGCCGGTGACGATGAGGGTGGACTCGGCGAGCCCGTAACAGGGGCTGAACGCCTTGCGCCGGAAACCGGCCGCCCGGAAGGCCCGGGCGAAACCGTCCATCGTGCCGGCGCGGACCGGCTCGGCGCCATTGAACGCGACCCGCCAGCGGCTCAGGTCCAGCCGCGAGCGTTCTTCCGTAGTCGTCCTGCGCACGCACAGCTCATAGGCGAAATTGGGACCGCCGCTGGTCGTGGCCCCGGTGCGGGAGATTTCCTCGAGCCAGCTGAGCGGCCGGCGGACGAAATCGGCGGCCGGCATGAGCGTCACGGGAAAGCCGCCGTACAGCGGCTGGAGGATACCGCCGATGAGACCCATGTCGTGGTAGAGCGGTAGCCAGCTCACGCCGCGGCTTTCCGGCGAGTGACCGAACAGGCGATGGAGCTGGGCGGAGTTGCTCATCAGGTTCTGGTGGGTGAGGACGACGCCCTTAGGCGCGGAGGTAGAACCCGAGGTGTACTGCACCAGGGCGATCGATTCGGCGCTGGCCTGGGCGAACCCGGCGTCCGGACTCGCCCAGGCAGGCGCCCGGTCGGTGGCGACGACGCGCAGGCGGGACAGCCCGGGCACCGATCCGAGCAGCGTCAGCAGGGCGGAACTAACCGAGGCCGTCGTCAGCACGGCGGCAGGCTGGGCGTCCCGGGCCACCGCGACCAGGCGCGATAGCGAGCGGTCCGGGCGCAGCGGGTCGGGCGGGCAGGCCGGGACGGCTATTGCGCCGGCGTACAGGCAGCCGAAGAAGGCGGCCACGTAATCAAAGCCGGGCGGGTACAGGAGCATGGCGAGCTTGCCGCGCAGGCCCAGATCGCCGAGCAGGCAGGCGATCGAGGCGGCCTTGCGGTCGAGCTCCGCGTAGGTGATTTCCTGCCTGCCGCCGTGCTCCGCGGCAAAGGCATAGGCGACCTGTCCTGGCTGATTCGAAGCCCGCATCCTGAGCAGCGAGACGACAGTCCGGCCCATGGCATCAATGTCGCGCTGAACGGATTCGGCCATCGCAGTCCCGTCCTCCTGCCTGCACTCTCGACGCTGGCTCATCAGCGCGCAGCTGCGCTCACCTAGGATTTCCCTGACTGACCGTCCGTGGTCCCGAAATAAGTGGAATATGAATAGGGAGATATGGTGATCTGAACCTGGAATTTCGCGGACTCTTCCTGCATGCGGAAGATGACGGCCACCTCGGGGTAGGCGGTGACCGCGCCCAGTCCGGCGAAATAGCTGTCGCTGTCGAACACGATGCGGTAAAGGCCGCGTTCCAGGTGCCAGCCGTCCCAGTCCTCGATGCACCCGTTGCCGTTAGTCTCAGATGCGGCCACCGGAGTCCACCCGTCCCCGTTGGCGCACGCCAGGTAGGCGCGCACCCCGACCGCACATTTTCCGTAGGTACCGTCGAGGACCCGTGCGGAAATTCTCATTCCACGACACCTGCTATTTCGTCACAGGGCAGTTGCTGACCAGCCGGCCGCTCGATAGCTTCCCCCGGGCCGCTATCCGCGGGCCTTCGCGGGCCGATAACAAGCCGAAGGCACATCCCGCTAGGTTGACGTCAGCGACAGAAACCACGGTGGGGGATGCTGGAGGTCGGGAAAGATGATCAGCTACATCACTGCCCGGGCAGCGAAGGGTATCGCGGCCTTGGTCGCCGCCGTCGGTCTCACC
>JAJKHX010000176.1 GCA_021154785.1 Nocardiopsis sp.
ACCAAACCGAGTCGCACGCGGACGCGGACGATCGGTAGCCGGTGTCCAGGGGCCGGCTGGTGCCAAGTCTCGCACTTCCCGGAGAATAATAGGAGCGTAAACGAGGGAGAGGAGCTTGGAGTGACCGAGCAGCCGACATCGGTGACGGAGACGGGAGATACCGGGGCGCGCGGCCTGGATGCGCAGACCGGCCAGACGTACGGGCACGAGGCGCACCATGGACGGCCGATCTCATGGGTAGTCACCTCGATCATCATCATCGGCTTCATCGTCGGCGGGATCGCGCTGCCCATCGGTCCCACCTGGTGGCTTTTCTGGACCGGCGCCGCGATCGTCGTCATCGGCTGCATCGTGGGCTGGGCCACGCGCGTCATGGAAGATTGGTACTAAAGGGATTTATCCCAAACGAGCCGGGTTTCCCTCTCGTTCATCCCTCCACGCGCCCGGGGCAGTCGTGGTCCCGGGCTTGTTGACGCGCTTCGACGCACCCGGGCCCGGCCCGGGTACGCACCCGGGCCCGGCGCGGGCCCCGCTCAGGTCATCCGGGTGAGGGCGGCGACGAGACGGGAGGCGTGCTGGGCGGGCTCGATCTGCTCCAGCCGCACGTTGTCGCAGCCGACCCAGGTGGCCGCCTCGCGCAGGGCCTGGGCCATCGGCTCGGCCGCGGTCGCGCGTTCCAGCGAGACCTTGCGGGCCACCAGCGTCTTGCCTTCCCGGGCCGGATCCACCCGCCCGGCCAGCTGCCCGCCGGCCAGCAGCGGCATGGTGAAGTAGCCGTGCACCCGCTTGTGCTTGGGCACGTAGGCCTCGAGGCTGTGCTCGAACCCGAACATCAGCCGGGTCCGCTTACGGTCCCAGATCAGCGAGTCGAACGGCGAGAGCAGCGTGACGCGGTTCCGCCCGCGGCGCCCGGCCGACGCCTCGGCCAGCGCCGCCGGATCCGCCCACGCCTGGTCCTTGGCACCGGCCAGCGCCACCGGGGTAAGGCCAGCCGCTAGCGCGGCGTCGGTCAGCAGCCGCTTGGTGTCCCGGGGCGACCTGGCGCCGAGGAAGTTGAGCCGGTGGTACTCGACCAGGTCGGCCGGGGTGACTACGCCAAGCGCACCGGCGGCGACCCCGGCCAGGTAGGCCAGGCACTCCGGATCGGCGGGCTCAGCGCCGAGCAGCTCGTCCGGCAGCACCCGCTCGGGCAGATCGTAGACCCGCCGCCAGCCGGTCCGCCGCGCGCAGATGACCGCGCCGGTGTCGAGCAGCCACTCCACCGCGATCTTGATGTCCGACCAGTCCCACCACGGGCCGCCCGCCTTGGCCCCGCCCAGCTGCGTCGCGGTCAGCGGTCCCTCGGCCCGCAGCCGGGCCAGCACCTTGTCGCAGGTTTCGGGGGTGACCTGGTGCCAGCGCACGCCCCGGGCCTGGAACGCCCGGCGACGGAAGGCGTAGTAGGGCCACTGCTCGATCGGCAGCACGCAGGCGGCGTGGGCCCAGTACTCGAAGGCGGCGGGCTTGGTGTCGTGCCAGTACGCCTGCTCGATCTGCGGCCGGGGCACCGGCCCGAGCCGCGCGTAGGCGACCAGCTCGTGCGAGCGGGCCAGCACGCTGATCGTGTCCAGCTGGACCGCGCCCACCCGGCGCAGCATAGCGGCCACCCCGGTCCGCGACCGGGGCCACGACGTCGCACCCAGGAACCCCTGCGCGCGCAGCGTCATCCGGCGGACGTCATCAGGCGTGAGGGTCACCTCGGCCGCAGGCGCATCCATAGCCTCACACCCTAGCCGTCCCCCGCGACATTTCCCCACGTCCCGCCCGGTCAGTGCCCGCGGACGGATCGAGAAAGCGCTCGGTGGCCCGGCCGCCGGGCGGGGCGTGAGAGCAGCATGCGTCAAGGGGAAGTGAGAGCCGGGACGTCCGCGGCAGACTGAGAGCCGATGGCACACCGGGCAGCAAGGAGCCTGTCACCTGGCCCATCGACACCGAACGCGCCCGGCCAGAGCGAGACTGCCGTCATCCCAGGTGAGGGAAGAGGAACCGGAGGTGGGTGGGAGATGGCTTGGCGAGCGGGGCTAGCAGAGCGAGCGGGATGGCGGAGCGTTAGCTGAACTCGATGAGTTTCTGGCGGACGGCGATCATCACGGCTTCCATCCGGGAGTGGATCTGGAGCTTCTCCAGGATGTTCCGGACGTGGTTCTTCACCGTGTTCTCCGAGATGAACAGCTCCTTGGCGATGTCGCGGTTGTTCATGCCGCGGGCGACGAGCTTGAGCACTTCCATCTCGCGGTCGGTGAGCTTGGGCGGGGCGACGTGCTGCACCCGCTCTTCCTCGGTGTCACGCTTGGCCAGCGTGGCGAACTCGGTGAGCAGCTTGCCCGCCATCGAGGGGTTGATCAGCGACTGGCCGCCGTGCACCGAGCGGACCGCCTCGGCCACCTCGTCCAGCGGGATGTCCTTCAGCAGGTAGCCGCTAGCGCCCGCGCGGATTGCCTCGAACAGGTCCTCTTCCTCGTCGCTGATCGTCAGCATGACGATCTTCGCGCTCGGCGCGACCTCCTTGGTCGCCCGGCACGCCTCGATGCCGCTGATCTTGGGCATCCGGATGTCCATGAGCACGACATCGGGCAGCGACTCGCCGGCGACGGTCACCGCCTCGGTCCCGTCGCTAGCCTGCCCGACGATGTCGATGTCGTCCTCTTCGGCGAGAACCATCTCCAGGCCACGCCGGAACAGCGCGTGATCATCGGCGATCAGCACCCGGATGGGATCCGGGCGCTTGGCCGCCCCCGGCCGCCCGGCAGCCGTGGCCGACCTGTCGCTCATGGCGCTCACTTCGTTGCCTCCCTCGGGGAACACCGCCCGCCTCCACCGCACCAGGCCGCCAGGCTGACCATGATCGGCATGTGATCAGACTCTTACCGACCTGGGCCCGCGATGCAAGCCGGGCACCCTCGTGCCCGGCTCGCATCGCGCCTTTGCGGCCGGGAATCCGGTCCTGGCCCGGCCACCATGCTTCAGCGCGCGCGTACCGCGCATCCCACGATAGAGCGGCCGGACCACTCGGACATACGCGCCATCACCTCACGGGACGCGGGTCAGCGCCAGAACCAGGTCCGGCGCGTCCGGGAATTACTCCTCGACCAGGCGGATCACCCCGTAGTCGTAACCGCGGCGGCGGTAAACCACGCTGAAGCGGTCGCACTCGCGGTCGTGGAAAAGGTAGAAGTCGTGGCCGACGAGCTCCATCTCGAGCAGCGCCTGGTCGATGGTCATCGGGCTCGCCGCATGCACCTTCTCGCGCAAGATCAGCGGGCCGTCCCCCTCCATCTTGATCGGGACCAGGCCGACCTGCCGTTC
This sequence comes from Nocardiopsis sp., assembly GCA_021154785.1. GTDB lineage: Bacteria > Actinomycetota > Actinomycetes > Streptosporangiales > Streptosporangiaceae > Palsa-504. The sequence continues at coordinate 3,346 of JAJKHX010000176.1, forward strand.
GGAGTCGTCGAAGCCGGAGGCCCCGTCCAGGTCGTCGGCATGGCCGGCCCGCGGCCCGACGACCCCGTTCGCCGTCGGCGGCGGCTGGCCATCCGGCCCCGCTCCGGTCAGGCCAGCTCCGCTGCGCCCCACCCCGTCCAGCTCGGCTCCGGCCAGCACGCCCGGCGATCGCACCGAGACGGTGTCCTTGACCTTGCGCCGGTCGGCCATCCGGCGCAGGCGCGACTCGAGCTTGGCGCAAGCGAGGTCGAGGGCGGCGTACCGGTCGTCCGCCGCCGCCTCGGCCCTGATCGCGGGACCACGGGACCGTATGGTCAGCTCGACGCGCTCGCGGCGGTCAGCCTGCCGGGGGTTACGTTCCTCGGAGACCTCCACGTCGATCCGTACCGCCTTCTGATCAAGCTTCTCCAGCTTGGCCAGCTTGGCGGTCGCGTGCTGACGGAAACGTGCCGGGACGGTGATGTGACGCCCCTTGACTATGACTTCCATCTCGATCCCCCTTCCAGTCCGGTTGCGCCCAATCCACATGGAATTCGACCCGATTGGGCGACGCTGTGTGAGGTGGGTGGCACTCGCCCGGCCGACCTGGTCTTCGACCCCACATTCGCCTGCTGAGGGGTTCGCGGCTTTCTGTGTGCCACTACTGCCCTTCTCCCTATCCGGGAGACTCGGTATCTCCCGTCGAGGCAGGACTTACTCCTAAGCCGCACCGTGATCGGTCGACGAGAAGTCGCCTTACGTGGGCCGTTTCGCCTGCGGCTGGCATCGGCTTGCCTGGCGTGACGCCCCGGAGGGAAGCCACGCCGGGCGCAACCACGGGCCCGGGCGAGTGCCATGTCTGAACGCTAGCTCTCCGGAGCGCGAATGTCAGGAGGGACTTGTAGGCGATCAGTAACATTTCGTTATATAACGACTGCATAACGTTGACTTGCCTGCTCGGGACAGACCGCGAAGCCGGGCTTGCGGGATGGCCAGGCCGCAACAACCTGGGATTTCACGTCATATCCGGCAAAGCTGCGCTAGCGGGCCTGGGACCGAGGGGACCAGTGTTACTGAAGCCCGATTCCTGCAACCCGGGCGTGTCCGGCGGCCCGAAAGGCGTTCGGGCAAACCAGGGCGAGGCGCGGCGACGGCCGGAGCGGGCTTGGGCTGCGCCGCGGCCGAGCGGTCAGGACTGGGCGGCAGGGGGGAAGGCGGGGGTCTGGAAGGCCGGGTTCTGGCCGACGCCGCCGAGCAGCTGCCACGGGCCTGTCAGGCCCGCCGAAACCTCCAGGCGGTTGCCGGTGAGCCCGGCCACCAGGATTTTCTGCGTCTTGTTGGCGGTGATGGAGATCGCGCTGGGCAGCACGCCGGGCAGCCTGGTGGCGGGCTGCCCGTCGACGGGGACCTCCCACAGCGAGGTCTGCGCCCCGGCTCCGTCTAGGACGAGCAGGTCGTCCGCGTCGTACCAGGTCAGGGCGACCGGGTGAGGGACATTGGGGCCGAGCTGCACGGTCTGCCCGATGGACATCCGGTCGAAGGGGGCGGACAGCTGGCCGGGGGCCGCCGTGCCGCTGTCGATGGCCGCGAGCTCCACCTCGGTGCCTGAGCCAGCCTGCACGATAGCGGCGACCCGGACACCGTCCGGGGCGATGCCGAGACCGAGGATCTTCCCGGGGAAGCTGTTCTCGATCAAAGCGGGTTTGCTGTCGCCGGCGGCCGGCGCGACCACCGTGGTGGCGTTGCCCTCGGCCACCCACAGGTAGTCCCGGCGGTCCCAGCCGATCGCGGTAACGCCTGACGGCGACGTCCTGGTCGTGGTCGCGGGCTTGGCCTGGCCCGAAGCCCACACGGTAAGGGAGTTCCCGTCCGGAGCGTATCCAGCCAGGTACTTGCCGTCGGGTGAGGTGGCGACCATGGTCAGCGGAGGCCCTTGATGCGTCTGGGACGGCGGCGTGGCCTGCGTGCTGGCCTGGACCGAGCCCTGGCAGGCCTGCTTGGGCGAAGCCGCACCGGTCTTGCCGAAGACGGGCTGGACCAGGCCCACGTTGCCGGCCATCACCTGCGACAGAGGCGCACAGCGGGTAACCGCCTCCCCGTTGGCGGCGTAGTAGAACGCCGGCGACGTGGTGTCCGGGTAAGGGTTCTTGCACCGGTACATGAAGAGCTTCTGCGCCGGGCTCTGGCCCGGCTCGCCGGCCTCCGGGCAGGCGACGGTGGCCGGCGTCCACGGCTTGCCGTTGATCTCCATCTGGACCGCCTGGATGTTCGGCGGGCTCTGGACGTTCGGCGGACTCGGGGTCTGCCCGGTCAGCGTCCACACCAGCTGGGTCGCCATCAGCTGCCGCTGCGCGGACGTGGCGCCCGCCGCGGCGCCGCGGAGGTCGACCGTGGCGGTGGATCCGTCCACCATCACGTTGTAGAGCTTGGTATGAGCGGGAAACGCGGTGACGGCCGGCGAGGTCTGGCTGCCCGCGGGCAGCAGCCATTGCGGCTGCGGGGGGTTCAGCAACGCGTTGACCAGGTTGGCCACCAGCGAATTGGGCGAGGTCCCGGCGGGCACGAACACCGCGTCGGGCACCAGCACCTGCTCGGTCGGGTCGAAGAAGTACAGATCCTGCGCCCGGTAGACCTTGGCGAAGTCGGGCTGGGTCAGCATCCGGAAGCTGAACTCGGGCGCGTTCGTGATCCGCCACTCGCCGTTGACCTTGGCCAGCGTGAACTTCTGGGTCGCGACCGGTGCCCCGGCGCCGGCCTGCTGGCCGCCCGAGCCCCCTTTCTGCGCCCCGACGTACTGGCCCGACCCGTCGAACGAGGCCTGGACCTGGCCGGTGACGTCCACCGTGGCCGTTCGCCGGTTCTGGCTGTAGTCGGCGTCGGGGGGCACATTGACGTGATCGACCACCTTGACGGACCAGGTCGGGGCCCAGGGCTGCTGCTTGCCGGACGGGCTGGCCAGGTATTCCTTGGCGATGTCCTTGTAGACGGGGTAGCTGATGCTCGCGTTCAGGAAGCCCTGCACGATGTCGGCCGGGCTCCAGCCCTTCTGCGGGCCGGCCGGGATGGCGCCGATGAAGTCGGAGTCCTGCGTGGTGTCCTGCGGGGTGGCGCCGACTGTCCCGGGCGAGCCGCTGTTCGGCATGCCGACGCAGCCCGCCAGCGACGCGGCCGCGGCGGCCAGCACCAAGGCCAGGCGACACCGGGCCAGCCAAGAACTAGCCATGCGGGGTCACCCCGGAGATCTCGGTCACCACCGGGAACGGGCCGGTGCCCAGGCTGGGCGCGGCGACCTCCGCCTCGTCGGGGCCGAGCGGCAGCGGCGAGCCGACCAGCTCGGCCCCGGCGATCCGGGGCAGGGTCAGCCGGAACACCGAGCCCTTGCCGGGCTCGCCCCAGGCCTGCAGCCAGCCGCCGTGCAGCCGGGCGTCCTCGAGCGAGATGGCCAGCCCCAGGCCGCTGCCGCCGATAGTCCGGGCCCGGGCCGGATCGGCGCGCCAGAACCGGTCGAAGACCTTCAGTTCCTCGCCGGGCCGCAGCCCCACGCCGTAGTCCCGGACCGAGACGGCCACCGCGTCGCTGTCGACGGCGGTGGTGACCACCACGTCCTTGCCCTCGCCGTGCTCGACCGCGTTGACGAAGATGTTGCGCAGGATGCGCTCGACCCGGCGGCGATCCGCCTCGGCGAAGCAGCCCGTCGCGGGCAGCCGGAATTCGATCCGGCCGCCGCGGCGCTCGGCCAGCTGCTGCGCGTCGTCGGCCGAACGCCGTACCAGGTCGCACATGTCCACGAGGTCGGCTTCCAGGGTGGCCGCGCCCGCGTCGAACCGGCTGATCTCGAGCAGGTCGACGAGCAGCGATTCGAATCGCTCCAGCTGGCTCTGCAGCAGCTCCACCGACCGGCCGGCCGCCGCGTCGAGCTCGGCGCGGGCCTCGAAGATGATCTCGGCGGCCATCTTGATGGTGGCCAGCGGCGTCCTGAGCTCGTGCGACACGTCCGAGACGAACTGGCGCTGCACGTTGGAGAGTTCCTCAAGCTCGCGGAGCTTGCCCTGCAGGCTGCCCGCCATCCCGTTGAACGAGGTCGCCAGCGCGGCCAGGTCGTCCACGCCCCGTACCTGCATCCGCTCCCCCAGGTGCCCGTCCGACACCCGCTGGGCGGCCTGGGCGGCGTGCCGGACCGGCAGCACCACCCACCGGGTGACCAGCGACGCGATCGCGGCCAGCAGCGCCACCAGCGCCAGGCCCACCCCGACCAGGATGCGCTGCACCAGCAGCAGGGTGGCCTGCTGCTGGGTGAACGGGAACACGTAGTACAGCTGGTAGTAACCGCCCAGCGGGACGCCGACGGCGAGGGCCGGCACCGAGGTACCGGAGTTGTAGACCAGCGTGGTCGGCTCGTAGAGCGGCGGGGCGGTGTCCTTGTCGGTGTTGTTCTCGCCGCGCTGCTCGTCCTTCACCTTGCTGATCAGGACCGGCGGGATCGTCGCGGTGATGTTGACGTTGCTCTGGCCTACCCAGTGGACGACTTCCGGGACGATGTCGGTCAGCTGGATGAAGACCAGGTAGCTGCCGGTGCTTCCGCTCGGCTGCTGGAGCAGCCGGGCCGTGGTGGTGGCCACGCTCACGACAGTGGCCGCGTCGTAGGGGGAGGCCGGCTCGAGCACGTTCACGCTCGATAGCCCGAGCGCGGCGGTCCGGCCGTTCCTGACCTGGGAGTCGGCCGCGTTCTCGGCGCTGGTCAGCAGGCCGGCCGCGACCGACTGGATCAGGAAGAAGCCGAGCACGGCGATGACCAGGACGGACAGCAGCAAGGTGGTCGAGACCACCCGCAGCTGCAGCGACCGGTGCCAGCGGAACTTGACCCGCGCCAGCACCATGCGCTGCCACCGGCGGCCCACCCGCAGCCAGCGCTTGGCCCGGGTCGGCAGCCGCCGGCCGACGGCCCGCCCGACGGCGGACCGCCGGAAGGTCGTGACCCAGTTTCGCTGCCTGCCCGCGCGTGCCGATGCCACCTTCACCCTGGGCTCAGCCAGGGCCCGCCTTGTAGCCGACACCGCGCACCGTCACCACGATCTCGGGGTGCTCCGGATCCTTCTCGATCTTCGCGCGCAGCCGCTGCACGTGCACGTTGACCAAGCGGGTATCCGCGGCGTGCCGGTAACCCCAGACCTGCTCGAGCAGCACCTCGCGGGTGAAGACCTGCCGCGGCTTGCGGGCTAGCGCCACCAGCAGGTCGAACTCGAGGGGGGTGAGGTTGAGCGTCTCGCCGTCGCGCTTGACCGAATGGCCGGCCACGTCGATGACGATGTCGCCGATCTGGAGCATCTCGGGCGCCGGCTCGTCGGTCCGGCGCAGCCGGGCCCGGACGCGGGCGACCAGCTCCTTGGACTTGAACGGCTTCATGATGTAGTCATCGGCGCCGGATTCCAGCCCGAGGACCACATCGACGGTATCGGTCTTGGCCGTCAGCATCACGATCGGCACTCCGGACTCGGCGCGGATCTGACGGCACACGTCGATCCCGTCGGAGCCCGGAAGCATCAGGTCAAGGAGGACCAAGTCGGGCCGGGAATCCCGGAAAACCTCGACCGCCTTGTCGCCGTCGGAGACGAAAGTCGGCTCGAACCCCTCACCGCGAAGCACGATCCCGAGCATCTCGGCGAGGGCGGCGTCGTCATCGACGACAAGAACTCGTCCCTTCATGGGCCCCATCGTTCCATGTGATTGATACTGCGTGGACGCAGGCTACCCCCACTTACCAGGTCGCGGCACCGGTTCAGGGATAGCTTTTCCGGCGATTCCGGATATCAAACCCCACCCGGTCCCGCTCCGGCCGCGTCACGGGGCGGCGGACCGGGGCTCGCCGCCTGGCTCGTTCGGGCAAAAGGTCTTGACCGTCGTTTTGTCGGTGGGCGCCACTACAGTGCTGCCCATGACCGAACCGCTGCGCAACATCATCGACCCGGGCTGGGCGCGGGCGCTCGAGCCGGTGGCGGGCCAGATCGCCGCGATGGGCGAGTTCCTGCGAGCCGAGATCGCCGCCGGGCGGCGGTACCTGCCCGCGGGCGAGAACGTGCTGCGGGCGTTCAAGCAGCCGTTCGAGGACGTCCGGGTGCTCATCGTCGGCCAGGACCCGTATCCTACCCCCGGGAACGCCATCGGCCTGAGTTTCTCGGTCGCGCCCGAGACCCGGCGGATACCGCCGAGCCTGGTCAACATCTTCACCGAGTATTCGGGAGACCTCGGCTATCCCAAGCCGGCCAACGGGGACCTGACCCCGTGGAGCGAGCGCGGCGTGCTGCTGCTCAACCGGGTGCTCACCGTCGAGCCGGGGAAGCCGGGCTCACACCGGGGCAAGGGCTGGGAGCAGGTGACCGAGCAGGCCATCCGGGCGCTGGCGGCCCGGGCAGCCAGCGCGGACGGCACGCCGATGGTGGCGATCTTGTGGGGCCGGGACGCCCGGACGCTGGTGCCTTTGCTGGCGGGGGTTCCGTGCGTGGAATCGCCGCATCCGAGCCCGAATTCGGCCCACAATGGTTTTTTCGGGTCCCGTCCGTTCAGCCGCGCCAATCATCTCCTGGAGCAGCAGGGCGCCGAGCCGGTCGACTGGAAGCTCCTCTAGGCACACCTACCTGAACGGCAGCTCAGTAATTCCTGCTGATAGGTTGGTTTAACTGCTTTCGGGGGCAGTTCTACCGGTCTAAGCGATCACAGCTGGAAAAAATCAGGGGAATCACGGGTGAACGGGCAGGTACCGGCACAGTGGAAGGCACGCGGGCAGAGCACGCAGCGGTAGCGGAAGTTCACAATCATCACCCAGTGCTATTCCATCAGCACTGGCTGAGCAGGAACCGGCTTCTCGCCGCCAACGGGGTATTTACCGTCTATGCCACCGTGCTGGCCGTGGTCACCGGGCAGGCGGACCGGACCTGGGCCATCTGGGCGGCGGCCGCCTACGGGGTGACGACGCTGGTCATCTGGCTCACCCGGCACCGGAACGTGCCGGTCATCTGGCCGGTGCTGATCTCACTGGCCGGGGCGCTGGCCGCGCCGGTCGCGTGGCTCGTCACCCGGGTGGCGCCGACGCCCGAGGTGCAGGTCATCTCGCGTTCGGCCGGGCTGCTGCTGCAGCACGGCACCCCGTACCTGGCGACCGGGCAGCTGGCCGACTGGCTGTCTTATAACCCGTACCTGCCGGTCATGGCGCTGTTCGGGCTGCCCCGGGCGCTCGGCGCGACCGGCCTGCTCGGCGACCCGCGGCTGTGGCTCAGCCTCACCTCGATCGCGCTGATCTGGGCGGCCTTCACGGCGGCGGCGCCGCACCGGCGCTGCGCCGGGTGCCGGCACGGGGTGCTGCTGTCCGCCCTGTTCCTGGCCGCCTCGCCGGTGATCGCCTTCCCGCTCACCGTCGGGATCACCGACCCGCCGGTGATCGCGCTGATGCTGCTCACGCTGGCGCTGATCGCCCGGCCGTCGGGATGGTTCCGCGCGGCCGTGGCCCTCGGCGTGGCGTGCGCGATGAAGGCCACCGCCTGGCCCGCCGTGCCGGTCTTCGCCGCGCTGCTGGCCGCCCGGCACGCGGCCCGGTCGGCCTGGCGCTTTACCGGGGTCGCGTTCGGCCTGGCCGTCCTGCTCTCGGTGGCGACCGCGCCCGCGGCGCTGGGCCGCCCGTGGGCGTTCCTGCAGAACACCGTGCTGTTCCCGCTCGGCCTGAGCAAGTACAAGACCCCGGCGGCCAGCCCGCTGCCCGGGCACCTGCTGGCCACGACCGGGATGGCGGGGCACTGGGCCGCGGTCGGGCTGCTGGCCGCGGCCGGGCTCGGCTTCGCCGTGTCGCTGGCAGTCCGGCCCCCGGCCGACGCGCGCGCCGCGGCCTGGCGCCTCGCGCTCGGCCTGGCGGTGCTGTTCACGCTGGCGCCGGCCACCCGGTGGGGGTACTTCATGTACCCGATCGGGCTGGCCGGGTGGCTGCTGCTGACCCGGCCGCCAGCCCCGGGAACGGAGCCGGCCCACGGTGTCCTGCCGGTTCCCGCGCAGGCCGGCGAGCCCGAGCTGGCGACCCCCACTCGCTAACGGTCAGGAGCCGATCCGCCAGGACTCCCGGTAGGCGAGCTGCGCCGGGGTGAGCGTGTCGATCGAGGTGCCGGTGGTGGCGAGCATGAGGCTGGCCGCCTCGGCGTCGATGCCGGCGGGCACCTCGTGCACGCCGGCGGGAAGCTTATCCGTGTTGCCGGCTAGCCAGGCCAGTGCGAGCGCCTCGAGGCCGAAGGCCAGGTCCATCACCTCGGGCGGATGTCCCTCGGCGGCCACCAGGTTCACCACGCGCCCCTCGGCCAGCAGGAGCAGGGTCCGGCCGTCGCCAAGGTCGTAGGCGTCCACGTGCGGCCGTACGCCGGGGTAGACGGCCAGCGCCAGCGCGGCCAGCGCCCGGACGTCGATCTCCGCGTCGAAGTGCCCCGCGTTGGCCAGGATCGCGCCGTCGCGCATGACCGCGAGATGATCGGCGCCGATCACGTCGACCGACCCGGTAGCGGTGATGAAGATCTCGCCGATCGGCGCCGCCTGGGCCATCGGCAGCACCCGGAAGCCGCGCAGCGACGCGTCGAGCCCGCGCACCGGATCGACCTCGGTCACGATGACCTGGGCACCGAAGCCGCGGGCGTACTCGGCCACGCCGCGCCCGCTGGACCCGAACCCGGCCACCACCACCGTCTTCCCGGCGAGCAGGGTGTTGGTGGCGCGCAGGATGCCGTCGATGGCGGACTGCCCGGTGCCGCAGGTGTTGTCGACCATCCGTTTGGTCGCGGTGTCGCTGGCCGCGATGACCGGGAAGGCCAGCGCGCCCTCGGCGGCCATCCGGCGGAGCCTGATCACGCCCGTGGCGGTGGACTCGCAGCCGCCCTTGACGCCCGGCAGCAGGGCGGCCGCGCGGGTGTGCAGGGTCTCGACCAGGTCGCCGCCGTCGTCGATGACGAAGTCCGGCTGCGCCTGGTTCAGGGCCAGCTCGATGTGCCGGTAGTAGCCCTTACGGTCGACCCCGGCCCGGGCGTAGACCGCGATCCCGTACCGGTCGGCGAGCGCGGCCGCGATGTCGTCCTGGGTGGACAGCGGGTTGGAGGCGGCGAGCGCGACGGCCGCGCCGCCTGCCTGCAGCAGCCGAACCAGCATGGCGGTCTCGGCGGTGATGTGCAGGCAGGCGGCGATGCCGAGGTCCTTGAACGGCTGCTGGGCGGCGAAGCGTGCCATGAGGGCGGCCAGGAGAGGCATGGAACGTTCGGCGTAACGGATGCGGGCCTCGCCCTCGGCGGCGAGGCCCGCGTCGGCGATGTCAGTAACGGTAGGTCTCCGGCTTGTACGGGCCGTCGACCGGAACGCCGATGTAGTCCGCCTGCTCCTTGGTCAGCTGGCTGAGCCGGATGCCGAGCGCGTCCAGGTGCAGCCGGGCGACCTTCTCGTCCAGGTGCTTGGGCAGCACGTACACGCCGACCGGGTACTCCTCGGTCTTGGTGAACAGCTCGACCTGCGCGATGACCTGGTTGGTGAAGCTGTTGGACATGACGAAGCTCGGGTGCCCGGTGGCGTTGCCCAGGTTCAGCAGGCGGCCCTCGGACAGCACGATGACGCCGTGGCCGTCTTCGAAGGTCCACTCGT